>JBEKLJ010000193.1:0-6869 GCA_050010255.1 Bryobacteraceae bacterium
GGTAAGCACGCAGTGATGTGGGAAGGAGAAGCCCATGGTAGAGGCAGCGAGCAGGAGACGCATGATCGCCATCTGGGCTCTCAGAGTATCTCTGGGCCTCGCATTCTTGACAATCGGGGCAGCCAAACTCACCTCGTCTCTGCAGACGGTACAGCTATTTGCGGCGATCGGGTGGGGCCAGTGGTTCCGCTACCTGACGGGTCTACTCGACGTCATCGGCGCACTGCTACTGTTCGTGCCGCGGTGGACGTGCTACGGAGGGCTGCTGCTGGCCTGCTCCGTGGGATCGGCAACCGTGCTTTACTTGGCGCTCCTCCACCACAACCCGGCAGCGCCGCTTGCGCTCACCTTGCTCGCCGCCACCCTCGCATGGCTGACACGCCCACGTCGAGTGAGCTGAGGGGCAGTACCGGGATTAAACGACTCTCATAGACGCCCGAGCAGCAGTGGCAGAGAGGCGAGATGGACGACGCCGAGGGAGTTGCGGATGTGGTACTCGCAGCCGATCGCTCAAATTTCCTGATTGTCGCCCACTCGGAGACTATCCCAGCGCCTTGCGGCTCCTCCTCTGACCTCGGCAGCCACTTGGTCGAGCAGTCGGTTCACCGTAGGTTGGCGGCTCTGCGCAGCCGCTGGCTGGACGGGGTCCCGGAGCTACCGGCTGCGGCTACGCCGCGACTTCGACGTAATCGACCGACGAATGGGGATCCGGGATCGGTTCGCCAACCTCACGCATCGCCTCGAAGTGAGCAGCCAAGGCGTCCTGGAAGTTGCGGCGGGTCTCTTCCTCGGTGTCTCCAACGGCTGCGCAGCCCGGCACGTCCGGCGAGAAGGCGGAATAGCCGGTGGCCGTTTCCTCGATGACCAGCGCGTAGCGTCTCACATTCATTTCAAGCCTGCCTTCTTGAGTACAGCGTGCCTGGCGCGAGTTCCTTCCCTTCGGCGCCTGGTACTGTGATCACCCACCGTTGATCGGGATGCTTGAAGTGCCGGTGGCTGCCCTTCGAGCGCAGCTCTTTCCAGCCATGCTCTTCGAGCAGCCGAATGACCTCGCGGACCCGCATTGGCATTGACAGGATCTTATCATGCGACGGCCCGCCGTTCGGCGGCTCAGGCGGAAGCTTGATACGCCAACCAGAAGCTCACCGCGCTGACGGTCAAACCGGGTCAGCTTTCGCGGGGAGCCCGGGTGAAGCGCACGCCCGCCTCCGCCCCGCACGTACACTGGAATGGAGCGCACCTGGCGGCGCGGAGGCACAGCGCACTTGTACAAAACCATCCTCCTCGACTTGGGCAATGTTGTAATCCCCTTCGACATCGAGCGCGGCTACGCCGCGCTCGAGCCGCACAGCCCGTACCCGCGCGAGGAGCTGCGCCAGCGAATTGCCTCGGCCGGTATCGTAGACCGCTTTGAGACCGGCCAGCTCTCCTCCCGGGAGTTCGTCGCCCGGCTCTCCAGCCTGCTGGGCATCGACGTCGGCTACGAGCGGTTCTGCGAGCTTTGGAGCAGCATCTTCCTGCCCGGCTCGCTGGTGCCGGAAAGCCTGCTGGCCGGCCTACGCCGCCGCTACCGCCTGCTGGCGCTCTCTAACACCAACGCCATCCATTTCGAGATGGTTCGCCGGCGCTACCCCATCTTGGGCCACTTCCACGATTTCGTCCTCTCCCACGAGGTGGGCGCCGCGAAGCCGGATCCGAAAATCTACCAGGCCGCGATCGATCGCGCCGGCTGCCGTCCGCAAGAGTGCTTCTTCACCGACGACAGCGCGCCGTATGTCGAGGCGGCGCGCAAGCTCGGCCTGGATGCCGTCGGCTTCGAGTCCGCCGCTCAACTGGAGCGGGAACTCGATGTACGCGGTATCGGATGGCGCTGAGCCGCCCGCCGCACCGGGGTACTGAGGAACCGGGCGCCCCCGGCTGCGAATCGACGGGCTACCGCTCGCCGGTCTCGGTTACCCTCGCCTTCAGGCGGCCGTGGGCCAGGCGCACGCCGATCAGGGACTTCGCCGGTGCGCTGGCGGCGTCCTTGAGAATGTGGCCGCCGGCGTCCTGGACGATGGCGTAGCCGCGCTCCAGGACGCGCAGCGGGCTCAACTGCCCGAGCTCGGCGGCCAGGGGCCCCAAATGCGCCCGCGCCTGGGCGATGCGGGCGCGCAGCGACTGCGCCGCGGCCGCCTCGGCCAGCTCCAGCCGCCGCCGCGCGCGTGCCAGGCGCAACCGGAGATCGAGCGCGATCAGCCGCGCCTCCAGATCCCGCAGCCGCGCCCGCCGGTGCTCGACGCGGTCACGCAGGCGCCGCCGCAGCTCGTAATCGAGCTCATCCACGCGCTGGAGAGCGCGGCCGATCCGCCGCGCTACGAGCGCGTGCGCGCGGTCGATGCCGCGCTCGTGAAGCCGCCGCGCGGCGTCGGCGAGCCGGTAGCGCACCGCCTGGCGCAGCTTGGCCGCCGCCCCCTCGATGCGCTCGGAGACCTCCTGGCGCGTGGCGATGACCAGCTCGGCGGCGGCCGACGGCGTGGGCGCGCGGAGATCGGCGACGAAGTCGGCGATGGTCACGTCCGTCTCGTGCCCCACCGCCGAGATCACCGGCGCCGAGCACGCCGCGATCACCCGCGCCACCGCCTCCTCGTTGAACGTCCAGAGGTCCTCCAGCGAGCCGCCGCCGCGCCCGACGATGACTACGTCCGCCCATCCCGAATCGCTGAAGTGCTGAATCCCGCGGCACACCTCCTCGACCGAGCCCTCGCCCTGCACCTGTGCCGGAAACAGCCGGACGTGCAGCCCCGGGAAGCGGCGGCCCAGGATGTTGAGCAGGTCGCGGATGGCCGCGCCGGTGGGCGAGGTCACAATGCCGATCCGCCGCGGGAACTGCGGAAGGGGGCGCTTGCGCGAGGCCTCGAACAGCCCCTCGGCGGCCAGCTTCTTCTTGAGCTGCTCGAAGGCGAATTGCAGGGCGCCCGCGCCTTGCGGCTCCAGGAACTCCACCAGCAGTTGATACTCGCCGCGCACCTCGTAGACATCGACGCGTCCGCGGGCGATCACCGCCACGCCGTCCTGGGGCTTGAACTTGAGGTAGCGGGCCGTCTGGCGGAAGCACACGCAGCGGAGCTGCGCCTCCTGCTCCTTGAGGGTGAAGTAGTAGTGGCCGCTGGCGGCCAGCCGCGTGCCCGAGATCTCCCCCAGCACCCAGACGTCGGCGAATTCGCGCTCCAGCACCCCGTGGATGGCGGCGTTCAGCTCGGCCACGGTGTAGACGCGGCGCGCGGGCTCGAACTGGAAGGCGATCTGCTCCATAAACGGCAGTGGGGCGGGCCGATAAAGATTATCTTCTTGACCCTCCGGACCCCCTCCGATATTCTAAATAACAACCAGCGGCGGCGGCACTCCCACAATAGTGCGCGCGCGGCGCGTCTGTTCGCAACCCGCCGAAGAGCCCGAGCTTGCCGGCCGGCGGCGGAGCCGGCGAGGGGCATCGCCCCAGGGAGGGCGAGCCGGCCCCGCACCACGGAGGAAGAATGAGTCCCAAGGAAGTTTTGGAGTACGCGAAGAAAAACGGAGCCAAGCAGATCGACCTGCGCTTCAGCGATATCCCCGGTCTGTGGCACCACGTCTCTTATCCCATAAGCGAACTGGACGAGGCCGTCTTCGAGGAAGGTTACGGCTTTGACGGCTCGAGCATCCGCGCGTGGGCGGCCATCAACGAGAGCGACATGCTCCTTGTGCCCGACCCGTCGACGGCCATCATGGATCCGTTCGGCGAGACGCCGACGCTGGTCATGATCGCCGACGCGGTCGACCCGATCACGCGCCAGCACTACGAGCGTGACCCGCGCTGGATCGCTAAGAAGGCCGAGATGTACCTGAAGAACTCCGGGCTCGCCGACACGGCCTACTTCGGTCCGGAGGCTGAGTTCTTCATCTTCGACAACATCCGGTTCGATCAGGATCAGCATTCCGGCTATTACTTCATCGACGCCGACGAGGGCCGCTGGAACAGCGGCCGGGAGAAGGACAACCTCGGCTACAGGCCGCGGTACAAGGAAGGCTACTTCCCGGTTCCGCCCACCGATCATTACCAGGATCTGCGCAGCGAGATGGTGCAGACTATGATCAAGTGCGGCATCAACGCGGAGTGCCACCACCACGAGGTGGCTACCGGCGGCCAGGCCGAGATCGACATGCGCTTCGCTCCGCTGCTCGACATGGCGGACGATCTCATGTTGTACAAGTACATCATCCGCAACGTGGCCAACCAGCACGGTAAGACCGTGACCTTCATGCCCAAGCCGCTGTTTGCCGACAATGGCAGCGGTATGCATTGCCACCAGAGCCTATGGAAGGACGGCCAGCCGCTGTTCGCCGGCGATGGGTACGCCGGCCTGAGCCAGATGGCGCTGTGGTACGTCGGCGGCCTGCTGAAGCACGCACGGGCGCTTTCGGCGATCATCGCGCCGACCACCAACAGCTACAAGCGGCTGGTGCCAGGCTACGAGGCGCCGGTGAACCTGGCGTACTCCCGCCGGAACCGCTCGGCGGCGGTGCGCATCCCCATGTACAGCTCCAATCCGAAGGCCAAACGCCTCGAGTTCCGTCCGCCCGATCCGGCGTGCAATCCGTACCTCGCCTTTTCGGCCATGCTGATGGCGGGCCTCGATGGGGTGCTCAACAAAACCAACCCCGGCGACCCGCTGGACAAGGACATCTACGACCTCTCGCCCGAGGAACTGCGCAACGTCCCCTCGATGCCGGGTTCGCTGGAGGAGGCGATGAGCTGCCTCGAGGATGACCACGCGTTCCTGCTGAAAGGCGACGTGTTCACGGAGGAGCTGCTCGAAGCCTTCATCGACTACAAGCGCAAGAACGAGGCCGACGCAGTGCGGCTGCGCCCGCATCCGTACGAGTTCGCGCTGTATTACGACATTTAGGAACCAGCCCCGGTAGGGGTCGATCATGATCGACCCCTACCCGGCGGAGGCCGCCGCTGATCGGAGCCTGTTCCGGCCGGCTGGGTGCGTGCAAACGATGTAATCTGGGTGGTGGACGCGACGGCTTGACGCGGACCCCGCGCTGCCAGGCACGGGGGCAGCGCGGCCGGCACCTATGCAGCGGCTCCGGGGAGAGATCGAGTCTCGCGAGTTCTCGCGCGCCTCCGAGCATCTCGTGCGCCTCACGACCGGCCTGCCCGAGGAGCTGCGGGAGCGGTTCGGCTCGCTCGTGGCCTCCTCGGCAGCCCCCGCCCAGGCCCTGCACTTCCTCGAGCGCCTTCAGCGCGAACAGCCGGAGGCATTCCGGCGTATCAGCGAGTCCACTTCCGGCCTTCAACTGCTGGTCGCGGTGTTCTCCTACAGCCACTTCCTGTCCGAGGCCGTTCTGAACCACCCCGAATGGATCGAGGACCTGGCCAAGGGCGGGGTCCTGGACCGGATGTTGTCGGCCGAGGACTACGAAGGCCGGCTCGAGCGGGCGCTGGCGCCCGAGGGCCCCGGCCTGCCGCCGGACAAGGCGCTGGCGCTGTTCCGGCGCCGCCAGTTGCTGCGCATCCTGCTGCGCGACGTCACCGGGCTGGCCGCTTTGGCGGAAGTGACCGAGGAGCTGTCGAACCTGGCCGACGCCGTGCTCGATGTCTGCTACCGCCGCATCCGCGATGACCTGGCGGCGCGGCACGGCCTGCCGACCGTGCCGGAGTTCTCGATTATTTCGCTCGGAAAGCTCGGAGGGAAGGAGCTGAACTACAGCTCCGACATCGACCTGCTCTTTGTCTATGCGCAGAACGGAGAGACCGCGGGTCCGGACAAGATCACTAACAAGGAGTTCTACAGGAAAGTAGCCACCCGGCTTACGGACCTGCTCTCAACTTACACCGGCGCGGGGCTGTGTTACCGGGTGGATCTGCGGCTGAGGCCCGACGGGCGGTTCGGCGAGGTGTGCGCTTCCCTGGAGGGCGCGCAGGACTACTACCGGAGCCGCGCTCGCGATTGGGAGCTGCAGATGCTCATCAAGGCGAGGGTCTCGGCTGGCGAGCGCGGGCCGGGGTGCGCGCTGCTGGAGTTCGTCGAGCCGCTGATTTACTCGAGCACGCTCGATTTCGGAGTGGTGGAGGCGGCCTCGGAGACGCGCCTGCGCATCTCCGAGAAGCTGGCCGCGCGGCGCCGCGGGGTCAGCCAGGGTTTCGACGTCAAGCTGGCGCGGGGCGGCATCCGCGACATCGAGTTTCTGGTTCAGTGCCTCCAGCGGCTGCACGGCGGCCGGGAGCGGTGGGTGCGCCACGGCGGCACGCAACTGGCGCTGTCGCGGCTGCGCGACAAGGACTTGCTCTCCGCGAGCGAGTACTCCCGGCTGGCCTCGGCCTACCGCTTCCTGCGAAACCTCGAGCACCGCCTCCAGTTCGACGAGGACCGCCAGGTGCACGCGCTGCCCAGCGAGGCCGCCGCGCTGGCGGCGCTGGCCCGGAAGATGCCGGAGGCGAATTTTGGCGACACCCCCTCGGCCGATTCCGTGCTGACCGAGCTGAACCGGCACCTGGAGGAGGTGCAGGAGATTTACGACCGCGTGATCCACGCCCAGCAGCCCATGTACTACACCCCGGCCAGCGGCCCGGTGGCCGTTTCCGGAGCGGCCAGCCTGGAGGCGGAGGAACCGGTGGAGGCCGGCGCGAGCAACCTGGTGCGGTTCCTCGACCAGCGCGCGCCGGGGCTGGCGGCCGTGCTGGCGCGGACGGAGTTGCGGCGCGGGCGCGTCCGCTTCGAGCACTTTATGGAGCGCGTGCTGCCGAACCCGGAGTGGCTCGGCTGGCTCGACCAGGATCCGACGCTCGGCGGTTACGTGCTCGATTTCTTCGAGCACAGCCCGTACTTCGCCGAGCAGATGAT
>JBEKLJ010000194.1:0-6818 GCA_050010255.1 Bryobacteraceae bacterium
TCCATCGACGGCATGATGTTGGTGTTCTGGTGCGCGGTCTCGCGCCACACCAGCGCCACGGCGAGCAGCACAAGCACGGTCCGGGTCACCTGAAATGGAACACGGCGCAAAAAGGGCTCCCGTGCAATGACGCCGCACAGCCCCAAGAACAGCGTGGAAGCCAGGACGGCCCAGCCCGCCAGCGGGATGTACAAACACCCCCCTCCCCGGCCCCAGATGAAGGTGATCGGCAGCGGAGTAACGATGACGAAGAACCACAGGAACCAAAGCTCCCTCTTCTTCAGGCGCCAGGCGATGTAGGCCAGGACCGTCCAGATGAGAACCACCTTGACAGAGCCTCGGAAGAAGCCGAACCACAGGGACTGGTAGAAGATTGTGTTCAAGAACTTCGCCGTGTTGGCCACGTACCGATCCCAGGTGAACACCAGCTTGTAGGAGTCGATGTTACTGAGCGCATCGGGCCCGAGCGTCTTTCCGACGATGTAAACGGCGGTGATGAGACCGGCCAGGAGCGGCGTCACGGCTTCCGTCCGGGCCCACGCCAGGATCTGGGCCGGCCGCCAGCGCGTGGGCGGGTGCCAGATGGCTTCGTAGACCAGAACCATCACCGGCAGCGTGACCGCCATCTCCTTGGCCTCGAGCGCGCCGATGTAGAGCAACAGGAACGCGGCCGTCTGCCAGCGCGTCAAGCGCGCTCCGCGCTGGCGGATGGCCAGGTAGTAGTTGAGAGCCAGGAAGAAGAACGTGAAGCACAGCACGTCATACACTAGCGACGGCAGGAACACGAGCCAGGCAAGCTGCGCGTGGTAGGCCACCAGCAGCGCGCACAGCCCTCCGGCGAGTTGCGATCCGGAGATGTGTACGGTGAAGCGGAAGGCCAGGTAGGTGTTCAAAAGCAGCAGGGCAGTGATCGCGATGTGGTAGGGCAGCGGATTCAGCCCGAAGAAGTGATAGAGGACGTTGTAGAAGACCCCGCCCATGGGCCGGTAGTAAGTCGTGAAAAACAGCGCCAGACCCTTCACCAGCGCCCACCAGCCGCGGCTCCAGTAATAGTGAATGTTCATCATGTCGTCTTCGGCGAAGTGGGCGTAAAGCCCCCGCCAGACGAAGAAGAGGAAGAAAGCCAGGACGATGGCGGCGCCGGCGATCTGGGGAATGCCGATGCGCCTGCTCGCGCCCTCTGGCGCAGCGGTGGGGGAATCTGCCATAAAGCAACCAGTATAGTAGCAGCGGGCTGAGGGCTCCTCAGTCTTCGGCTGCCTCCGAAGAAGGCTCGCCGGTGCCCTCGGTTCGCCGCCGCGGCGCCCGCGCGATCAGGAGCACCAGCAGCACGCCCAGGACGCTTAGCGCCGCTCCCAGGTAGACCGACAGCGGGCGGAAGTAGAACCTGACTTCGTGCGATCCGGCCGGGACCACGACGCCGCGCATGCCGGAGTTGACCTCGTGGACCGGCGCGTCGCTGCCGTCAATGGACGCCCTCCAGCCCGGATAGAAGGTGTCGGAGAGCACCAGCATCCCGCGGCAGCTCATCTGGGCGCGCAGGATCACCTCGCTGGCGCGGTATCGAACGAAGGTGACCTGATCGGCCGCGGCGCAGGAATCCAGGCGCGGCGGCTCGCCCGAGAGGAACGCCTTGTTGCGCAGGTCGCCCAGGTGATCGCCGATGAGCTCGAGGCCCTGGTTGGGATGCGAGATCCGGACCAGCTCGTGTACCGTCCAGGCGCGGGGGAACGCGCCCGGGTCCTCGTACACCTTGAGACCGCTCGCGGCGGTGAACAGCTCCCTGAAGTCGCCCGCCGGTGGCTTGCGCGCCACGGTGTAGCGGACGTTGAAGAGCTGCCGGGTCTCGCGCTTGTGAAATTCCAGCCCCGCCAGATTGCGCGTGATGCTGGGCGCGAATGACTTCACGGAGCTGAAGTTGTGGTACGCGCCCCAGTCCAAAGCCAGGTCCTCGCCTTCGGTGTCGATTCGGAATGGCTTGGGCAGCGTGTCCAGGTAGCCGGCGATGTCCGCGTTGCTGGTGACCTTCTCGAGGAACGAGCGGCGTTCGGCGTCGTTCCGGTCGGCCAGGAGGAAAGCGGAAACCGTCCCCAGCTCGAGCACCACCAGGCCTGCCAGCAGAACCACGAACTGCCGTTGGGCGAGCGCGCCACGGCGCCAGCCGTAAAGCAACGCCCCCAGCAGCAGCGCCGCCACCGGAGCCATGGCCAGGCGGTCTTCCATGCCCCAGGCCATCTTTTGCAGGAACAGGACCGCCAGGATCAGCGCCAACCCCCCGGCGCCGAAGATGACCGCGGCGCGGGCGGTGCGCCGCAGCCAGGCGGACGCCCTGGAGGCTGCGAACAGGTCGATGGCGAAAGCGGCCAGCACCGCGGCGGCGCAATTGAAGACGACCACGGCCACCGAGGGCGCGCGCGCCTTCTCCACCGTTGGAACCAGGGCGTAGATCATCCCCTGAAACACGTTGAACTGACCCAGGGCGTAGAGAAGCCCGGCCAACCCCAGGGCCGTGAAGAGCCTGACCGCCCGCTGGCCCCAGCACGCCGCGGCCGCCACCACCGCCAGCGCGAACGCGGTCACGCCGATGTAAGGATCCGCGTAGCCGCCCATGCCGGGGAAGATGATCCCGAACAACGCCAGCGGGGAGAGAGAATATCGGGCGTGAACGTAGTACGGTACGCGCTGGTTCCAGGCCAGGGCCTCTGCCGCACCGGCCCAGCGCCGGGCCAGATAGGCGTACTCGGAGGCGGGCACGAGCTGGAGCGCTCCCACCAGCCCGGCGGTCACCAGCGTCAGCGCCGCGATCCCGGCCAGGCGCCGCCGCGGCGCGCCCGCGCCCAGCATGTGGTACACCCACACGCCGCAACAGGCCAGCGTGAGATAGGTCGGTACCTGGTGATGCCCGCTGAGCCACGCCATGCCGAGCGAAAGGCCACATAGCGCCCCGCTGGCCCATGGCCGCACGCCGCGAACCGTCCGCACCAGGAACAGAAACACCAGCGGCGACCAGACCGCGCCGTTGGCCATCTGGGGCCACCACGCCGTGCCCAGGTATCCGCCCAGACTGAACACCAGCCCGGCGATCAGCGAGGCCGCGCGCGACCGGCCCAGGTCCCGGCACAGCAGGTAGCAGAACAGCGCCGCCAGGTAGTGGATCACAATGAAGTACCACCGCAGCCACACCATGCTGATGTGACCGTCAGCGCGCGGCGTGGCGAAGAGAATCCAGTTCAGCGGATACACGGCGCCGGGCTGCGCTTGTCCCACCAGTGGCTGGCCCACCCAGGTGTGCGGGTCCCAAAGCGGGAACTGATGCTGGTGCACCTGCCGCGATTCCTCCTCGAACCACGGGAGCACCTGCTGCGTCAGGTCCGGCCCCCAAACCCAGTCGAACTGCCGCGTGAAGGACAGCTTCCAGTAGAAGCCGATTACGATCAGGAGCAGTATGAGCGGCGCCTTCCACGCATTGGAGCGCCAGCGCGATCTCCCGACGGCCGCCTCTTCCGCGGATGTGGGTTCAGTACCCTGCATAAATGACCGAAGATCCCCAGGGCCTATTCTGGCCCGGGTTTGCTCTCCAATCTATCAGAACAGTCTGCGATCTGGTGCAGCGCGTCGCAAGTTGCGGATCTTCAGAGTGCCGCTCACGCAGGCTCGCCCGCGACCGGCAAGCTGGCTTCGGCAACGGGATACGCAGGCGCGCGATTCGCCCAAGAGCCTGCCGCCTTGGGCTCATATCTTCGCTGCTATGGCGATAATCGACGTTGGGGGCCAGGGCAGCAGGCGGTCTATCCGGCGCCACAGCCACACGAATCGGTCAAACACCCTCAAGGGCACGCGTCCCATCGTGGTGTTCCTGAGAATGCGCCCGCTGATGTACCATCCGGGGCGGGAGATGCGGTTGAAGTCCAGGATGCGTTCGACACAAAAGCCCGCCTGCTCCAGCTTCTCGCGGAGTTCCTGGTGCGAGTACCGCCGGTAGTGCCCCAGTACCGTGTCCAGCGTGCCAAAAATCTCCTGCCCATGCGGCACCAGAATGATGGCGCGGCCGCCCGGCTTCAGGACCGAGTGAATGTTCCCCAGCGCCACTCGATCGTTCTTCACGTGTTCCAGAACGTTCAGACAGGCAACTGAATCCATCTGTTCGGCGAACGGCGCAAAATCAACCGGATTCCCCAAGTCGCAGTGGCAGACCTCCAACTGAGGCCGGTGATGAAACCTCGCCCGCAAATGCGCCAGGTGCTCCGGATCGACATCCGCCGCCACGTAACGCTTTCGCCGGGGGATCAGCCGATGGGTCAGATTGCCGCTGCCGGCGCCGATCTCCATCACCTCTCTGCCGAGGTATGGGCGGATTGTGTCCGCCATCCAACGGTTGAACTGCGAGGCGGCGGCAAGTGCATCCAGGATCTCCGCTCCCGGGGCTTTGTAGAGGTCCCGCGTAAAAGCGTAGCGAAGGATGACCCAAACTGCCTCTGCGGCGTCCTTCAGGCCGATCTTCTTGCCTTCGTCGTACGTGCGTCCGTGATAGCTGACGGGGGTTTCGAAAATCCTCGCTTCGCGTCGCGCCAACTTGATGGTCAATTCCGGCTCGATGCCGAACCGGTCGCTACGGAGAGGAATGCTCTTCAGCAGTGACGTGCGGACCGCCTTGTAGCAGGTCTCCATGTCCGTCAGATTCAGGTCCGACACCAGATTGCACAAGCCCGTCAGCAGCGAGTTGGCCACAGAGTGCCAGAAGTACAACACGCGACGCTCGCCCGCGGCCATGAAACGCGAGCCGTACACCGCGTCCGCTTCCCCTCGGAGGAGCGGTCGCAGCAGCTTTGCATACTCGCGGGGATCGTATTCCAGATCGGCGTCCTGAATGATCGCGAACTCTCCGGTGGCGTGCTCGATAGCGGTGCGTATCGCAGCCCCTTTCCCCCGGTTCCGGTCATGCCGAATGAGCCGGATCACCCCCGGGTGCTGCCCCATCATGGCCTCTGCCACTTCGGCCGAGCCGTCGGTCGACCCGTCGTCCACCACAACGATTTCGCGCTCCAGACCGTCTTCGATGGGCGCCTCCAGGACCTTCCGCAGCAACGCCTCGATGAATTCCTCTTCGTTGTACAGCGGCACCAGAATAGATACTTTGCCATCCGGCATAAGCGCAGGCAACTCATAGTATCAGACAGATGGCCGTTTGGAATCGAGTCCGGCGCCGCGCGTCAGGGCTTGAGGGCGACCACAGCCTGCGACAGCGGGTCGCTAAACAGAACCTTCAGGTTTCGCGTCTTGATCAGCCAATAATCCGCCGGCAGCAGGACATAGTAGTCGAAGTCGCCGTCCGCGCCGTCGCGCAGCAGGGGTTTGATCCACTTCAGGCCATACCGGCGCCGGTAGAAATTGAGGCTGGGTTCGAGCTGCCAGGTGGCGCCCACGCGAACCTCGGCGCTGGGGGAGGATGGCTTCCGGTCGCGAATCAACAGAGCTATGCGCTTCGTGGCGCTGTCGAAGTTCCACTCGTTGTAGTGGGTGGTCGTAAACCCGGCCGCGAACATGCCGGCGGAGACCACGAGAAAGGCCAGCCACGGCAGCGCCAGCAGCCGGAAGCCGCGCCCGCGCCGCCGCAGCCACTCCAGGATGCCCAGCGCGGCCAGGACGAACAGTGGCGGCCAGTAGATGCCCGTCCGGCCGACTGGGTACGGCATCCCGAACGCGCGGTTCGTGAAGACGGCCATCGCCACCGTCACTGCCAGCGTGGCCCCCGCCAGAAGCAGCGCCTTCTCGTTCTTCTCAACGGCAGCCAGGGTCCGCGCGCGAATCCAGCGCGTCAGGAAGAGCGCGCAGAGCGCCACCGCAATGAGCAGTGTCCCTGGAATCAGAACCTCCGTCAGGGCAGAGTGCCAGGCGCCGAACGTCGGGATGTGTTTGCCCCACGCCGAGATGTTCTGGTTGTGGAAGTAGGAGAGGGAGACCAGACCGCCGACGGAGTCGCGGAGCGAGCTCACGCCGTAGTAGAAGGCGGCCGTGCGGGCCCGCGTGAGCGGGATGACAAGGATGACGAACGCCACGACCAGCGCCGGTCCAAACAGGCGGTCCATCACCAGCCAGAACTGCCGCGCCGCGGCTTCGGGCCTTCCACTGAGCCTCGCGTCGGCGATCAGCAGGACCGCCACCGTCCCGGCCGCGGCCAGCGCCGGATAGAGGAAGATGGGCACCGAGGCGACGGAAAGGCCCAGTCCGATCCCGGCTCTGTATAAGCGGTCCGCGCCGCGCGGCTCAGCGGGCGGGTCCTGCTCCTCCGCAACGTAGCGGATGAGATGGTAGAAGGCCCAGAAGAAAAAGCCGAGACCCAGACCATAGCCGCGCGCCGCCGAAAGGTAGTCGAGCACGAACGGATTCAGGCCCAGCAGGGCGATGGAGAGCGCCGCCAGCCAGCCCGGACCGAACAGCCACACCCCGAAGCGGTATGCGACGACGAGGTATAGCAGGCCGCCCAGCAGGCTCGGCAACCGGACGCTGAACTCCGACAGCCCGAACAGGCTCACCGACGTCATCGACAGCAGCGATTGAAGAACGTGGTTGCCGGCGTCGTAGTGCGTGAGCACTTGCCAAATGCCGCCGGAGTAGAACCCGTTGAAGGAGCTCGCTTCGTCGATCGTGATCGACTGTGTCAGCGCACGATAGACGTTGGTGGCGAAGAGGAACAGCACCAGGGCCAGACACAGGTACCGCGCGGCTGTTTTCACGTGAACCTGCCATCTTAGCTGAACCCGCCGATGGCCGCTCCGATATACTGGCGGAGACGTGCGAAGTTCCGCCCTGTGCATCAT
>JBEKLJ010000195.1:0-6763 GCA_050010255.1 Bryobacteraceae bacterium
CAGGCCGGGGTCTGGAACTATCACGGCGAGTCCGTGGACATCGTCCAGGACAACACCAACATTTCCATCCCGCTTCTGCTGTCCAGCAACGGGTACGGCCTGTTCTGGAACAACACCTCGCGGAGCAGGTTCAACAACCGCTTCGTGCATGCCCTGTACATCAGCTCGGAGGTCGCCGACGTCATCGACTACTACTTCCTCTACGGGCCCGAGTTGGACCGGATCATCGCCGGCTATCGGGAACTGACTGGCGCGGCCCCGCTGTTCGGCCGGTGGGCTTACGGCTTCTGGCAGTGCAAGAACCGGTACAAGACGCAGCAGGAGCTGCTGGCCGTTGCCCGCAAGTATCGCGAGCTGCACATCCCCGTGGACAACATTGTCCAGGACTGGTTCTGGTGGACCCGGAAGGGCGAGCACGTTTTCAACCAGAACTATCCCGATCCGAAGGGCATGCTGGACGAGCTGCATCGGAACAACTTCCATCTGATGATCTCGGTCTGGCCCTTCTTCGAGCGCGGCTCCCAGGTGTACGACTACATGGACAAGCGGGGCTGGTTCATAGATCGCACCAAGGTGGCGGCCTTCCACCCCGAGGGCATGGCCGTCTACGACGCCACTAACTCCGAGGCGCGCGCCTATTACTGGCAACTCATGGACAAGGCCCTGTTCAAGATCGGCGTCGATGCCTGGTGGCTCGACACCACCGAACCGGAGACCGAGGCCCGCGAGGAGAACATCCAGTTGAACCACCAGCTCGCCATCGGCAGCGGCAATCGTTATGTGAATCTCTATCCGCTCATGACCACTAGGGGCGTGTATGAGGGGCAGCGCGCCGCCTCCGATCGGAAGCGGGTGTTCATCCTGTCCCGCTCGGTGTTCGCGGGCAACCAGCGCTACTCCGTGGCGGCCTGGTCGGGCGACGTCAATTCCGATTTCGAATCCTTGCGGCGCCAGATTCCGGCGGGCCTGAACTTCGCGCTTTCCGGCCTCCCCTACTGGACCAGCGACATTGGAGGGTTCACCAGCGGCGACACCGCCGATCCGGCCTATCGCGAGCTGTTTGTGCGCTGGTTCCAGTTCGGCGCCTTCTGCCCTATCTTCCGCGTGCACGGAACGCGCACTAACGATCAGAACGAGCTGTGGTCTTACGGCCCGCAAGCGCGGGCCATCCTGACCAGCTTTGATCGCCTGCGTTACAGGCTGATGCCTTACATTTACTCGGTTGCCTGGATGACCACCAGCGAGAGTTACACTCCCATGCGGCCGCTGGTCATGGATTTCCGCACCGACGTCCGGGTGCAGAACATCGGGGACCAGTTCCTGTTCGGTCCGGCCATTTTGGTGAGTCCGGTCACCGAGCCGGGCGCGAAGACCCGCCGCCTGTATCTGCCCAAGACCCAGTGGTACGACTTCTGGACCGGGACGCTGATGTACGGCGGCCGCGCCATTGACGCCCCGGCGCCGCTGGAGCGCATCCCGCTCTATGTCCGCGGCGGCTCCATCGTTCCGATGGGGCCTGATGTCGAGTACGCGACCGAGAAGCCTGCTGATCCCATCGAACTACGCGTTTACCGCGGCGCGAACGCCAGGTTCACGCTATACGAAGACGAAAACGACAACTACAACTACGAGCGGGGCGTCTACGCCACCATCCCGATCCAGTGGGATGATGCCAGGAACACGCTGACGATCGGCGCGCGCAAGGGCAAGTTCCCTGGAATGCTCGAGACCCGCACATTCCGAATCGTCTTCGTGGCCCAGGACCACGGAACGGGCATCGGCTCGACGGCTCAGCCGGACAAGGTTGTGGAGTACTCGGGCAGCCCGGTTACGGTGACTCCGTAACGGCCATTCAGCTCCGGTCTGCCCGCTGCCGCGAGGCCGGAGCCAGCGGCGGACTTGACGCTGCCGGAGCCGTCGCCTACCATCTCCGACAAGGCCAAAACCGGACTGGAGGATTGCATGAGGACATGCCGAGCCCTAGCCCGAATATTTCACCAGCGATCTGCTGCGGCGCGCGATAGAGCCGCATCTACTGTGTTGCGCTCGGCCGGCGTCCTCGATCCGTTACGGACCTCCGGGCGCCGGCCTTCGCGCGCCTTGTATCTGCGGTCCTCTCATCGCGCCTCGCTACGATCGTGGTGAAACATCCGGGCTGGTCCTGCCTCACCAATTGTCCGTGCGGAAGGGCGACGCCGGAAGACCGGCCTTGTTGTAGAGGTTCACCGGCGGGTTGTCCGCCCAGCCATAGCGGACTGCCGTCGGCTTCATCACCTGTGGGCTTGAGACCACGACGGCGTCGGCGTCGATCTTCGCATCGCCCCAGACGAACTTGCGGTCTGCGCCAGCCACGGCAAAGCCGATCGGCGTGCCGCCGGCGGCCGTCAGGCCGCCCTCGGCGTGCTTGAAGCGCAGGCGGACGGCGCCGCCCTCGACGCTCATCGACTCGTAGATCGGGCCGGAGTAGGGGATGGACTCCCCGTAGACCAGCGCCCGCGCCGCCAGCGCCAGGCGCCGTCCCACGTCCTGTTTGTTCTTGGGATGAACGTTGGCCGCATCGCCGATGTCGATCGCCACTGCCATGCCCGTGTTCTTCACCGTCAGGGTCTGAAGCTGGCCCTCGCGCACCTGCGGGATCCAGCCGCCCTCCTGCGGCTGGAGCGCCAGCGTGTTGAGGCTCGCCAGTTGCACGAACAGGAACGGGAAATCACCCTGTCCCCAGGCCTGCCGCCAGTCCCGGATCAGGGTGTCCATAATGTTCAGGTATTTCTTGGCCGTGGGGCCGTTGGATTCGCCCTGATACCAGATGGCGCCGCGAATCGCATACGGAACCAGCGGGGCAATCATGCCGTTGTAGAGCACGCAGGGATTGTGCTGGTCCTGCCCCGGGTCGGGGTCTCGCGGGCGCCGCGGAGCGTCTCTGCCCTCCGCCTTGGCCTTCGCCGCGGCTGGCTCCCAGTTCGCCAGTTCCTGCTGGAACTTCTCCCGGGCCGCGTGGTTGCCCGCGAATTCCCGCTTGGCGGTGGCGTAGGTGTTCAGCAGGAAAGTTAGGTCCGGGTTGGCCTCCAGGGCTTTGCGGCTGGTCCAGGCCTGCGCCGCGCTGCCGCCGTAGGAGCTGTCGATCAGGCCGATGGGCGCCTTGAGTTTCCTGTAGAGCTCGCGGCCGAAGAAGTAGGCCGTCGCGGAGAAGCGCCCGACGGTCTGCGGGCTGGTCACCACCCACTGCCCCTGGGCCTCGGCCTGCGGCTCATCGGTCATCTTCAGCTTCACCTTGAACATGCGGATCAGCGGGTAATTGGCGCTGGCGATCTCCTCGGCTTCGTTGACGACGCCGCACCAGTAGCGGTCTTCCCGGGCCACGGTCATGTCCATGTTCGACTGCCCGGAGCCTAGCCAGACTTCACCGGCGTAAACGTCGCTCAGAGTCAGCTTGTTCTTCCCCGCGACGGTCATCCGGAACGGCCCTCCGGCCGTGAGTCGGGCCAGGCGGACCATCCACTTGCCGTCCGCGCCGGCTGTTGCGGTCTGCCTCTGCCCGCCGAGCGTGACCGTGACCCTCTCGCCGGGTGCGGCCGTTCCCCACATGGGCACTGGCACGCCCTGTTGCAGCACCATGTGGGCACCGAATATGCTGGCGAGCTTCACCGCCGCCGGCATCGGCCCGGCGATCAGCAGAAGGGCGGATAGGACCGCGGGAAGGTATCTGGCTTGTTTCATACGTTCCTCAATGAGCGCTCTGGACGCGCGCGCAACTTCCCGCGCGGATGCTCAGTATAGCCGCGCGCTCTCTCCGCGGGCAACCCAAACGTGAAACGTATGGGCGCGCCATTGCCGCTGACGGCTCCAGAAAGTAGCTAGGCAATATTTCGTCGCGAACGTGCTAGAGATGCTGGCGCGCTCGCGCCACTGTGAAAATACCTTCATCATTTGCGGGTATTGACACACCTATTTCTCTCAATTAAGATTGCTATATTCTTGCCGCCTCGGAGGAGATCATGCGAAGAGTTGCGTGGCCGACCCTGCTCCTATTTGTCATCGGCGGGCCTGCTCTAGCTCAAGTCAAAAGGCCGAAACCGATCCCATACACCCCGAAAAAGCTGGACGAATACACTGCGTATTGCGCCCTCTGGCGGACTGACGCCACCTTTCGAAGCACGGTACGGCTAAAGAATTCACTGGAGACCTCGCCCATTGATGCGACCGTCACACTATACATGGCCGACGGAACCCCGTATGTGTTGCCACCGGTTCACCTGGCGAAGTCCGGGGTTGGAACCGTGGAGGTGAACGCCGTTTTGGCGCAAGCGCCTCGATCAATCCAGGAGCACCTGTCCAGCTTCGGAAGCGCTTCGGTGAAATACCGGTACGACTGGCAGGGCGTAGTCTTGGCCTCGATGTCGATCCTGGACACGGCGCGGAGCCTCGAATACATGCCCTCGTTCGTGTTCCCCGCAAAGCCGGCGCCAGCCGATCAGGGCACCGCTCCGCCAACCCAAGCCTATGAAGGGCTGTGGTGGCGGTATGGCGACAGCTCGGCCGGTTTCGTGGCGCTGGCAAATACCACGGACGAACCCATCGGCGTCGAGGTCGGCGTGTCCGGCCTGAAGACGCCCGCCGGCAGGAGCCTCGTCTTGGCCGCCCACGGCGCCAGCATGCTGGACCTGAAGGACTTCTTCGCGGGCGATACGGGCCGGGTGGGAGGGCTGCACATCACCTACAGCGGAACGTGGGGTGCGGTCCAGGTCGCGGGAGGCCTCGAAGACCCTGTTAAGGGGTTCTCGGTCGACATGCCGGTGGCCTGGCGCCTTCCTCCTACCGACACCGCGGGGCCGCGGCAGGTGGCGGCAGCCGGAATGATGGTCAACCACCAGGACCCCTTGCTGAATTTCCCGGAGTTCGTGAGCTTCACTCCCTACGCTTTCTTCCGCAACATCGCAGCCACACCGAAAACGTTGCACTTCGGCGTCTATTACATGGAGGGCCGCACGGTGAAGAGCCTGCCGCTGGCCGACCTGGCGCTTCAACCGGGCGAGGCGCGGGAACTGCCTATCGGGAACCTGATGCGCTCGCGGACGCAGATCGAGGCGATCAACCTGTCGTTTTCCTATGATGGCTACTGGGGCGATATCCTGGCGGGCATAGGGAGCGTCGATCAGACGGGGAACTACGTTTTCCCGGTGGTTCCCGCGGCGGTGTACAAGGGCGGGTCCAGGATGTCGCCCTACTGGCTGGCGGAAGGCGGGTTCGACACCATGTACACATTGTGGAACCCGGAGCCGTACGCGCAGGAGCTGCTGGTGACGCTGAAGTACGGCGCGAACGGGGAATCTTACAACCTGCCGGTGACGCTGGAGTCGCACGCTTCGGCGATGATCGACATTGGGGAGCTGATCCGGACGCAGCAATTGGACCAGGACGGCAGCATCCTGCGGCCGGACGTGAAACACGGCAGCCTGCTGGTGAGCAGCCCGGCCAACGAGCCCGAGGATGCCATTGACGTGGTGGTGGGCATGGGCATCTACAACCCCAGGAAGGCGACCTGCGGCGGCGGATGCATCACCTGCAACGGCTGGGTTAGCATGTTCATGGGCCCGGGCGGCTGGGTGAACTTCCCGACCGGCGATACGCAGCAATTCGACTGCAGCTACAACGACAATTACGGCTGGCAGCACAACGTGTCCGGCTGGTCGAACTGGACGAGCAGCGCCAGCCAGGTGATTGCGGTTCAGACAGCCGGCCAAAGCAACCCCGGGTTGGCCAGCGCCGAAAGCCCGGGCACGGCAGAGATCGACGCGTTCGACCCTGTACCCCTGTCCGTATACATCAACCAGATGTGCACCAACGGCACTCCGCCTGTCTGCCCCACGTCGAACATCGGCTGTACAGGGGGTGGGACCGTGGTGCAACTCACCTGTAATGGTTACAGTAACTCGATCACGGTCACCCGTGGGAGCAATGTGAGCTGCACCGTCTCCGGAGCACAGACGAGCCAGGTCACAGGGTGGGGGTTCGCAGGGGAAGGACAAACCATCAACGGGCCTACGGGCGTTAGTACTTGGTCCGGCACGATGGTCGTGGGCGGAAATATTACGGTGACGGCGGCGGGCCAAGCGCTCTCGCTGGCGGTCACGGTCAATCCCAGAACGAACTTTCCCCAGGTAGCAATGCCATCTCCACAACTCGTCGCAAATGGTTCCATGGTCGGGAGCCAGCGGTTAGCCACTCTGTCATCGCCCCCGACCACCGACGAGGGGAGCATGGGACAGGCCGCCTACGGATGGGGCTACACCGCAACGTGGCCTTCCGTCCAATCCGGACCAAACCAGGGTCTTTTCTACGTAACCGGCCTGAGCGACACGAGCGCCTATGGATGGGAACTCAACCCCGGTTTGACGAATTCCAGCGATCCGTTTTATCAGCACCAGGGAAACTGCTATGCTTCGGTGTCGCAGATTGTAGCCGCCGTTCAAGCGCACGAGGTCGGGATGCCAGGACCCAGTCACTACAGCGAAGTCCAGGCGGCGTTGGCGGCTAACAACCCCGGAACCGTCGCGGAGGCGGCTGTTGGCGGTACGCAGGCCGGCATTAAGGGCCAAATCGACTCGGCGTACCAATCGGCGTTCGACGCGGGTACTGTGGAGCCGCCAGGTAACCTGTCAACGCTCAGGATCAATTACCCGCCGTACCAGAGCTGCCCCTAGGAGGACTGAAACGAATGACCAAAATGCGTGGACTGCTTGTCTTGTTCCCATTGCTGGCCTGT
>JBEKLJ010000196.1:0-6736 GCA_050010255.1 Bryobacteraceae bacterium
GCAGGGTTTCGAGAGCGCCCGGATCGACATCGACTGACGTGACCGAACCGTTGCGGCCAACGAGGCCCGCGGCCAGCATCGAAACGTCACCGACGCCGCAGCCGATGTCGAGAACATGCATGCCCCAAGCGATACCGGCCTCGCGGAGCAGGCGTTCGGTGAAGGGCCGCAAGATCGACGCCTGCAACGCGAGACGGCGGCGCTCAGGGTTGGTGTGGCCCATCACATAAGGAGTGGCAGTTTCACACACGTAGGTACTGTTAGCCGGAATTTCCGTTTTTGACTTTCCGTATTGAATTGTACTCCCAACCGCCTGCGCTTGTGCCGGCCTCTTGATTTTCTCCATCTCGAGCGGCTCCGATGGCCCGGGAAGGGGCCAGATCGGCCTCCTCCCGGTACGAAAAAAACCGCAAGTACCTCATTGCAAGCGACTTTTGACACACCTCGCCGTCCCCCCCCATCTTTCAACCTGTTTCCTTCTCCGCCGCCCGGTCCTGTCCAGTCGGCAGGGGCAGTACCCAGATCGTCCGCAAAATCGCCCCGAACAGCCGCCGCGTCAGATGACCTTCCGCTAACAGCAGCCAGTAATACCGGGCGTGCTTCACCAACCGGCCGCCGGTCTTCACCAACCGTTGCTGCAAGCTGGTCAGCGACCAGCGATCAATCTT
Source organism: Bryobacteraceae bacterium (assembly GCA_050010255.1). Classification (GTDB taxonomy): domain Bacteria; phylum Acidobacteriota; class Terriglobia; order Bryobacterales; family Bryobacteraceae; genus JBEKLJ01. The sequence continues at coordinate 669 of JBEKLJ010000196.1, forward strand.
CTTCGGCAACACCAGCCGCCGCCACAGGTTGCCGAGGTTATAGGCGATCACGCTCAACCACAGGCGCACCTCGTTGGAGCGGAATCGGTGGCAGCTCAACCGCGTCATCTTGACGGCCTGCTTGCCTTCCCTGATCCACTGTTCCGCCGTGCCCCGCTTATTGTAGAACCGCACCACCGCCCGGCTGTCCATCTCCAGGTTGGTGACGATGAATCCCACCCGAGGAAACAGTTCCCCGAAGTGAAACTCCACCTTGGCCACCACCCGGCGCGCCGTCTTCCAACTCGCTGCCTGGTACAGAAAGCTCTTGTACCAGACCACCGGCTTGTAGCTCGGTCTTCCCACGGGCCGCGTTAACAGCTCCGCGATGTCCCGCTCCAGATTTTCGTTGGACGGAATTCGGATCGCATACTTCACGCCGCGCGTCTCCAGCCTCTCGTAGATCTCTGGCTTGGCGAAGGCCGCGTCGGCGCGAAAGACTACTTCTTTGCCGAGCTTCTGTTGCCGCTCAATCTCGGGAAGCAGCAGTTCTTCCCAGTCGTCGGCACTGTGGACGTTGCCCGGTCGCAGCTTCGCCGCCACGCAGTCACCCTCCCGCTTGAACAACAGGAGCGGATGATAGTCGGCATCGTTGACATCCTCATAGCCCGCCATGCGGCTGTAGGCGGGCTGGCGCAACAGGTTCGCGAGTGGAAGCTGTGTATTCTTGCCGCGGCGTGAGTCTGTCAGGTGCTCGACGATGAGATCACCTAAGCCCAGTCGTTCATCCAACTCTCGTACCAGAATGAGACCGCCATCCGAGGTGACCCGTGATCCCTGGAAATCGACCTCCAGAGAAGCGTTGAAGGAAAGCTGAAATGGCCCGTTTTGTTTGTCACCCATTGGGTGTCGTCCTCCGGAGGGTTCTCATAGCGTTCAAACCCGCATGAATAAAGGCGTCCGAAGGCTTCACGAGGCTATGAGTAAGTAGTCAAAAACGGAAATCCAGGTTAAGGGCGGATCTAACCGAGGTGGGCCGTCAGTACTTCTTCGGCGGCATCAGGTAGACGTAGATGGAGTGAGTGCGGTTGGCGACCCGCACCGTTTCGACCCGCTCCGGCCTCCAGCCGCGGATCTTGAAGTCGTGCGAGACTACGCGCGCGCCCCGCCGCAGCGATCGCTCGAAGGCCGGCTTGAGCTGCTCGTTGGCGTCGGTCAGCAGGTACACGGTCACCACGTCGGCGGGGCGAAGATCGACGTTCATCAGGTCGCCCAGGATGATCTGGACGCGGTTGTCGAGGCCGAGCCGGTGAACCTGCTCCCGCGCCTGGAGGACGAGCTTCTCGGAGAGCTCCACGCCGACGGCCTTGGCTCGGAACTCGCGCGCCGCCGTGATGAGGATGCGGCCGTCGCCGCAACCCAGGTCGTAGACCAGCTCATTCGGCTTGACGTCGGCGGCCTCGAGCATCCGTTCGACCACCGCCTGAGGCGAGGGGACAAAAGGCGCCAGCCGCTCCGCCTGCGGCCGTTGCGCGAAGGCAGAAACGCCCACCAGTCCCGAAAGAGCCACAACCCCCAAACATCGATGGCGCATAATCACCGCGCGGCCGTGCTGGCCGTCCTCCGCGAACTCCTGAACTTCACTATTCTAGCGATCATGTCGGAGGTCGCCGCCCACAGGTCTCGGGGACGGCTGATCGTGAACTCCGAGCCCCGGAAAAACCGCACCGTACGCCCGATGGCGTCCCGCCACGGGCTGTTCTGCGGCGCCAGGTTGTAGTTCATGTAGAACACCGGGTACTCGATGTCCCCGACTTCCTTCAGCGAGTCCCGAGGGACCTCCTCCTCCAGCATCGCCTTCGGGCCGGCAAAAACCAACGCATCCGGATGATCCCTGCCTCCCAACTCTTGTTGGATGAGATTGGCTAGGAAGTCCGTTTCGCCATTCTTGTGGCTCAGCCGCTGCACATCCACCGTGCCCAGCCGGAGCGACCCCAAGGCCTGGCCGAGCGCGGGAAAATCGATCCGGTTGGCGTTCTCCTGCCGGTAGAACACCCGCTGTTCCTGTAAGTTGAAGGCAACAAGGGAGAACTTGCCCACCCGGGGCTCCCGCGCGATCGACCGCAGGATGGACACCAGGGCCAGCGTGTCCGGCGGCTGGAGCACGGCCGAGCTGGCATTCGGCGGAGCGAAGTTCAACAGAATCTTAACGTTAAGCGGCGGCTCGCCCTGCGCCCGCTCCACCGGCGGCTCCTCCCGGAACGGCTCGGTATCCGCCGGCTCCACCGTCTCGGGAGCTATGGTCATTCCCAGTTGCCGGTCCCTGGCCGCCAGGATCGCCTCCGCGTCCCAGTAGAACGAGCAGAGGCGATCAGCGTGGTCCCGCATCAGCCAGTCCACGTGGTAGCGGCCCTCACCGAGGTCGAAGACGCCCTGCAGGTTGGCTTCACCGCTTGCATCCGGCTCGATATCGGGCACGCGCGTCCGCTGGACAAAGTAGTACGGCTGTTCGCTGCGGTCCTCCGGCGTGACGCGGAAGATGATCGTCAGGGAGTTTGAGGCGCCGGCCAGCTCTCTCAGCGGCACGCTGATTTCGTAGCCGGCGTGAAACCGCATGTCAAAACCCACCACCGGCTTGACCGGATTCACCAGGCAAGGCAGATCCGTGCGGGGTTCCTGCGTTTCCAGGACCGCCCAGTCGGTGGGGAGCATGCGCACCGTCTGGCCCGGACTCGAGCTAAGCAGTGGAACCTGCGCCTTCAAAATCGGGCAAACGGCCAGCGCAAGGATGGAGACAGACAGGAGAATGACACGCTTCGAGAGCCTCAAGCAGAGCATCGTGCGCCGTCCGCCGCCCCGGCTGGCCAATCCACATCTATTCTATCTCCGGTTGGCCCGATCTTCTCACACCGTTCTCTCACTCTGAGAGAAAAGGGGTGAATTGTCACTGTCCCCGGTTTTCAGACAAAAACGCCGGGGCATTTCCACCCCGGCGTCTGTTGAAAACTGATGGGTAGCGCCTACTCCGCGTCGAACGGCTCGATGTCGGGCGGCAGGGGGGGCTCGGTCTCGCTGAGGCCGCCGGTGTAGGTCAGCCGGGTCTCGTCGGCGTAGCCTTCGATGCCCTCGGGGAGCGGGACCTCGGTCTCCAGCGCCATCTCTTCCTCCATCTCCTCGCCCGGGATCCGGACCCGCCGGTAATACTCCATGCCGGTGCCGGCCGGGATCAGCCGGCCCATGATGACGTTCTCCTTCAGGCCCCGCAGATGGTCCACCTTGCCGTTGATGGCGGCTTCGGTAAGCACGCGCGTGGTCTCCTGGAAGGAGGCCGCCGAGATGAATGAATCGGTGGAAAGCGAGGCCTTGGTGATGCCCAGCAGCACCGCCTTGCCCTGCGCGGGACGGCCGCCGGCCGCCACCACGCGCTCGTTCTCCTCCCGGAACTTGAACTTGTCCACCACTTCCTCGGGGAGGAACTCGCTGTCGCCGATGTCCTCGACTTTCACCCAGCGCATCATCTGCCGGGAGATGACCTCCAGGTGCTTGTCGTTGATGTTCACGCCTTGCAGGCGGTAGACCTCCTGGACCTCGTTGACCAGGTACTTCTGCAACTCGGCCTCGCCGAGCACGTCCAGGATGTCGTGCGGATTGCGCGGCCCGTCCATGAGCGGATCGCCGGCCTTGACCCGCTCGCCCTCCTGCACGTTGATGTGAATGCCGCGCGGGATCAGGTACTCGCGCTCCTGGCCGTCGTCGCCGCGGATGATGACTTTTCGCTGGCCCTTGACGACTTCGCCGAATTTGATCACGCCGTTGATCTCGGCGATCACGGCCGTTTCGCGCGGCTTCCGGGCCTCGAACAGCTCGACCACGCGCGGCAGACCGCCGGTGATGTCCTTGGTCTTGGTGGTGGCGCGCGGGATCTTCGCCAGCACGTCGCCGGCGTGCACTTCCTCGCCGTCCTTCACCGTCAGGTGGGCGTGGGTCGGCATGAGGTAGCGCTTCTCCTCGCCCCGGCCGCCGCCCGCCGGACGCACTACCAGGGTCGGCATGCGCTTCTCGTCGGGCGAGTCGGTGACCACCCAGTGCGACATGCCGGTGATTTCGTCCATCTGCTCCTGCAGCGTCAGTCCTTCGGCCAGGTCCTTGAAGTGAACGGTGCCGCCCACCTCGGTCAGGATCGAGAAGGTGTAGGGGTCCCACTCCAGCAGGACGTCGTTGGCCCGAACCCGGGCGCCGTTCTCGACGCGGAACCTGGCGCCGTAGACCACCTGGTAGCGCTCCTTCTCCCGCCCCTTCTCATCCACCACCCCCAGAATGCCGTTGCGGTTCATCGCCACCAGGTCGCCGCTCTTGTTGCGCACGGTGGCGATGTTGATGTACTTGGCGTAGCCGTCGCTCTTGGCGTCCTGGGTGGACTGCTCGCTGATTCGGGTGGCCGTTCCGCCGATGTGGAAGGTGCGCATGGTGAGCTGCGTGCCGGGCTCGCCGATCGATTGCGCCGCGATGACGCCCACCGCCTCGCCGCGCTCCACCGGCCGCCCGGTCGCCAGGTTGCGGCCGTAGCAGAGCTGGCAGACGCCGCGCTTGGATTCGCAGGTCAGCACCGAGCGGATCTTCACCCGCTCGATGCCCGCGGCCTGGATCGCCGCCGCCAGCTCTTCGGTGATCTCCTGGTTGACGCCGACGATCAGGCTGCCTTCGTAATCCACCTGGTCCTCCAGCGCCACGCGGCCCACGATGCGGTCGCGCAAGGCCTCGATGATCTCGCCCGACTCGACGATGGGCTCGACGTAGATGCCCTTGCCCGTGCCGCAGTCGTACTCGGTGACGATGACGTCCTGCGCCACGTCGACCAGGCGGCGCGTCAGGTAGCCGGAGTCGGCCGTCTTCAGGGCCGTGTCGGCTAGCCCCTTGCGCGCGCCGTGCGTGGAGATGAAGTATTGCAGCACGTTCAGGCCTTCCCGGAAGTTGGCCGTGATGGGGGTCTCGATGATGTCGCCCGAGGGCTTCGCCATCAGGCCGCGCATGCCGGAGAGCTGGCGGATCTGCTGCTTGGAGCCGCGGGCCCCGGAGTCCGCCATGATGTAAATCGGGTTGAGGTAGCGGCCGGTCCGGTCGTCCTCCTCCATCACCTTGAACATCTCTTCGGAAACGCGCTCGGTGACCCGCGACCAGATCTCGATGATCTTGTTCAGGCGCTCGCCGTTGGTGATGGCGCCCTCGATGTACTGGTTCTGGACGGCGATCACTTCGCGCTCGGCTTCCTTCACCAGCGCCGGCTTGGAGTGCGGCACCACCATGTCGTCGATGCCGATGGAAATGCCGGCCCGCGTCGCGTAGGAGAACCCCAGGTCCTTGATCTTGTCGAGCGTCTGCACCGTGGTCGGCAGCCCGAAGCGCAGGTAGCAGTACTGCACCAACTGCGTCAGGCCCTTCCGTTTCATCAGGCCGTTGATGAAGGGCATCTCCCCGGACAGCGCATCGTTGAAAATCACGCGGCCCACGGTCGTGTCCATGTACTGCTTGTTGAACTCGATGGGCTCGCTGTGGAGCACGTTCTGGTTGTCGAAGGCGTGCACCAGGTCGATGACTTTGCCGGTGTAACGAAGCTTGATCGGCGAAAGCGTCTCCACTTCGCCCATCTCCAGCGCGATCAGCACGTCCTCGACCGAGGCGAAGGTCCGTCCCTCGCCCCTGGTGCCCGGCCGCGCCTTGGTCAGGTAGTACAGACCCAGAACCATGTCCTGCGTCGGCACGGCGATGGGGGAGCCGTGCGCCGGCGACAGGATGTTGTTCGAGGAGAGCATCAGCGTGGCGGCCTCGATCTGCGCCTCCGGAGAGAGCGGGATGTGGACCGCCATCTGGTCGCCGTCGAAGTCGGCGTTGAAGGCCGTGCACACCAGTGGATGGATCTTGATGGCCTTGCCCTCGACCAGCGCCGGCTCGAAGGCCTGGATGCCCAGCCGGTGCAGCGTGGGCGCGCGGTTGAGCAGAATGGGGTGGTCCTTGATGACTTCCTCGAGGATGTCCCACACCACCGGGTCCTGCTGCTCGACCAGCTCCTTGGCCTGCTTGATGGTGGTGCA
>JBEKLJ010000197.1:0-6700 GCA_050010255.1 Bryobacteraceae bacterium
GGAGGCGCTCATCACAGCGCGGCCACCTCCCGGGGGCGGATGAAGTTCGCCCCTACCAGCCGCTCGAACTCCCGCGCGCCGAGGCGGGCTGTGCGGCGGATCGCGCGCCGCTGGCGCAGCAATCGGGGCGCGTGCTTCAGCAACACCGCGTGCGCCCGCAAAACGATGTAGACGAGATCGAGCAGTCCCGAGTTCTCCCTCCGGAAGCGGGCCGCAGAGCCGCGCCCCTGGAAGGCGCCCGCCAGGTGCCAGAAATAGCGCGCCAGCGTCGTCCCAGGCGCCCTCAGCAGCATGCGCAGCGGGAAATCCTTGAGCAGCACGAACAGCCGGTTCCGCTCGACGTAGTATGCCTTGAGCACCGAGGCCGCGCCCGCCGTCCGGGAGTAGCGGTGCTGCACCACCGCCTCCGGAACGTACAGGCACCGCCAGCCGGCCCAGCGCGCGCGCAGCCCCAGGTCGGTGTCCTCGCAATACAGAAAGAAGGCCTCGTCGAACACGCCGATCTCATCCAGCATCCGGCGCCGGTAAAGCGCCGCCGAGCCGCTGGGCAGCAGCACCTCCTCGGCGCGGGTGAAGCGCGCGGCGGGCTGCCGGTGCCCGCGCTGCCTGCTGCTGGCGTCGCTCGCGACCAGCATGCCCGCCGAGTCGAGATCCTCGGAGCCGGCCAGCCGCACCTGCGAGGCGCACATGCCCGCCTGGGGGTCGCTCTCCAGGGCCGCGACCAGCGCGCCGATCCAGGCCGGGCTGGCCATCGCGTCGTCGTTCAGGGTAGCGAGGTAGCGGGCCCCAGAACGCCGGAAGGCCTGGTTGACGGCGGCGCCGAAGCCGGCGTTGGCGGGGTTCTCGATCAAGGTCACGCCGCGCCAGGCCTCCACGGCCTCGCGCGCCAACCCCTTGCCACTGTTGTCGATAACCACCACCTCGAAGTCGCGCCAGACCTGCCGCTCGAGCGAGGCCAAGCACTCCGAGAGCGCCGGCCCGGCACGGAGCGTCGGGATCGCCACGGTCACAAGAGCGTCAGGCAACCCTCGATTCTACTCCGCGCCCGCCGCCGGCCGCTCAGCCGGTTGCGATCCCGCGCGGGGGAGCCGCCCGGCCGCGCGGCTAGCGCCGCTTCCAGCGCGTGCCCTCCCGGGTGTCCTCGAGAATCACGCCCGCCTCGGCCAGCTCCTGGCGGACCTGGTCGGCGCGCGTGAAGTTATTGGCCTGGCGGGCCTGGTTGCGCTCGGCGATCCGGGCCTCGATCTGGGCGTCCGACAGCCCGCCCTGCTTCGCGGTGGGCGTGAGCACGTCGAAGATGGCGTCGAAGCGCGCCAGCAACTCGAGTGCGGCGGCGGAGTTTCCGGCGCGGAACTCGCCCGCGTCCATGGCCGAGTTGCTGTCGCGCACGTATTCGAAGACCGCCCCCAGCGCCTCGGCCGTGTTGAGATCGTCGTCGAGCGATTCCTCGAAGCGGCGCACGGCCGCGAGCGTCCGCTCGAGAAGCGCTTCGCTCGTCCCCGCGGGGAACTTCCCGGTCTCTAAGCGCAGCTTGTAGCTGCGCAGCCGCTCGATGGCGCCGGCCGCCGAGCGGAGGCTGTCGAAGGTGAAGGTCAGCTTCTTGCGGTAGGGCACCGAGGCCAGCAGGTAGCGCACCGCCTCCGGTTCGTAGCCCCGTTCGAGCAGATCGCGCAGCGTGTAGAAGTTGCCGAGCGACTTAGACATCGTCTGGCTCTCCAGGATCAGGTGCTCGGAGTGCAGCCAGAACCGCGCGAAGGGCTTGCCGGTGAGCGCCTCCGATTGCGCGATCTCGTTCTCGTGATGCGGGAAAGTGAGATCGACGCCGCCGGCGTGAATGTCCAGGGTCTCGCCCAGATACTTCATGGCCATCACGGAGCACTCGATGTGCCAGCCGGGGCGGCCCGGGCCAATCACCGTGTCCCAGCTCGGCTCGCCCGGCTTGGGCGCCTTCCAGAGGGCGAAGTCGCGGGCGTCGCTCTTCTCGTAGCGGTCGCTGTCCACCCGCACCCCCGCGCGGATGCCGCTGAAATCCGTGTGCGAAAGCTTGCCGTAACCGGGGAAACTCGCTATTCGGAAGTAGATCGAGCCGTCGCTCTGGTAGGTGTAACCCTTCTCTCCCAGCCGGCGAATGGCCTCGGCCATGTCCTCAATGTGCGCGGTCGCGGGGACCAGGTGCTCGGGCCGCTCCAGGCGCAATGTCCGGCAGTCGTCGAGAAACGCCTGGGTGTAGACCGAGGTGTACTCCTCCAGGGTCTGGCCTGCGGCCATGGCCTGCTGGATGATGCGGTCGTCCACGTCGGTGAGGTTCATCACGTGGTCCAGGCGGTAGCCGCGCGCTTGCAACCAGCGCCGCAGAAGGTCCACGAAGGTGAACGTGCGCAGGTTGCCGATGTGCGCGTAGTTCCACACCGTCGGCCCGCAAGAGTACATGCGCACCAGGTTGTCTTCGAGCGGCGCGAACTCCTCCACCCGCTGGGTCAGCGTGTTGTAGAAGCGCAGGGCCATACGCGGACCTACCATCCTAGCAAGCCGAGCGGCTAATGCCGTCGAGCCCCGCCGCCGATCAGTGCAGGGGTGGTCCTCCGGCGCCTGCTCGTGCCTTCTTACGCCGACTGGCTGTCGGTGGTGCTGATTGCGTGGCTGTTCGTGGCCGGCAGCGGCTGGATGGCGCTGCTGGCCGACGGCGACACGGGCTGGCACATCCGCGCCGGGGAGCTGATCCTCGACACGCACCGGGTCCCGCGCGTGGATCCGTTCTCCTTCACCCAGCCGGGAGCGCCCTGGTACGCCTGGGAGTGGCTCTCCGACGTTCTCTTCGCCGGCGCGCACCGCGCCCTGGGCCTGAAGGGCGTGGTGCTGCTGGCCGGCCTAGCCATCGCCGCCTATCTCACGATCCTCTTCCGCCACATGCTGTGGCAGGGGGCCGACGTCTTCACCGCGGCGATCGTCTGCCTGCTGGCCGCGGGCGCTTCGGGCATCCACTATCTGGCGCGGCCGCACGTCTTCTCCCTGCTGCTGCTGGCTGTCGCGCTGTGGCTGATCGAGCGCGACCGGGCCAAGCCCGGGGGCCTGGTCTGGCTGCTGGTCCCGTTGACCGCGCTGTGGGCCAACCTGCACGGCGGCTTCGTGGCGCTGCTAGCCTCGCTGGCGGCCCTGGCGGCGGGCAGCCTGCTCGAGGGGCGGCTGGCCAGCGCCCGGCGCTACGGCCTGCTGCTGGCGGCCTGTGGGGCGGCCAGCCTGGCCAACCCTTACGGCCTGGAGCTCCACCGGCACGTTTTGAGCTACCTGCGGTCGGATTGGATCCGCACGGCGATCGATGAGTTCCAGTCGCCGAAGTTCCGTTCGGAGAGCGCTTTCGACTTCGAGCTTCTGCTGGCGGCGGCGGTGTTGGTGGCGGGCGCGGCGGTTCGGCGGCGCGACTTCGGCCGGGCACTGCTTCTGGCCGGCTGGGCGCATGCGGCCCTGGTCTCGGTGAGGCATGTGCCGGTATTCGCCCTGGTCGCCGCCCCGGCCATCGCCTCCCAGGCGAGCCTGTGGTGGCGGGGCTGGGCCGAAACCAGGCCGGCGCGTTCGCTGGCGGGGATCGCCGGACGCCTGGCCAGCGAGCATTCGTCGGCGGCCCGCTCCCTGAGCCTGTGGCCGGCCGCAGTGGTCCTGGCGCTGGTCCTGTTGCCGCTGCCCTGGCCGCGCGATTTCCCTGCCGCGAAGTTTCCCACCGCGATCGTCGACCGGCACCCGGAGCTCGCCGGGGCGCGCGTGTTCACTTCCGACCAGTGGGGCGACTACCTCATCTATCGCCTCTATCCCCGCAGCCGGGTCTTCATCGATGGCCGGAGCGATTTCTACGGCCCGCGGCTCGGCAAGCTGTACCTCAAGATCGCCTACGTCCAAACGGACTGGCGCTGCCAACTGAGCCGCTTCGGCATTGCCTTCGTGCTCGCCGACCGGGACTGGCCGCTGGCGAATCTGCTGCGCCAGGACCCGGAATGGCGCTTGGCGGACGAGGCCGGCCCGGCCATTCTGCTGGCGCGCGCGGGCGGGACTGCGCCAGCAGCGATGAATTCGCATTCCCCACCAGCAACCTGCTACGGCGCGCCGTAGAGCCGCGGCTGTTCAAGTTGCGCTCGGCCGGCGCCCTCGATCCGTTAAGGGCCCCCCTACCCAGGGTCAAGGTTACAAATGCGCGCTAAAGGAAACACCTCAGTCTGCCGAAATACTGCCGAGGAGGCGGGCAACAGATGAACACGCGAGCCAGGCGCACGGGGCGGCGACTGCGGAAGAACCGCGCGGTGGACAGAGCGCGGCGCAAGGCTGTCTCTGGCGATGGCTGGCGCCTGCCCACGGGCGAATCGCTGGCCGAGTACGCGCTCAGCAACGGCTTGATCGCGCCGCCGCCCGTGCCGGCGCCGCCTGCCCGCAGCTAGCCAATGGACCGCCGCTTTCTGACAGTGTTGGGCGCAAGTCTGGTCTTTGCGCTCCTGGTGTCGGCCGTCTTCTACCAGGTCGTCGCAGGCGCCCGGGGGCGCGGACGGCCGGCCAAGGTCGAAATGCGCGATCTGGTGATCGCCGCACGGAGCCTCTCTCCCGGCATCGTACTCAAACCCGAGGACCTGAAACTCGACCGGGTCCCAGCCGATCAGTTCCCGCACGGCGGCTTCTCGAAGCTCGCGGAAGCCCTGGGACGGCCCGTGGTTTCCAACATTCTCGCCGAGGAGCCGATTCGCGAGGGCCGACTGGCGGCGCGCGGCAGCGGCGTGGGGCTGGGGGCGATCATTCCCCCCGGCATGCGCGCCGTCTCGGTGCGGGTGAACGACGTGGTGGGGGTGGCCGGCTTCGTTCTTCCCGGAATGCACGTGGACGTGCTCGTCACCGGGCGCCAGGCGGGCGGGGAGAGCAACATCACCAAGACCGTTCTCCAGGACATTCTGGTGCTCTCGGCCGGGCATAACATCGAGCCGGACGCGCGCGGGGCGGCCGTCAATGTGCCGGTGGTGACGCTGCAGGTGACGCCGAGCCAGGCCGAGACGCTCACGCTGGCCAGCGAGTGGCGCATCCAACTGGTGCTCCGCAACGGCGCCGACCGCGGCATCGACCCGACGTCCGGCCAAAGCCTGGACGGAATCTTCGGGGGGGTGGCGCGGCGGCAGCCGGCGCAGTCGCCGCGGCAGCCGGTGGCCAGAGCCGCCCCCGCGGCGCCCCCTCCACCGCCCAAGCTGACCGAGGACATCGTCGTGATCCGTGGCACCCAGAGAACCGTCGAGCAAGTGGGAGTGAGGACACCATGAGAAGCCGTCTGCTGGCACTGGCAGCCAGTGTTACCTGGCTCGCGGCCCAAACGCCGCCGGCTGCCCAGACCCCGCTGGCCGCCCAGACGCTGCCGGCTGCCCAGGCGCAGCCGGAGGAGGCCCGGGAGCTCCGGCTCAGCGCCGGCCGCAGCACCGTAATCGACTACACGACCGACATCGCGCGCCTCTCGACCAGCAACGCGGAGGTGGCCGACGCCGTGGCCGCCTCGACGCGAGAGGTGCTCATCAACGCCAAGGGCACTGGCACCGCTACTGTCATCCTCTGGGACAGATCCGGCCACCGCACCGCCTACGCCATCACGGTCGAACAGAACCTCGATCCGGTGCGAGAGCTCCTGCGCCAGACGTTTCCCGACTCTCAGATCCAGATCCAGGCGGCGCGAGACGCCGTGGCGCTGACCGGCACGGTTCCGAGCCAGGCCACGTCGGAGCGCGCCGCGGCGCTGGTGGCGCCCTTCGGCAAGGCGGTGGTGAACAACCTGCGCGTGGTGGCCTCGAGCGCCGAAAAGCAGGTTCTGCTGAGAGTGAAATTCGCCGAGCTGAACCGCAACGCTTCGTCGGCCCTGGGGGTCAACCTGATCTCGACGGGCGCGGGCAACACGCCCGCGGGGACCACCACGGGTCAGTTCCAGAGCCCCATGATCAACAGGATCGGGGGGACTATCCCCGGCCAGAATGCCGGGACGACGACGCAGTTCACCATCAGCGACGCCTTGAACATCTTCGCGTTCCGCCCGGATCTGAATCTGGCGGCGTTCATCAAGGCGCTGCAAAGCCAAGGCGTGCTCCAGATCCTGGCCGAGCCGACCCTGGTGGCCATCAACGGTAAGGAGGCCAGCTTCCTGGTGGGGGGCGAGTTCCCGATTCCGGTCGTGCAGGGCGGGGTGAACGCCGGCTCCGTGACCATCATATTCAAGGAGTTCGGCATCCGGCTCACCTTCCAGCCCACGATCACGGAGCACAACACCGTCCGGATGCACGTCAAGCCCGAGGTCTCCACCATCGACCTCGCCAACTCCGTGCTGTACTCGGGCTTCACCATCCCGGCGCTGGCGACGCGCCGCATGGAGACAGACATCGAGCTCGGCGAAGGGCAGAGCTTCGTCATTGCCGGCCTCATCGACCAGCGCGTCACCGAGAACCTGTCCAAGGTCCCGGGGCTGGCGCAGATTCCCGTCCTCGGCGCGCTGTTCCATAGCCGGCAGGAGCAACGGTCCTCGACCGAGCTCATCGTGATGGTGACGCCGGAGATCGCCACGCCGGGGAGCTCCGTTGGCGCTGGGTCCATGCCGCCCATGCCCAAGGCGTTCCTGGAGCCCTACCGGCTGGAGCGTCGTCCCGGCGCCGCCGCACGGTCCAGCCAGGCGGGTTCCACAGCGGGAGCTCCGCTCAAG
>JBEKLJ010000198.1:0-6628 GCA_050010255.1 Bryobacteraceae bacterium
GTGGACGCCGGGGGCAATGGAAGCTTCAGCACCATTGTCCGCAACCTTGAGAAACTGCGAAGGCTTGATGCCGACTACTTTGCGCGCCGCGTTACCAGTGTCGTGACGATCAATGGGAACAGCGACCTTCTCGCCATCAATGAGTTCTTTCAGAGCGGTGATCCAGTGATTCCGCCCGTCAGTTTTGTTGGTCTAATTCGAGACTTGGAGCGGTCTGAGTTTCATCGGCGCTTCCCCTATGATGTAGCGCGGTTTTGGCAGCAATACTCCCAATTGATGGAAGAGTACGTAAGGTGTCAGCGCAACTGCATTCCCGTCCCGCGAGGGCAGTTTCTTTACCGCTTGGTCGAGGAGGGGCTGCGCGTGCTGGACGGGCGGATGATGAACCACGGAACGCTGGTGAGGCCTGCGTATACCGGTACGTGTCAGCCCGGCCGCCGCCTGGCGGTCTCGACTGATGGCAAGTTCCACATCTGCGAGCGCATCAACGAGCACTTCCGCGTCGGCGATGTCCAGAAGGGATTAGATCTGGTCAAATGCTCCGAGCTGCTCCGCCGCTACTACGGGTCGCTGCCCGACTGCGATCGGTGTTGGGCGAGGTCCATTTGTGGTACCTGCATGGCCGTCAACTGCTCGGATGGCGAGTTCGAGTTTGGAGCACGCTGCGACCATGTCCGGGTCGAACTTGCGCACAGACTCCGCCTGTTGTGCACAGTCCGAGAGGATCGTGCCGATGCGCTTTCTACGAGTGACCCTTTAGTTGACCGCATGAACATGCTGGAGGTCCCGACGTGATGTCCGAGGATCGGCGGGGAGAGTACTTCACTCTGTTTCCCCACGTGCAGCTCGTGCGGGGGGCTACGGGCGTTGCCGTGCACGACTTGTTCCGTTCGCTCGTGTTCTGGTTTCGAGAGAGGGCGGTTGCCGAGGCGCTCACACGGATGGTGCTGGGCGAGCGCTGCGGCGAAGCGGCCGACGGCGCAGGCATCTCTCGGGTAATGCTGTACCAGTACCTCTCGGTATTCACTAAGCTGGACCTGGGCACACGCGTGCCACAGAGGACGGCAAATCACGCGTTCCGACCACATCTGACGCGGCACCAAGCAAAGGAAAAAGGCGTCTATCAGACGGGCGGTGCTGTGACCTTAGAGCTCGCGACCGAGTGCCTGTACCAGTGTCCCTGGTGCACGAGCGCGAATTTGCTCACAACGCAGGCGTGCTCCTGCGGTGTTTGGCCGGCCCGCGGCATGAGAATATCTCCCAAGACACGAATCTCCGCGATCGAACGACTCAACGAGCAGGGCAAGTCGAAGCTAGTCGTGCGCGGCGGCGAACCATTGCTTCACTGGGGGGAGCTGCTCACGATTTTGCAGGCGGCTTCGCGGCTGGGCATGTCTGCCGAGATCCACTCGACCGGCATCTTATTGAACGAGCGGCGAATCGAGGAACTGCAAGGAATTCAGGTCAGTTTCGCGCTGCTTCTCGCCGCCAAGACTGAGGTCGAGTTTGACGGCGCCGTTGGACGGCGCGGCGCTTGGAGTGCGCTGCAACACACGATCCAGTCGCTGCGGAGGAACCGTATCGCTTTCATAGCTAAGATCCCAGTGTCGATAAGGGCGAGACAGAGCACGGAGAACTTAGCAGAGTGGGCATTCGGTTTGGGGGCATCGAGCGTGCAGTGGCTGATATATGCACCCCCAGGAGAGAAGCTGGCTGACTTTCGTGCCTCGGTGGCACCGTCCTCTCCCCAAGCCATGGCGGTTGGGCTGGACCAGTTTTTCGCTAACGCACAATGCCAGAGCTGTTTTGCGAACAGGTGTTTCATCGGAGCAGATGGCTCAGTGACCCCCTGCATCGGGGTTCGCGAGCCGGTCGCTCGCCTGGGCGAGATCGATATGACACAAGTTCTTCGCGAGGATCGCCTCGGTCCGCCACAGGAGTCGACCGCCCGGCGCCAAATGCCCGAATGTGCTCGGTGTGAGTTCCGGTTCGGCTGCTGGTCCTGTCTCGTTCGTACGACAGAGTTCCGGGCCTCGGCACGTGCGCGACACTGGGACTGCAACTACGACCCGGAGTCGGCGACTTGGGGGTGATCTTTTCGGGCTGTGGCTGGGAACCAACCTCCATAGCACCGAAAGATCTCATCGAGGTGCGGGTACATTGGGGGAGTGTTTTCGGACTTATATTGGACCGCCGTAGATGTGATCCACATCGGCACGCCCGGACTGGCTGAACGGAGCGGGGCGATGTCGGCTTGCGAAACTCCGGGGATGGGTCTACCCGTAACCGCTTCCGGCATGTTGTCGAAATCGACGTGTTCCAGATCCAGTTCTACCGTAGCGGAGATGGCCGGAGCGTGGCCGGGAATCGGGAAGTAAACAACAAGGCCGACCGAAGATCGCCACCACTTACGCGTTGTGCTTCTTGGGCAGCGCGGCGGCGTCGTGGATGTGGTCGAAGTGCCCGTGCGAGATGCAGATGGCATCCACCGGGTGATCTCGTTCAAATCCATGACCGTCCCAGCACTCCCGCCTGCTCAGCCTCCGAAGGAGAAGAAGTCCGAGCGCAACCCGCACGACCTGCGGATGTTCGGCCGCCTCCGGGAAATCCGCGCCAGCGCGCAGTATCTCCAAAGCCTCGCGGCGGACGAGCTCGCCAAGGCCTTGGGCATGGACGCGGCGGCCCGCCACGGAAGACCCAGCCAAAGCGGTGTAACAATGGTGGTGCGCCAACAATGAAGATCAACTTGCTCCGATTCCTAATGCTCGCCGGCCTCGTCGCAGGCCTGCCACGAACACATGCCGTCGCCCAGACCGGCCTGCCGGTCGGCGGGTTCCAGGACGTCGATGCTGCCGTCCAGCAACTGATGTCTACGTATCAGATTCCCGGCGTCTCGGTTGCCATCGTCAAGGACGGCCGGTTAGTGCTGGCGCGTGGCTATGGCCTTGCCGACGTAGGGTCGGCCCAGCCCATGCAGCCCGGCTCGTTTTCCCGTTGGAACAGCATCAGCAAGACCGTGACCGCCACCGGCATTCTCAAGCTCGTTGAGCAAGGCAGGCTCGATCTCGACGCACGGGCCTTCGACATTCTCAGCCGCATCCAGCCCTACAACGGCGTGTGGGGCGACCCGCGCATCAAGTCCATCACCGTGCGCCAACTTCTCGAGCACGCCGGCGGCTGGGATTCCGCGATCAGCGGCGAGCCGATCATATCGCCTCTGCGCGACCGCATCGCCAGCACGCTCGGCGGCCCTTTCCTTCCCACCGGCGAGAGCATGGTTCGCTACATGATCGCGCAGCCGCTCGATTTCGATCCCGGCACCCGCTTTGTCTACTGCAGTCTCGGCTTCCAGATTCTGGGGCTGATTATCGAGGAGGTGTCCGGCCAGCCATACGAAGGATTCATCCGCGACAACGTCTTCAACCCGATTGGAGCAACGGACATGCAGGTTGCGGGCAACCTGCTCGAGCAGCGCTTCCCGGGAGAAGTGCACTACTACGCCTGGCCTGGCGCGGCCTCGATTCCATCGACTCTGTCACCGGACCACCCAACCACTCCGCTACCGTACGCCACGCTCGACTACGCGGGTATTCTCCCCGCCGGCGGCTGGCTGGGTTCCGTCCTCAACCTTGCGAAGTTCGTGGCCGCGATGGACGGTCAGCGGCAGCCCGCAGTTTTGCAGCCTGCGTCTTTTCAGATGATGCTGGCGCCGCCCGACCGCATCCTCTGGTTTGATGAACACACCTGGTATGGACTCGCCATGGGAGTATTTGAGTCCGGCGGTGCGCTCTACTGGGGGCATCCCGGAGCCTCTCCGGGCAGCCGCAGTGATCTCACGGGCCTGGCGAACGGCGTCTCCTACGCATTCCTTGCCAACAGCGACACCGAGGACTCGAGCTTTTACGACCAGATGACGAGCCAGCTCAGCGCTCTCTGTCTCAGCCCGCGTACCTGGCCGGACGGCGACCTCTTCTTCGAGTACTATGCGCCACACCTGGCGGCGACCGTGAGTGCCGCGAGCTTCCAAACCGGTCCGGCGGCGCCAGATTCACTGCTCACCATCTTCGGGAGCGAACTGGCAAGCCGCACCGAGTCCGCGGCGGCGGTTCCACTACCCCTGAGCCTTGGATCCTTGTCGGCGCGCGTTATGGATTCGAGCGGAGTGTCGCACGCGCTGCCGCTGCTTTACGCCTCGCCGGCACAGGTAAACTTCCATCTTCCGGCTGGTGTTGCCGTGGGCCCGGCCACGCTGTTCATCAAGCGGGATCCGCACGCGGAGGTGAGCACTCCACTGACGATCGCAGCCGTGTCTCCCGGCCTGTTTATGGCGAACGCGGATGGCCTCGCGGCGGCCGTGATCACCAGAGTCCATAGCGATGGCTCGCAGGCTACCGAAGTCGTTTCCACGAGCCCGATCCACCTGGGCAATCCTGGAGAAGAGGTCTACCTCAGCCTGTACGGCACAGGCATTCGCGGCAATTCAGGACTCGGCGCGGTGACGGTACACCTGGGGAGCAACACAGCGCCAGCGCTCTACGCAGGTCCGCAGCTGCAATTCATCGGTCTCGATCAGGTGAACGTGAAACTGACCACAGACCTCGTGGGAAGCGGCCGCGTGCAAGTGTCGCTTGACGCCGACGGCCTGACCAGCAACTCTGTTTCGGTCGTGTTCGAATAGGGGACGCCGTAAGGTCTGGAATATGGGACGGTCGCCGCTGTAAGCACGGAAATCGAAACCGAAGGGGGATGGTGCGCCTGGGGTGACTCGAACACCCGACCTTCTGGTTCGTAGCCAGACGCTCTATCCAACTGAGCTACAGGCGCGCGCCAACCGCACGGCTCCGTCGCGAAGGCCGCGTGTGGTTGCAGATACCAATCTAGCGGCTCCGGGCTGCGAATTCAAGCTGGCGGGGTGCGCGGGCAGCTTGTAGGGGTCGATCATGATCGACCCCGACCCGCGGCTCCGCGCGCGCGCGCAACAGGCCGGGGCGCGCCGCAGTAGATTGCTGGTGAAACATCCGGCCTAGATCTCGTCGCCCGGCTGCGGCGGGTTGCCCTTTCCTGCCCGCTTCAGCGCTCGCTTCGCCTTCGCCACGCTACCCCTGGCCGCGCGTTCGCGGAAGTAGTCTTCGGTTCGAAGCGAGTCCTTCACCCCGACGATCCGCCCCTCTCGGTCCAGCTTTAGCCGCAGGCCGCGCCAGAGGACCTCGGAGCCGAACAGGCCGCCGGCCCAGAGCGCCAGGCCGGCCAGGTCGCGCAGCGGGATCATCCAGGCGTCGCGGAGCGCGGCGCGGTCATGGAGCACGCCGGCCGCGGTCGTCAACCCGGCGGCCAGCCGGAGCGCGAACAGCGCGAGCGCCGCCCACCACAGCCCCGCGGCCGCCAGTAGCACCGCCCACAGCGTGGCGTTCGCGAGCGGCAGGCCGGCGTAGCCGCCGCCGCGCGAGAGCCGGATGGTGCGTGCCCAGCGGAGCTGGTGCCGCCACACGCCGGCCCAGGTGGTCTCCGGCAACCAGGTCTCGACGACGCAACTGGAGACGGCGACCCGCCGCCCCAGGGCGGTGATGCGGCGGCTCAACTGGTAATCGTCGGCGATGTAGTCCGCGATGGCCCCAAAGCCGCCGATGCGCTCCAGGTCGGCGCGCCGGAACACCAGCGTCGAGCCGAGCGCGAACTCCGAGACGCCGACCAGCGGCGCCGCCAGCACGCTGGGCATGAAATCCGTCGCGATGCCCACGGCTTCAAAACGCCCCGCCAGGCTCGCCGGCCGCCCGCGGTACAGGCACGTGACCACCCCGGTCCGCTCGTCCTCAAGCGGCGCAACTACGCGTGCCAGGTAGTCCGGCGGCACGCGGATGTCGCTGTCGTTGACCAGCAGCAGCGAATGGCGGGCGGCAGCAGCGAGATCCGCCAGCACGCCGACTTTCCCGTTGGACGCCTGAGTGGTGCTGTGCACCAGCCGGATCGCCACCGCCGGGTATTCCGCTTGCAGCCGCTCGATCTCGGCAACGGCCGGGTCGGCGGGATCGCTCACGCCGAACACAAGCTCATACTGCGGGTAGTTTTGCAGAGCGTGCGAGCGGACGTTCTCGTAGAACTCCGGATCGAGGCCGCAAACGGGCTTTAGGATGGAAACCGGCGGCAGGCGGCGTGGCTCAGGCTCGCGCGCGGCGAGCCGCCGCAGCGCTCCCGCCAGGGCCAGCGCCTGGTAAACGGTCGCCGCCACACCGAGGGTGAGCAGAAGGTAGATCACAGGGCCAGTAGCGCCACGCCGCAGGCGACCAACCCGGCGCCCGTCCAGCGTCTCCAGTTCACCCGCTCCTTGAGCAGGTACCTGGCCACCACGGTGTTGATGACGAAGCTGGCCGCCGTGGCCGGAACCGCGAAGCTCAGGTCGGCGCGCGAGAGCAGCGTCAGGAAAGCGAAGAAGGACACCGCCATCATCGCCACGGCGGTGATCACGTACCCCTTGCGCGCTAGCGTGGCCGCGGCCCGGCCGAGCGCGCCGGGGCGGAAGTCGTGGATCTCGCCATGGCGGCGCATGGCGCGGGTCTGGAAATAGTCGGCCAGCACGGTAGCGCTCACGATGACGCCCACCAGAAACCAGGTCACCGGACCTCCTCGGGCA
>JBEKLJ010000199.1:0-8230 GCA_050010255.1 Bryobacteraceae bacterium
TCCTATTTGATCTTCGAGAACGCGTTCACCAGCAGGTTGATATCGTAATCGAAGAGCTGGAAGTAGTTGGTGATTTCTTTGACGCCGCCGACCGACGGCATCAACACCAGGACTTGGCTGCCGGTCATCTGAGCGATCGAGTTCGGCGCGCGCAGATCGAAGTAGGGCTCCACCAGGATCAGCTTGATGTTTTCCCGCTTCACCGTGTTGATCAGTTCGAGCGTGTGACTGGGGGTGGGCGGGATGCCGGGCTTGGGCTCCACATAATCCACGACCACCAGGCCAAAGCGCTCGCAGAAGCTGGGCCAGGAACGGTGATAGGTGATCACCTTGCGGCCGCGGTAGGGCGTCATTTTGGCTTCCCAGCGTCTTTCGGCGGCGCTCAGGCGCTCGTCGAAATCGGCATAACGCTGCGCGAAGTAGGCGGCGTCAGCGGGCTGCATTTCGCTGAACTTGTTTTGGAGCGCCTTGGCGATGCGGCGGCCGTTGGCGGGGTCGAGCCAGTAGTGCGGGTTGCCCAGCGGGTGCACGTCACCCATGGCGCGCGTGAGCTGGCCGGTTGGAATCTCGAGGATCTGGCAGAACTGCGAGAGATCGAAATAGCCCGGCGCCCCGACCTGGATCTTCGAGTTCCGGCTCTGGGTTTGTAACGGCGGCAGCCAGCCGATCTCCAGTTGGAGGCCGACCACCGCGAGCAAGTCGGCTTTCTGGAGCTTCAGCAGGAAGCTGGGCTTAGGCTCGACAAAATGCGGGTCCTGGTAGCCCCTGGCGATGGAATCGACGTTGATCCTGTCCCCGCCGATCTCGCGGGAAATCGCGGCGAGGTCTTCGGTGGCGGTTACAACGTTGAGTTTCGAAGCGGCACGCGTAATGCCGGCCGCGGCCGTCAGCAGGACGGCAGCCAGCAATTGCAATCTCGTCGGTGCATTCATACTAATTCCTTATCTCTTCGGACGGCGGGCGGCGCAGTCCGGGTTTCGGAAGCGGTTTTCATCATCAGAACGGATGCGCTCCGTGCGCCCCCATCGAGAACACAAACTGGAAGAGAAACTCGTTGGCCGTGGGACCTTCGCCGTAATGCGTGCGACGGAGCTGGCCGCGGACCTGGCTGAATTCGCTGGGCCAATAGGTCAGGAGCACCGAGCCGCCGGTATCCTGAAACAGCGCGTTGGCGGCCGGGAGCGGGCTGCACGCCGTCGTGGTGGATGGGAACGTCGGCTGGCAGGCCCCCCGCTCGGAACGATCGAAGCGGCCGCCTAGGAACCAGCGCCGCGCGAATTGGTATTCGCCGCCAACATAGTAACCGAACGGCGTTATGGTGGGGCGAGTCAAGAAGGTACTCGTTTGAAGTCCCGATACCACGGTGTGGGCCCAGATGAACTCGCTGCGGGCGACAAAGGACCGATAGATGGAGCGGCGCAATGGCTTCCAACGCAGCGTGGCGTCCAGCCCATAGAGCTGGTTCGAGCCGTCGCCGAAGGGACTGTGGCCGCGGGCATAAGAAGCGCCCAGGTCGAGGTTGGTGGATTCGCTGAGATCGCGGTAGGCGCGCAGGTGCTCGACGGTGGACACGTCATTGCGCCGGACGGCTTGGAAGATTCCCTCGGAATCGCCGCGATAAAGCTGCGCCGTGCCTTCCAGGAAGATGTTCTTGGGCGCCGGGAGAATGCGGCTGATCGAGAGGCCCGCGTCGTCGATCCCGTCCTCGCCGCCCACGAGATCTTGCGTCCTGCCGAAGGCGGCCCGCATTTTACCGGCCTTCAACTGCAAGGCCCCAGGAAGGCTGGTGAAGGTGAGATAGCCCTCCTCGAGGTCCACGCCGTGCTCGCCGAAGGTGATAAAGACATCGGCCCTTGCATAGGGATCGATGACCGCCTGCAAACCGAGCTCGCTCTCGTGCATTTCGAGCGACGGCGTGGCCCGGTTGCCACTGGCTCCGGCGGCTCCCAGGAAATCGCCGATCAAGCTGATGTCGGGATTGAACACCTTGGCAGCCGCCGGCGAGGCGCCGCCGTAAACCGGCGGTCCGCTGGGCGCCTGCTGTACGACCTGCTGGGCCGGCGCTGCCGCTTCCGGCGCGGCGGGAGGGGCGGGGATTGGGACGGCCGAAGGCGGCGCCGGAGCGGCCGCGGGCGCGGGGTTCGCCGCCTGTTGTGCCTTGAGTGTTTGCACCTCGGCTTCGAGCGCCCTGATACGATCCTCCATCGCTCTCATGCGATTCAGCAATTCCGTGGATTCCTGGGCCGGCAACCGCATCGCCAACAGGCAGGCCGCCACCGGCATGAGCATGAATATACGCATATCGCTCCTTCCGTCACATTTTTGTCCTGGTAACGAGGTTCGCCCGGGCGCCGCTGAGTGGACCGGACCCGGACTGTCAAAAAGAGCGAGGAACTATGCGGGAGGGCCGCGCGAGTAACGCGCCAGGAGCAGCACTTCGTGCGGCGCCTCGAAACCGGCGGACCGCTCCAGCCAAGCCACGTAAATGTCCGGCGCCAAGGACACCGAAACGGCCGATTGCACGCATGGCAGCGAACTGAAATGGCAAAGCCAACAGAAGTGCTGTGATGAATCCCGGTGGGAGTGTGTGGAGACAAGGGGCGCCAACTGCGCGCACACGATCGCGCATATCAACCCGAGGATGACCAGCGTCCTCTTTTGCACCGACGCCCTTACAGACATCTTCGCACGGTTATGGCGCCGCCGTCACCGGCCAACCGCCTGCTTCCGCTCCTCAACACACCTCCGGCCCAATCGGTCCCGCAAGGTTCACAGATCGGCGCTTACCCTTACCCCGCCGCCCGCTTCGCGGCCAGGCGCACGCACCGCAGCGCCAGGCGCACCGGCCGCACCAGATAGTAGGCCGCGCTCAGCCGACGCGGAAGCGATACCCACGCAGCGTCGAGCTGGCTCGGCTGGCACACCCGGCGCACGATGTAACTGACCTTCTGTACCGCTCCGGCAAGCTGGCGCAGGTGCAGAGTGGCCTCACCCAGAGTGCCGGAGACGTCCGGCTGATTCTCCAGCAGCCGGGCCGCAAAGCGCTCCGCCAGCGGGAGCGCTGCGCGCACGGCCTCAGCGCGCCTCAGAACTTCCTCGGGCACGGGTGCCTCCAGCAGGCTGGAGGCCAGCAGCAGCGCCACCGCCAGGGCGCGGCTGGCGCCGCTCGCCGCCGCCAGATCACTGACGCGGCCCCAGTCCAACGGCTGCGAGCGCACTAAGTGCGCGAGGTCGGCGACTGCGCGAAGCGTCGGCCAGCAGTCCCGCGCGCCGTTCACCGCCAGGAAGAGCAGCTCTGCCTCCGGCGCCAGGACGGGAATGCGCGCGCCCGCGATCTCCAGGCTCCGGGCGCGCGCGCACAGCGGCTCTTCCGGCAGAGACCCGAAATAGTTCGGCATGAGCCGCCAGTGAAGATCGATCGTCAGCCCGGTGGAATCTCGCATGAGGGCGACCTCCATGGTCCCTGGCAGCCAGCGTGCGGCAGGCGCATCGGTAACGCGGTAACCGGCTCCACCCAGCGCAGCCAGCGCGGCTTCCAGAGCCGCCCGCGGCACCAGCATGTCAACGTCGGAGAACTCCCGCAGCGTCAAATCGCCGTAAGCGGAAACAGCCAGCGCCGGGCCTTTCAACGCCAGCGCCGGGACACCCGCTGCCGCCAGCAGGCCCACGATGCTCCGGATCTCGGCAACGGCTTGCAGGTTGCGGAGAGCGTTGGCGCGGAACGGCTGTGCCAGCGCCCGAACCGCGGCTGGCGCGGCGGCCTCACCCACGGCGTCGGTCACGCGTCCGTACAACAGCGTCCGCAAGCTATGCGTTTCCGCCAGTTCCACCACCCGCTGCCAGTCGCATCCCCGGGCAGCGTGCTCGCGGAGCGCGGCCGCGCCACCATCGGCGCCCGCGCTGGCCACCGCCACCAGCGCCCGCATTTCCCGGGCCGCGCCGTCTAAGCCTACCAGCATGGAACTCCGTTGCCCCGGCTCCAGGCGGTCCTCGAAACCATCCTCTCGAAGCCTACCAGCATGGAACTCCCTTGCCCCAGCACTGCGCGTAGCGCCCGCCCAGCGCGAGCAGCTCCTGGTGGCTGCCCGATTCCACCACCTCGCCGCCGGCGATCACGTGTATCACATCGGCGCACGCGGCCGTGGTCAGGCGATGCGTGATCAGGATCGCGGTCGAGCCGGCCGCGGCGGCGCGGAACCCCTCCACCCACTCGCGCTCGGCCCAGGGGTCCATGGCGCCGGTCGGCTCGTCCAGGATGATGACCGGCGCGCGCCGGTAGAACGCCCGCGCCAGCGCGATGCGCTGCCACTGGCCGGCGCTCAACTCGGCGCCCTCCTCGAGCAACCTGCCCAGCGGGCTTTCGTAGCGTGCCGGAAGCGCCTCCACGATCGCTTCGGCGCCGGCTGCCTTCGCCGCCGCCTCCACCTCCCCGGGCTGGCAGGGCCGCTCCGCATCGCCCAGCGCGATGTTCTCGCCCGCCGTCAGGTTGTACCGCTGCGGGTCCTGAAACAGCACCGCGATGCGCTGCCGCAGCTCCTCGGGCGCGAACTCGCGCAGGTCCGCGTCGTCCAGCTCGATTCGGCCGGCCTCGGGATCGTAGAAGCGGCACAGCAGCTTGATGAGCGTCGTCTTCCCCGCCCCGTTCGGGCCCACCAACGCCACGATCCGCCCCGCCGGGATCTCCAGGTTGAAGTCGCGCAGCACCGGCTGCTCCGCGCCGGGATAGCGGAAGGTGACGTCGCGGAACCGCATGCCCAAGGCCGGCCCGGCGGGCGCCTGGCGCGGCCGCAGCGGCGCCGTCAGTGTAGGCCTCAGCGCCAGGAACTCGAACAGGTTGCCCAAGAAGAGCGTGTTGGAATAAAGCTGTGCCAGGCCGTCCAGCAGCGAGCGCATCAGCTTCAACCCCTGCTGGAAGGCTTGGTAGAACAGCGCCAGGTCGCCCAGGCTGATGGCCCCGCGCGCGGCTCTCAGGACCATGACGATCATGGCGCCGCCGCTGATCGCCAGGGCCGCGGCGCCTGCGCCGGCTTCGGCTACGGTCTGGCGCCGGCCGAGGTCCAGCCGTGCCTTGCGGACACCCGCGCGGAAGCCATCGAAAGCCGCGCGGAAGCGCGTGGCCAGGCCGAAGAGCCGCAACTCGGCGGCGCCCTCCCGGCTGGTCAGCAGCCAGTCGTAATACCAGGCCCGGCGCTCGTCCGCGGTGGTCCTCAGGCGCAGCTCGTGCTGCCGCGCGGCATAGCGCAGCGCCACCAGCACCGCCGGCAGCGTGCTCACCGCCAGCGCCGCCGGCAGCCACGCCCCGAACGGCAGCAGGACCGCCAGCATGCCCGCCAGCGTCAGCCCGTTCTGGAGCAGGCCGCCCAGTCCCTCCACCAGCGCCAGCGGCCGGTACGCGGCCTCCTCGCGCGCCCGGTGGAGATGATCGAAGAACTCCGGCGAGTCGTAAAACGCCAAATCGACTTCGGCGGACTTCCGCTGGATCAGCGCCGCGATGTGATCCTGAAGCAGCTCCGCCTGGTTGGTTCTCACCCAGGTGGCGGCGCCGCGCAAGACTTCGGCGAGCAGCCAGACCGCCGCCAGGCCCGCGGCCGAGAGCGCCGCCGGCTTGAGCGCCGGCCAGGCGCCGCCCGCTTTCAGCGCGCTCACCAGGCCGTTCACCAGCGCGCGCGTCAGGTACACGCTGGCCAGCGGCAGGAGCGCCTGTATGGTCAGCAGCGCGGCCCAGCCCGCCGTCCAGTAGCGCGCGGCCGTCCACAGCAGCCCCAGCGCGCGCGGCAGGTAGGGCCATTGCGCGCGCGCCCGGCGGAGCTTCTCGGAGAGGATCTGGCCGGTGCCGGACATAGGTCGTGTTACTCGCAGTACCGGACGAGCTGTTCGGCGGCGAGCCAGCCGATCAACTCGCGGCTCTGGGCTTCGCACTCGGCGGGGTCGACGTCATACTCAGCCACAAGCGCCTCGCGGATCTCAACCACCGTGCGCGGCCTCGAGATGAGCTGCCAGATGCGCACTCCCACCCCACCCAGGCTGTAGTAGCTGTTGTTGCTCGGGTTGAGGATCAACGTCTCCCCGCCGGTTTCGCAAGCAACCTGCCCGGACGCGGCGACGATCTTCATCGCGCTGTCACCTGCTCCTGGTCCCACCCGTGCTCCTCGACCCACTTGCCGCCGCGCTGCGGGCGGTCACCCTCGGAAAGCCCATGGTATCGCTTCATCCACCCGACGTTGGAGAAGATCAACGCTTCCATGATCTCAGTCTCCTCCATGGCTGCTCGGATAGTCCGCGTCCTCAGATGGGGCGATATCGCCCCAATGGCCGATGAACGGCTGAACTAGTCCAGGACTTCCATTCTTGGTGTCCACCACCCCGGGCGCTGAGGGATTGCCCGCGCAGGATGGCGAGCACCTGTTGCTGCGCGACACCGCGGACTCCTTTGCCGCGGCCGTCTGCGGGCTGCTCGCGTCGCCGGAGGAACGGCAGCGGCTGGGCGCGGCGGGCCGGACGCTCTGGGAGTGGCGCTTCACCTGGAACCACGCCTGGGAACTCCTGGCGGAGTGCGGCGTATGAGTCATGGCGATGCTGATCGTGGTGGCGGTTGCGGGCCTGGCATTTCGCACGACGCTGGGGGCCGTCCGTTCTGGACAAACCAGTTGCAGCCAGGCTAAGCCCCGCAATATGTCCCGCGCCCTCGGTATAATGAAGCAGAGGCAATGCTCTTCTCGGTGGACGCTCACGCAATCGGCCGCCACCTGACTGGGAATGAGGTTTACGTTCGCAGCCTGCTGGACGCCTTTGCGGCGGTTGACGACAAATCGGAGTTTGTCGCATATACCTCGACGCCTGAGGCGTCGGAGGCCATTCCGAGGCGATTCTCGACGCGCAACGCGGCGCGGAATCCGTTCGCGCGTCTGGGAATCGATCTGTCCCGCCAGCTACGCCGTGATCGCCCGGCCTTGATTCACGTGCAGTACACGGCTCCGCTGGCGTGCCCGGTGCCAATAGTCGTGAGCGTGCACGACGTGAGCTTCCTCGAGCATCCGAGCTATTTTTCTGCTGCGCGAGCGTTCCAGTTGCAGCTCACCGTGAAGCGGACAGTGGCGCGGGCGGCACGGGTTCTCACCGTGAGCGAGTTCTCGCGCAAGGCGATCTCGCGGGTCTATGGTTTGGACGAATGGGACATCGCCGTGGTGCCGAACGCTGCGGCCAGCCTGTTCCGGCCGCTACCTTATGAGGCGGCCACCGCCTGGGTCTGGCGCCGCTTCGGAATCCCGCCGCCGTTCATCCTCAACGTGGGCGACTTGCAGGTGCGCAAGAACCAGGCCGGGCTGATCCGCGCGTTCGCGGAGATGGTTCGCGCCTGCCCGCGGCTTTCCCACCGCCTCGTGCTGGTCGGCAAGGACGGCTGGCAGGGCCAGGCGGTTCGCCGGGCGGCGCTCGAATACGGCGTCGGGGAGCGCATCCACTTCGTGGGCTTTGTCTCGGACGAGGAGCTGCTGCAACTGTACAACGCGTGCGAGTTCTTCGCGTTCCCTTCTTTCTACGAGGGCTTCGGACTGCCGGTGGTTGAAGCGATGGCGTGCGGCCGGCCGGTTGCCTGCTCGAACAACTCCGCCGTGCGCGAGGTGGCCGATGCGTTCGCGATTCTCTTCGATCCGCAGTCCAGCCGGGAAATGACGCGCGCCATGCTCGACTTGGCCCTCGATCCCGAATTGCGCACGCGCATGGGGCGGCTGGCCCTTCAGCGCTCCGGGCACTTTAGCTGGCGGACGGCCGCGGAAAAGACGCTGCAGATCTACCACGAGGTCGCTCGCGTTACGGCGCCGGTGGTTGTGCACCGGGCCTCCACCTCTGCGTCAAACGGTTCGGCCGGGGCGCGATCAGTCGTCCCCTGGACTGCACTCTAACCCTGCACTGGCGTAGACCGACGCATCCGCTCGTCGTAGTGACAATTCGCGGTGGCCTTTGCCTGGCGACCCCCGGAGCCACTCGTCCAAAATGATCACTTCGTGGCCCATCTCGGTACAGGCGTAGAGCGCTCCCTCGTCGAGTTTTCTCACTAGCCTCATGCGATGTGCTTCCCTGCAAACCCAACCAACTCTTCGAGCGGGAGAGCCTGACACAAGTGCGTGTGGCGCGACGTCACGATTCACGGTGGAGTGAGCCGCCACTAACGCGTGGTGTCCGATGCGGACATCCGGTAGCACCACAACAGACGCGCCCAGGGAAGCTCCAT
>JBEKLJ010000200.1:0-6463 GCA_050010255.1 Bryobacteraceae bacterium
GTTGAGTACACTGTGTCATAGCAAAGAGCCGTCCTCTCTTGGTCGAAACATCTGCTTCCACAAATGTTTATGCCAGAGTCGGCGGCTCTTTGCCAGAGGCCGCGTGAAATATTCGGGCTAGCGCGCCTTCTGTGGCAGCCTATCGCAACACGGACCAGGTGATCGTGACCACCGAGCGCCGGTTGCTGCGGCTGCGCAGCACGATGCGCTTCCATCCGTTCGCCGGCGACGGCGTCTCGGCCACGCCGACGTCCGAGGGCTGCACTGCAGTGATCGTCACCGGCACGCCGGGAAGGAAATCGCCCCGAACCGTTCCTCCCGATGCGTTTTCGCCGTCAATCGTAAACAACCCGTTCTTCTGAAGCTGCCCGGACCAGATGATGGTGCCCGAGGCCGGCCCCGCGTACGCCCGCCGAGCGCGTGCGAACGGAGGCGCCACTGGCTCCGGGCGGAACACTCTCTCGGGCCGCGGCGCCGCCTCGGACGGCACCGGTTCCGGGGGCGGCTGCGGCGCTACCGCCGGCTCCTGAGGCGCGAAGGCCGCGGCTGGCACACGGCTTGAGGTCGAGGTGCGGCGCGGCATGGCGGACGGCTTGGCTTGCACCGGCCGGGCGGCAGCCAACGGCGCCGCTGCCGGTGGAGCCCCCAGGGCCGGCGAAGGAGGCGCTGGCGGCGCTTCGGCCTGCGCCGCAGGTGCGCCGGCTTCAAGTGCGGGAGGGGATGGGGGCGCTGGCACGTTGGCCACCGCCGCCGTTCCGGGCGCCGCTCCGCCGTGGGACGGCAGCCACCACTTCTGGTATGCAAAGTAGCCGCTAACGCCCAGTACCGCCAGCGCCAGCAGCACAATGCTCACGATGAAAATGGCGCTGGGGCCTTTGCCTGCCGGCGGCCGGGCCGCTGCTGCTAACGGGGGCGGTGGCGGAGCGCCGGGTGGCGGCCCGAAGACCGGCGGCGGACCGAAGCTCGATGGCGCCGCGGGAGGCGGTGGTTGCGCCGGCGGTGGAGCCGGAGGCGCCGGCCCCGGCGGAACCGGCGGCACCGCCCACAAGGCCGAGATCGAGCCCGCATCCACGGCCGGAGCCGGAGCCGGCGCCACCACGCCGGCAGGTCCTGACGGCGGAGGCGCCGGCGTGCCACAGCCCGTGCAGAACTTCTCTCCGGGCTGAAGCTGCCGGCCGCACTTCGAGCACGCCAGAACGACTGGGGGCGCCGCCTCCAGCCCCAGACCGCACGACTGGCAGAACCGGGTTCCAGTCCGGCTATCGGTCCCGCAGCGAGGGCACACCGGCATGTCGCGTGTCCTCCTATGCCCGGTTCCCGCAGGTGCCGCAGAAGGCGCTACCCGGGACCACCGTCGCTCCGCACACCCGGCACACAGTCACAGCCGGTGGAGGCGGAGGAGGCGGCGGTTGCACCGGCGCCGCGCTCGCCGGCGCCAGGTAAGGCTGGATCGGCGCAGCCGGCGCGGCAGCGACCGCGGGCGCTGGGCCGCCCACCAACCTGCGTATGTTCAGCGCAATATCCACCATGACCAGCGTGCTCTCCGCCAGGAAGTAGGCGAGCACGAGCATGACGAACGCCACCATCAAGACGTACACCAGGAAAATGAGCCCGTACAGGAAGACGGAGTTTACGCTGAAGGGGCTTACGGGAGCGAAGTCGCGCAACGGCCCCAGCAGCATGCCCGGCCCAGAGCCGGCGAACCACAGGAACACGCAGCCGCCCACCGCGAGGGTAGCCAGAATCGTGGCGTAGACCTCGCCGATCCAGCGGAACAGGATCGACACGATCGGCACCACCGTAAACACCGACTCACCGAGCCGGCTCACGCTCCGCGCGCGATAAAAGCAGATTTGTACGACACAGGCCGTGCCCGCCAGCAGAAGGATGGCCAGCACCAGCCCCCCCAAGGTGACCTCCGTGGGGACCGTGCGGTCGAAGATCTCCTTGAGAAGCTTGACCAGTATATAGACGCAGCCGGCAGCCGCCAGAACGCCGAGGATCCGCAGCGCCAGCACCATCGACTTGCGAATGATCCGGCCGTCGCTCAGTGCGTCGAGGACGGGGTACAAGAAGCTAAGGGGTGACATGGCAAGCTACAGTACCCGAAACGGTGGCCTCCGCGCAAGGCCCCATCCTACTACCATGAACACAAAGGAGCGCCGGCTGGCGCGGCGGCGCGGAGCCGCCGATAGTAAGGATATGCGGAAAACGGGTTTGCTTCGACTGCTGTTCTTGACCTTCGCCCTGAGCGGCTGCGCGACGCCGCAATGGACCGTGCACAAGGACCCGCGCGGTTTCTCGGTCGAGCTGCCACACGGGTGGAGCGTGGCTTCCGACGCCAACTCGGGACGAGTCGTGATCGACGGTCCCCAGCAGCGGGTCATCGTCTGGCCGGTCTTCGTTCCCGGAGCGGTGAGCGTTCGTTCGGCGCCGGCGGTTCTCGAGCGCCTGGCGGCAGCGTCGCTCGGCGGCTCGAGCTGGGGCCCGGCGCGCCCGGCCGGAGCGTCGGCCGTGCGCTCGGAGGGCCGCTGGCAGGGCCGTGCCGCCGTGGCCGCCTTCGCCTGGGTGCCGAGTCCCCAGGGGGCGGCCGGCTACTTTTACGCCACGGCGGCGCCGCAGGCCGCCTATCGGGGGTACGAGGAGACCTTCGCGCGCATTCTGGCGAGTTTTCGGATCACGGGCGCGCCAGTGGGTGACGCGGGTGGCGCGGCCGCCGCGCCGGCGGTGCACTACGTCCGCTGGACGGATCCCCGCGAGGGCGCCTTCAGCTTCGAGGTGCCGGAAGGCTGGCAGATCAGCGGCGGCCTGCACCGCCTGGCCCCGGTGGACGTCCGCAGCGTCTGGCAGGCGGTCTCGCCCGACGGCATTCGCATCTCCGGCGGCGATGCCGAGCTGCCGCTGTTTACCGAGCCTGACCAGATGCTCGCCATGGCGGGCCTCCGCGAGGGTTCCTGGTATTCGCCCGGTTACGGCATCAACAGGCTGGTCCAGCGCTACCTGCCGGGCGTCGTTTTCGCGCGCGAGTACGTCCGGACCAGGGTCTCCCGGCGCTGCCCCGAGCTCGAGATCACCGGGGAACGCGACCGGCCCGACACGGCCGCTGCCCTGAACTCCGCCAATCAGCAACCCGGAGCGGGCGGCATCACGGTGCGCCTCTCGGCCGGGGAGGTCACCTTCACCTGCCGCGAGTCCGGCCGGTCAATGCGCGGCTACTACTTCGCGGGCACGCAGCGCACGCAGGTGCCCGGCATGCCGGGCGGGCCCTGGAACGTCGAGCACCTCTTCGGCGTGATCGCCCCGGAAGCGAAGATCGAGCTGGCGCGCGCGGTGGCGGAGCACATCCTGAAGTCGTCCCAGATCAACCCGCAGTGGATGGCCATGCAGCAGAACATCACGGCGGAGACGTCGCGGATCGTCAGCCGCACCAACACCGCGATCTCCAGCATCATCACCAGCACGCATGAGAACCGGCAGACGGTGATGGACGAACTGAGCCGGCGGCGTTCCAATGCCACCCTGGGCGTCGAAGACGTCGTGGACTCGACCACCGGGCGCAGTATCAAAGTGGAGAGCGGCTCGGACTACTACTGGATCGATCACCGGGGCACGATTGTCGGCACCAATACCGACACGCGCCCGGATCTCGACTTTCGCACCCTGACCCGTCTGCCTTGACAGGCATGGGGGCTTCGCCGGTGGCGTTGGGTAGATGCTTCTGCGTGGTTATGGCTCGTCCGGGCAAAGATATGACGGGCGGCCTCTGTCAGCAGCCTGCCGTGAGCCCGGCGTGGGAATGAGCTGCAGGAAGCCAGCCAGGCGGCCGGCTTCCTGAAAGGCGGGGAAGCTCCTTCTGTTCCTTTACGTCGCCGCCGTTACGTCTTCCGCCTGGAGCCCCTTGGGACCCTTCTTGACGATGAACTCGACCCGCGCGCCCTCCTCCAGCGTCCGGTAGCCCGGCATGTTGATGGCGCTGAAATGCACGAACACGTCCTCGCCCGACTCCCGTTGGATGAACCCGAAGCCTTTGGAGGCGTTAAACCACTTGACAGTACCCTTTTCCTTCATGTTGCTAAACCTTCAAACCTCATCTCTCTACGAATGTTGCGACAACTCCGATCCGCCCCGCGCAGTACGCAATTGAACATGAATCCCGCGAGCAGTCAGTTCGGGGGGTTATGGTCAGTACCAGCCAAGGCGAAGATCGTGACGCAATTCGAGTTTATTGTAGCACAGCGCCCGGCGGAATCCGCGGAGGATGTCAAGCGGCCGCGCCCGACCTACCGGCGCTCCCTGGGGCCCCGCGGCGGTAGGGGTCGATCATGATCGACCCCTACAACAGCGCCCGGCGCGGCAGAACTGAGGCCGCCGGCGGCGGCGCCATCGCCGATCAGGATTGACCCCTGGGACCCCGTGGCCGTCGGGGTCGATCATGATCGACCCCTACAATAATGCCTGGCGCTGCTCGATGATGAGCTTGTCGCCGCTGGTGATGTAGTCGGCCTGCATGCGGATGCGCGGCATGGCGTCGGCGATCACTTTCTGCGCCAGCGGCGTGCGGCCCGGGTCCCGCTCGGCCTGGACCAGCACCAGGTGCGCCCCCAGCGCGTCGCAAGCCATATCCACAAGCCGGCGCGCCATGAGGTCGCTGTAGGTCCGGTCGTTCATGTTCTTCAGGAACAGGACGCAGTAAGCCAGCCGCTCGCGGGCCTCCCGCGCCAGCGACGCCAGCTTCATCAGCTCGGCGCGGAAGCTCCGCTCGCCGAGCCGGGCCAGGTAGTTGCCCAGCGTGCCGCTGGTCACGCCCACGACCGCGCCCACCACCTGGAGCTGGGTCGTGCCCTCGTAGATGGTAGTGATGCGCGCGTCGCGCGAGAGCCGCTCGACGCTGAACTCCTTCATGTAGCCCGTGCCGCCGTGGATCTGGATGGCGTCGTAGGTCACCTGCACGGCCATCTCGGAGGCATAGGCCTTGGCGATGGGGGTCATGACGGCGGCCTGGGAGGAAACCTCCTTCAGGCGGCTGCGCAGCTCGGCCGCACCGCCGGCCTCCGATTGGTGCTCGAGCATGCGGCGGGCGTCCACCAGCCGGCTGGCCTCGTAGGCGATCGCGCGCGCCACCTGGATGGAGGCCTTCATGCGCGCCAGCATGTCGTAGACCTGCGGGAACTCGATGATGGGCTGCTTGAACTGCACGCGCTTCCGGGCGTACTTCAGCGCTTCTTCATAGGCCGCCTGCGCGATGCCGATCGCCTGGCCCGCCACCGCCACCCGCGCGCCGTTCATCAGCGCCATGACGTAGCGAATCAGGCCCAGCCGCCGCTGGCCCACCAGCAGCCCCGGGACCCCGTTGAACTGGAGCTCGCAGGTGGGCGAGCCGTGGATGCCGAGCTTGTTCTCGATGCGGCGGATCACCAGCTCGGGGCACTTCTCGCACACGAACATCGACAGCCCGCGGCCATCCAGGCTGCCTTCCTCCGAGCGCGCCAGCACCAGCGAGACGTCGGCGCAGCCGTTGGTGATGAACCGCTTCACGCCGTAGAGCTTCCAGCCTCCGTCCGGCTGCAACACGGCCTTCAGGCGGACCGCTTGCAGATCCGAGCCCGCGTCCGGCTCGGTCAGGATCATCGCGCCGCTTACCTTGCCCGAGGCGAACTGCGGCAGGTAGCGGTCCTTGAGCGTGTCGTCGGCGAATTCGTAGATCGTCTCGGCGATGTCCTGTAGGCCGAACAGGTTCATCAGGCTGGCGTCGGCCTGCGACACCATCTCGATGGCCATGCTGTAGAGCAGCCCGGGAAAGTTCAACCCGCCGTAGCGCCGCGGCAGCATGCAGCCCATCAGCCCGGCCTGCGCCAGCGTCTTCATGGCGCGCTCGGTGCCCTGGGCGTAGCGCACCTGGCCGTTCTCGAAGTGCGCGCCCTCCCGGTCCACCTCGGCCGCCAGCGGCGCGATCTCCTGGGCAGTTATGGCGCCGGCCATCTCCAGCACCGTCCGGTAACCCGCCAGCGCATCCTCATACGACGCCGGCGCGTCGTCGTACTGCTCGGCTTGCTTATAGCCGTCCTCGAGCGAGGCCGTCACGTCCTGGAGGTCCAGGTGGTTGAAGTGCCACTGAATGTCGGCGTTGTCCGTGAAAAAGTTGTCCACGCTGGTCTCCCTACAATTTGCCCTTGAGCGCCTTGATGATGCGCGGGATCACCTCGCGCACGTCGCCCACGATGCCGTAGTGCGCAATCCCGAAAATCGGCGCGCTCGGGTCGCTGTTGATCGCCAGGATCTTCGCCGAGTCCTCCATGCCGGCGCGGTGCTGCACGGCGCCGGAGATGCCGCAGGCGATATACAGCTTCGGCCGCACAGTGGTGCCGGTCTGGCCCACCTGATGGTCGTGATGGATGAAGCCCGCGTCCACCGCCGCACGCGAGGCGCCCACGGCCGCTCCCAGCACCGCAGCCAGCTCGTGCAC
>JBEKLJ010000201.1:0-6268 GCA_050010255.1 Bryobacteraceae bacterium
CCGCCGGAGGTGTGGTTTGGTGGCTGGCCGGGCCGTGGTTCGCCGTGCCGTTGTGCCTGGTGGCGGGGTTCTGTTTGCATTTCTTCCGCGACCCCGAGCGCGAGATCCCGCCGGGCGCGGTGGCGGTCTCGCCGGCCGATGGCAAGGTGGTGGCCCTGCAGGCGGAATCGCCGTCCCTCACGCGC
This sequence comes from Bryobacteraceae bacterium, assembly GCA_050010255.1. Lineage (GTDB taxonomy): Bacteria > Acidobacteriota > Terriglobia > Bryobacterales > Bryobacteraceae > JBEKLJ01. The sequence goes on from JBEKLJ010000201.1 coordinate 186, forward strand.
GTCAGCGTGTTCATGAACATCTTCGATGTGCACGTGAACCGCGCGCCTATAGCGGGCCGCATCAAGCAGGTGGTCTACAGCAGGGGGAAGTTTCTGGTGGCCAGCCGCGAAGAGGCTTCCAGACAGAACGAACAGAACCTGGTGGTGATGGAAGGCGAGGGCACCGAGGTGACCTTCAAGCAGATCGCCGGGCTGATCGCCCGCCGCATCGTGTTCTATAAGAAGCCCGGCGATTGCGTTCAGACAGGCGAGCGGGTGGGCCTGATCAAGTTCGGATCGCGCGTCGATGTTCTGCTCGGCCCCGAATGGGACATCGTGGTCCGCCACGGCATGCGGGTGCGGGCCGGATCGAGTGTTTTAGCGCGCCGAAGACGGGGGTAAGGGCGGGATGGACGTGCGCAGCCTGTCGAAGCGCTGGATAGCGCCGGAGGGCCGGCCGAAGCCACGCGCTGCCTATGCCTTGCCGACGCTGTTCACGGCCGGCAACATCTTCCTGGGGTTTCTGGCGATCATGCGCTCGATCCAGGGGGCGCTGCTGGTGGGGGGCGGCGACACGGGGCCGAACGCGCACTTCGAGATAGCGGCGACGGCGATCGGCTGGGCCGTGCTCCTGGACGGGCTGGACGGTCTGATCGCGCGGCTGACGAACACCGCCAGCGAGTTCGGCCGGGAGATGGACTCGCTGGCCGACGTGATCTCCTTCGGCATCGCTCCGGCGGTGCTGGCCTACACCTGGGGCGTGCAAAGCGGCGTGGACTCGGCCGCGCCGGCGTTCCAGGACGTCCTGCGCAAGATCGGCTACTTCATACCGTTCCTGTTCCTGGCCTGCGGCGCGGCGCGCCTGGCGCGCTTCAACATTCAGAAGAACCCGGTGCCCAAGAATCCAGGGCGGCCGGACCGCAGGTACTTCGTCGGCCTTCCCATCCCGGCGGCGGCGGCGATGGTGGCCTCGATCGTTTTTGCGCTGGACGGGGCGCCGCTGGTGTTCTGGCCGCTGACGCTGGTCTGGCTGGCGCTGATCGCGCTGCTGTCGTTCCTGATGGTGAGCACCTGGCGCTACCGGAGCTTGAAGGACATCCAGTTGCTGCGGCCGCGCGCGCCCTACACCATGATCATCGCGGTGTCGGTGATCGTGGCCTGGTGGATGTTCACGGCGCCGCTGGTGCTGGCGGTCATGACCACTTACATCGGCAGCGGGATCGCGGTCCGGCTGGGCGGGATCGTCCGCCGGCGGCTGCGGCGCGCGCCGGAGCCGGAGCGTGAAGTTGGCTAAGAGCGGGGCGGTGGCGGCGATCGTGGGAGGCAGCTCGCTGCTGGGGCGCGAAGTCCGGGACCTGCTGAGCGGGACCGCGATCGAGACCCGCCTGATCGGCGCCGACGACCTCGAGGTGGGCATGCTGACCGAAGAGCGCGGCGAGGCCACGGTGATGACGCACCTGGACGAGGAGAACCTGGCGGGCTCGCGCGCGGTGTTGCTGGCGGGCTCGCGCGGCTCGAGCCGGAAAGCGCTGGAGATTGTGGGCCGGCTGCCGCAGCCGCCCGCGTTGATCGACCTGACCTACGTGCTGGAGGAGCGGCCCACGGCGCACTTGCGGGCGCCGATGGTCGAGCCGGCGAACTACGCGCTGCCGCAGGAGAGCGAGCACGTGGTGGCCCACCCGGCGGCGATCGTGCTGGCGCTGTTCCTGCTGCGGCTGCGGGGGATCCGGCCGCCTCGCCGGTCGGTCGCGCACATCCTCGAGCCGGCCAGCGAGCGCGGCCACAAGGGCCTGGAGGAGTTGCAAAAGCAAACCGCGAACCTGCTGACCTTCCAGAAGCTGCCCAAGCAGGTCTACGACGAGCAGGTGAGTTTCAATCTGCTGGCCCGTTACGGCAGCGAGGCGCCGGAGTCCATGGAGTCGATCGAGCGGCGGATCGAGCGCCACCTGGCGGCGCTGCTGGAACTGAACGGCGGGTTGGCGATGCCCTCGATCCGGCTGATCCAGGCGCCGGTGTTCCACGGCCACAGTTTGTCGCTGTGGGTGGAGTTCGATGAGAACCCCGGCGTGAAAGCGCTCGAGGCCGGCCTGGCGACGGCGCACATCGATGTGCGCGGCCCGGACCTGGACCCGCCCACGATTGTGGGCATGGCGGGCCAGAGCGGCATCGCGGTGGGCGCGATCGCAGTGGACCGCAACCACCCGCGGGCGGCCTGGTTCTGGGTGGCGGCCGACAACCTCCGCATCATGGCCGAGAACGGGGTGGCGGTGGCGCGCTCGCTGATCGGGCGGCCCAGGACGGCGAGGCCGCAATGAGTTCGAGGGCAGAAGGGCGCGTGCCAGTTGCCGCTGTGGCTGTGGCCGCTCTGGCGGGGCTGCTGGCGGCGCTGGCGGGCGGCTGCGGCTACCGTGTCTCGGGCCATGGCGACCTGCTGCCGAAGCGAATCAAGACCATCGCGGTCCCAGCGTTTACCAATGCCACAACGCGCTACCGGCTGTCCCAGCTCCTGCCGGCGGCCATCACCCGCGAGCTGCTCTCGCGGACGCGCTACGAGGTGGTGGCCGACCCGAACCAGGCCGAGGCGGTGCTGAGCGGCGTGGTGATCAGCTACAGCGCGGGCGCGACTACCTTCGATCCGAAGACGAGCCGGGCCAGCGCGGCGCAGGTCTATGTGCACCTCAAGATCACGCTGACCGACCGCGCCAACGGCGCGGTGCTGTTTTCGCGGCCGGACCTGGAGGTGCGCGAACACTACGAGATCTCGACCGATCAGCGCGCCTACTTTGAAGAGAGCGACGCCGCGATGGAGCGGCTGAGCCGCGATGTGGCGCGCACGGTAGTGAGCGCCATCCTGGAGAATTTCTGAGTTGACTCCCCAGCAGTTCTTGACCAGCCTCAAGCAGGGCGAGCCCGCGTCCGTGTACCTGTTCCTCGGCCCGGAGCCGTACCAGCGGGAGTATTGCCGGAGGGCGCTCCTGGAGCGGGTGCTGCCGTCGGCCGGAGAGCGGGAGGCCGGCTTGACGCGGCACGACCTGGAAGAGACGACGCTGGCGGCGGTGCTGGAGGACGCCTGCTCGCTCGCGCTATTCGCGCCGCGGCGGGCGATCCTGGTGTCGAATGCGGAGGCCGCGCTGCCGCGGGGCCGCGGGGCGGAGGAGCCGGAAGACGGCGAGGGCGCGGCGCCCGCCAAGGGCTCGGCAGCGGCGCTGGCCGAGTACGTCCGCAACCCGGTGGCCGGAGTCGTGATCGTCTTCGAAGCCGCGCGGCACGATTTCCAGGGCGAGGACAAGAGGAAGCTCGAGCGCGTCAGGAAGTTTTATTCCGCGGCGCCGGCAACGGTGGAATTCCCGCAGATGGGGACTCAGCAGGCGCGGCTGTTCGCCGAGAACTTGGCGCGGAAGGCGGGACTGAAGGTTGGCGCCGCGGAGCTGGACCTGCTGGTGGAGGCACTCGGAGGAGAGGCGGCGCGGATCGCCGCGGAGATCGAGAAGTTGCGCATCTATGCCGCCGCAGGCCAGCCGGTGGGCGTGGAGGCGATCGCCGCGCTGGTGCCCGAGGCCCGGGGGGCGACGATCTTCTCGCTGGTGGCCGCGCTCGGACGCAACGACCGCGTGGCGGCGCTGGGCGTGCTCGATACGCTGATCCGCCAGAGCGAGTACCTGCCGCTGGCGCTCAGCTTCCTGGGAACCCAGTTCCGGCTGGCGCTGGCGGCTAAGGAAGCGGGGCTCAAGAGCCCGCAGCAGATCCAGGCGCACTTCAGCCGGCAGGGGATGCCCATATGGGGCTCGCGCGCCGAGCAGGTGTTCCAGACCGTTTCCAGCTTCTCCCAGCGGAAGCTGGCCGCGGCCCTGACAACGATCTACTCGGCGGACAAGGCGCTCAGGGAGGCGCGACCGGACGACCGCGTCGTTATGGAGGAGTTCATCCTGCGATTGACGGCCTGAGCTAAAGCAGGGTCAGGACGGAGGAGTTGATCCTGCGATTGACGGCCTGAGCCAAAGCAGGGTCAGGCGGCGCTCAGAATGCTCTTCAGGCGGGCGTCGAGCCGGGACTTGTAGCGTGCGGCGGTGTTCTTCTTCACGATGCCCCACTTGGCTGCCCGGTCGATGAGCGAGAAGGTCTGGGGGAACATGGCCTGGGCGCCGGTGGCGTCCTTGTGGTCCAGCAGCCGCCGGAGCGTGCGGACCTGATGGCGGACGCGGGTCCTGCGCCTGCGGTTGATGATCGTCCGCCGCTCTTCCTGTCGTGCGCGCTTCAGCGCGGAGAAATGATTCGCCATCTAGTTGTAAATCCGGTGTTGGAATCTCTGAAGTCAGGATAGCGCAGGGGCTTAGCGGCCGTCAAACGGCGGCGCTGGGCGCGGGGCGGTGCGGCTTGCGCCGCAGAGGCGGGCCGCGTGGGTCAGGCAGCCGCTCGGTCGAAAGTCATGGGGTAGCGGGTGCGGGGTTGTTGGGTGTGATGGTGTATCCGAGGTGACGCAGTTCCTTCATTAAGCGCTGGATGCGACGTTTCTGGCCCTGGGGGCTGAGGAGGGCGCCGCGCTCCTGGTAGGAGACGCCGTCATGGAGGATCTTCCAGGCTACCCTGCAGAGGCGATGGGCGATGGCCCAGAGGGCTTTGGCGAATCCCAAGCGCGGCACCAGACGGCGGAACACAACTTGGAAACGGCTGCCCTGGGTGCGCACGGCCGCTTGGGCGGCTTGGTTCAAGATGCGGCGCAAGTGGGCATTGCCTTTGGCGGAGCGATTGGAGCGGGAGACGCCCGCGCTCTCTTCCTGGCCGGGGCAAACGCCGGCCCAGGAGGCCAACTGCGCCGCCGAGTCGAAAGCCGACGCGGTAACGCCCACCTCGGCGATGATCTGGTGGGCGGCATCGACGCGGATGCCGGGCACCTGGGCCAAGCGTTGCACGGCCTCCTGATGGTCGTGCAAGCGTTCGGCGAGCAGGCGATGAATCTGGGCGATCTGGCGATCCAGAAGATCGAGCCGCTCCAGATGGCAAGCCAGCATGTGCCGGTGTACGGTTCCGGGCTGGCCGGTGAGCGCGTCGCAGAGTTGTTCCGGGCCGCACTGCAGGCGGGCGTCGCCCAGGGCGGCCAGCTTGACGGGATCGTCCTCGCCGTCCGCCAGGGCGCGCAAGATGCGTTGTCCGCTGGCTCCCCACAGATCGGTGATCACGCTGGAGAGCTTGATGCGCGCCTCTTCCAGCAGCGCTTCCAGTTGGGCGATCACGCGCACGCGCTCGCGGGTCAGTTGGTGCTTGCCGCGCGTCAGGGTACGCCAGGCCCGCTGTTCCGCAGCGGGCACGAAGCTCAGGTCCAGCTCCGCGGCCAGGAAGCGCCGTACCAGCCGCTGGCTGTCGCCGAAGTCGTTCTTGCGTCCGCGCGGGGCGCGGTTGGAGTGGGCTTGCGCTAAGTGCAGATGAAAGTGCGGCTCCAACTCCAGCCACACCGGTTTCCAGTACTGCGCGGTGGACTCCATGACCACCTCTTGGACGCCGCGTTCGCGCAACCACGCGGCCAGGTGGCGCACTTCGCTGGTGGTGGAGCCGAAGCGCCGGCCCTCAAAGCTGGGTTCCTCCTCGGCCGCGTCCGCCACCACTACCACCAGCAGCCGTTTGTGTACGTCGATTCCTGCTATCTTGTAAGACATTCTTGCCTCCTGGCGCGGAGCGGGGAACGCACGATCAATCGCTACGCACGGTCTCGTGCTGAAACCGCTCCCGCCAGGAGCGGTGACGCACACTTCAGGATTCACCCCGCGCGTTCCAGGTCACACTCCCTTCCGGCCTCGACACATCCAGAGCGGCTCCGACCTCAGCCGTTCCGCGCGCCTTCGATGTTAACGCGCCAGGAGCCCACAACCACTTTCATCCCTCAGGATGCGCCGAAGGCCCATGGGCACTCCTTGACAGTCGCGGCTCTGCGAGTGGCAGTACGCCGCTGACCATGCTGCGCGTTCCGTAAGCGGTCGCATGCCGCTGGCTGAGATGGGATGAGAAGGCCGGCCTCCCGCGGGATGCGTTAAGCTCCCAATGGATAGCGCACTCGAAGGTGCAATGGAAAGGAGGACCGGCCCATGAGAAAGCGTACCACAGGGAAGGCG
>JBEKLJ010000202.1:0-6264 GCA_050010255.1 Bryobacteraceae bacterium
CAAGGCGCGCGACGGGGTGAGCCCGCAGGTCCGTAACGGATCGAGGACTCACCCCGAGCGCAACGCAGAAGATGCCGGCCTCCCGCAAGCCGCAGCCGAAGGCGTGTGAGAAGATCGGGCTAAGCCCCCCACCTTCGGAATGCCAGCACTGCGTTCAGACCGCCGAAGGCGAAGGAATTCGATAGCGCCCACTCGACCTGGGCGCGGCGCGCCTGGTTCGGCACCACGTCCAGGTCGCACTGCGGATCGGGCTCCTGGAAATTCGCGGTGGGGGGCAGAATCCCGTTTTTCAGCGTCAGGACGGTAGCGACGGCTTCGATGGCGCCCGCGGCGCCGAGCGCGTGGCCGTGCATGGACTTGGTCGAGCTGACGGCCACCTTGTCGGCGTGCGCGCCCAGCGCCAGGCGGATCGCGCCGGTCTCGGTCGGGTCGTTGGCCTGCGTGGCGGTGCCGTGCGCGTTGATGTAGCCGATCTGCTCGGCCCGCAGCCCGCCGTCGGCGAGCGCGGCGCGGATGGCCCGGGCCGGGCCCTCCTTGGAGGGCTGCGTCAGATGGTGGGCGTCCGAGGACATGCCGAAGCCGACGATCTCGGCGTGGATCTTCGCGCCCCGCGCCAGCGCCGCCTCCAGCCTCTCCAGCACCAGCATGGCTCCGCCCTCGCCCAGGATCATGCCCCGCCGCGTCCTGGAAAACGGGCGGCAAGTGTCCGGCGAGACCACGCGCATAGCCTCCCAGGCCTTCAGATGGCCCAGGCTGAACGGGGCTTCGCTCCCGCCGGTGACCGCCGCCTCCGCGATGCCCGCCCGGACCATCCAGAAAGCGTGGCCGATGGCGTGGTTGGCCGAGGAGCAGGCGGTCGAGATCGTGAAGGTCGGGCCCTGGATGCCCGTTTCCATCGAGATGTGGCTCGCGCCGGCGTTCTCCATCTTGCGCGGGATCGTGAGCGGGTTCACGCGCGGCTTATGGTGCAGGTAGAGGTCCTGGAAACCTTCGTCCTCGGTTGACTGGCCGCCCATGCACGAGCCGGTCACGATCGCCGAGCGCTCGCGAAGCTCCGTCGTCCATTCGATGCCGGAATCCCGGACCGCCTCGCGCGCCGCCACTACGGCGAATTGCGCGAAGCGGTCCAGCAGGTCGGCCTCCTTGTTCCGAAAGTGCGCCGCGGGGTCGTATTGGTGGACCTCGGCGCCGTTGGAGAACCGCAGGCTGGAGGTGTCCACCAACTGAATCGGGCCAATCCCGGAACGGCCCTGGATGAGCGCTTGCCAGAACTCCGGCACGTCGTGCCCGAGCGCGGAGAGCACTCCCACCCCAGTAACGACTACGCGGTGGTCTGCCATGCTTGTTCGGATGACCTCTCGGGCGGCCGCTGGGGTGGAGCCTAACCCTGCGCCAGCACGGCGCTGGCCCCGCCGCCGGCGAACAGCTTCTCGAGCGCCTCGACCATCTGCCGCACCGTGCGGATGCTCTGCACGCCCTCGTCCGGGATGCTGATGTTGAACTCGTTCTCCAGCGCGAAGAGGATGTTCACGCCGTCCAGCGAATCGATCCCCAGCTCCTCGAACGTGCTGTCGATGGTCACCTTCTCCGGTGCGAGCTTCTGGCTCTCGGCGATCACATTCAGGATCTTCCGGGTCAATTCTTCGGACATAGGATTTCGCTCACGCTCTCAAAATGGTACCCCAGGTCCTGGAGCTCGGGGACGAGCCGGCCGACGGCGCCGATGGCGGCGCTGACATCGGGGTGGCTGGCGGCCTCGCGGCCATCGTGCAGGCAGAAAATCGCGCCGTTGGCGGCCGCGCGGGACAGGCGCGCGGCCACGGCCTGGGCCGGCAGCTTCCAATCCCTCCCGATCGCGGTCCACATGACGCCCAGCAGGCCCAGTTCCTTCTGCGCCGTCCGGAGCCCGAACCAGCGCGCGCCGTATGGGGGACGGAACAGCGCCGGACGGAACCCGGTGACCTCCGAGATGGCCGCTTGGGCGCGGAAGACCTCGTCGCGAACGGCGCCCGGCGACCGCAGGTAGAGCCGCGCGTGGGTGTGGCCATGGTTTCCGATCTCGTGGCCGGCGCCGGCGACCTCCCGCGCCACCTCGGGCAGCCGCCGCACCTGCGTGCCGCACTGGAAGAACGTCGCGCGGACGCCGTGCCGCCCCAGCAGTTCCAGAAGCTCCGGGGTGGACTCACTCGGCCCGTCGTCGAAGGTCAGCGCGATGGCCGGCCGGTCGGCGATGCCCCGCCACACCGAAGGGCCAAACAGCCGCGACGAGCGGCCGCGCACGCCGTAGGCCATCACTCCGGCAGCGGCGCACATGGCCCCTCCTACCCATTCGATCAACATGCCGAGGATCTAGGATATCAGAGGCATCGGCTTTCAGCTATCAGCTTCCAGCTTTCAGCTTCCAGCTACCAGCTACGAGCTTTCGTCTGGAAGCTGAAAGCTGGAAGCTGATAGCTAAAAAGAGCCGGGCGTCGGGGAGACGCCCGGCTGGAGGAGCACCCACAGGCCGCTCGGAGGCGACGGCCTGAGGTAATGGAGGAGCTTATTAGGCCAAGAGGCCTCCGTGCCCGAGGCAGGCCACTTCCCAACCCGACACGCGATAGCGCGCCAGCATCGGCGGGAGAATCAGATCCACCACGTTGGGCTTGGCCGAACGGAAGCAGCCCGGCGCCGAGACAATCGGGATTTCGTCCTTGTAAGCCAGCAGAAGCAGATTGCCCGGTTCAACCGGGGCCAGGAACCGCTCCAGATGGCACCCGATATGGGCCAGTGCGCGGCCGACCACGTCCTCGGGACCCGCCGGCGCCGTCGTCGAGGCCACCAGGATCGTCGTTGGCCGGTTGCGCGCCAGGTGCTGCAAGGCGCGCCCCACCTGTGCCTCATCCTCCACCACCGCCAGCACGTATGTGGAACTCACGCCGAAGCGCTCCAGCCGCTGGCGCATGATGCTCTCGAACAACTGTCGCGCCCGCTCGCCGTTGAGCGGATCCGAATACAGCACGCCCACCGACGGGTTGCGGATGGGCCGCGCCTGCAGGATCGGCCCGCGCTCGCGCAGAATCATCAGCACCGCCTCGAGCTGAGCCCGGGCGACCGCGAACGGCGCGCTCTTCACCGTGGCGATGCGCTGGCCCGCCTTGGCGTGGGCAAAGTTGGGCAGCGTGGCGATCACGATTGACGCAGTGCAATTGATCTGCCGCAGCAGCTCGTCGTCAACCAGGACGCAGCAGTCTTCGGTGGCCGTCAGATTGGCCCGGCCGCCCGCGGCCAGGCGGATCTCCAGCGCCCCGCAGCCCATCTCGGTGGCGACCTGCATGACGGCATTGTCCTCGCCGACTTCGCCCTCCTCGAGCTGGGTCACCCAGACCTGGACCATGCCTTCGGTCTCCAGCAGCCGCACGTCCTCCTCACTCAACATGTGCCCCTTGGCCAGCAGCTTCTTGCCCCCGGGGCGGAAGATAGTGCAGCACAAGATCCTGCCTGTCGAGTCCTTGACGCCCACCGTCAGAGCCTTCATGTCGCTCTCCGCACTAAATTATACAAACGACACCAAGTAATTCAGCCACTTATCGGCTCAGAAGACCGGGTCTTTTTTGCGGGCATTCATTCTCGACCGACGGCTTCAACCAGAACCAGGGATGTCCAGCAGTATCAGTGTGGAGGTCGGGGGATGGGCAGGCGGACGGCCTCAGATGGAACGGAATCGTCAAAAGGCTCATACCTGCATACGGGGGTGTCAGACACCCCCGTACTGGAGGCCACGAAGTACTTAATGACCGCTATTTCGTCGCAACACTGGAACTTGGGGCAGCGCAGGCAGTCCTTCCACGCCTTTAGGGGGAGGGCACCTCGTTCGATCTCTGCGAAGCCCAGCTTCCGAAAGAATTCCGGAATGTAGGTGAAGGCAAAAAGCGACTGCAAACCAAAAGCTTGCGCCTCACCCTCGAGCGCCTCGACGAGCTTCTTGCCAGCGCCGCGGCCCTGGAAGGCCGGGTCTATGGCCAGCGAACGGACCTCGGCAGAGGTCGGTGTGTAGAAATGCAGCGCTGCGCAGCCAACGACCCCATTCTCAACACGTATCACGCTGAAATCACGAAGGTTCTCTGCCATTTCGAACTCGGTTCGCGGAAGCATGATCCCGCGTGCCGCATTCGCATTGACGAGGGCCAGAAGAGCCGGAATATCGGCCATTGATGCCTTCTCGACCCGGAGCTCCATTGGTCCCGCTGCGGGGATTGTAGCCGTAGTACCCGTAGGAGTCCTAGTCATGCGTCGGGCTCCCCTGAATGATGCGGGTTCCGATGGACTCCCCGGCCAGCATGCGGGCGATGCCGTCGGGCTCGGCGCCGGCTGTGACCGCGATTTGGCGAACACCATTTTTTAGAGCGTCGATAGCCGCACTCAGCTTGGCCTGCATCCCAGCGGTGGCGATGCCTTCCCGGATGAGCGCCTGCGCCTCGGCGGCGGTGAGGCGGGGGATGAGGCGGTGATCGCCGTCCAGGACGCCCGGCACATCCGTCAGAAACAGCAATGTTTCGGCCCGGAACGCAGCGGCGCAGGCCACCGCCATCTGGTCGGCGTTCACGTTGTAGACGCGGCCCTGGCGGTCGCCCGCGACGCAGGCGACCACCGGAACATAGCCGTTCGAGACCAGCAGGTCGAGCAACTCGGGGTTGGACCGGACGACGCGGCCGACGGCGCCCAGCTCAGGGTCCAGAAACTCGGCCTCGGTCAGCGAAGCATCGATGCCGCTCAAGCCCACGGCGCGTGCTCCGGCGGCCACCAGCTCGGCGACCAGCTCGTGGTTAACGCTGCCGGCCAAGACCTTCAACACGGCGTCGATGGTCTCCGGCGTGGTCACGCGCAGGCCGTGGACGAAGCGGCTTTCGATCCCGCGCTCGGCCAGGAACCGCGTCATCTGCCTGCCGCCGCCGTGCACCACCACCAAGCTAGTTCCGGCGGCAGCGGATGCGGCCAGCCCCAGGGCCAGCCTGCGGCGCGAGTCCAGGCTGTCGAGGAGCGTGCCACCGAGCTTCACCAAGGCCTTCACAGCAGCGCCTCCGTCTCCTCCAGGCCCAGGACAAGATTCATGTTCTGAACGGCTTGGCCGGCGGCGCCCTTGACCAAGTTGTCGATTGCGCTCACGACCACCGCCCGGCCCGTTCCCGCATCCAGCCTGACCCCAATGCCACAGTAATTCGTGCGCTGGACCGCACGGAGGTCCGGCACCTGGCCGGGTGGATAGAGGCGGACGAACGGCTCGTCACGATACTGGTCGGCATAGACCGCCAGGAGGTCTTCAGCACGTGTCGCGCGGGTGCGGAAGTAGATCGTCTCCAGGATGCCCCGGTCCAGCGGCAGCAAGTGCGCGGTGAAGGTTAATTCGCCTTCATCCAGACCGGAATTCTGTAGAATTTCCGGAGTATGTCTGTGATCGAAGATTGAATAGGCCGAGAAGTTTTCGACGACCTCGCTAAAACTCGTTTTCAGAGTCGGCTTGCGGCCGGCGCCGCTGACCCCGGACTTAGCATCGCAGACCAGGCCCGCCGTCCGGTCCACCATGCCAGCCGCGATCAGGGGACGGATAGCCAAGTTCGCCGCCGTCGGATAGCAGCCGGGGTTGGCGACCAGCCGGCCCGCGGCGATTTGCGAGCGGCAGAACTCCGGCAGGCCGTAGGCGGCCTCGGCCAGCAGCGCGGGCGCCGTGTGCGGCTCGTTGTACCAGCGCGCGTATACCTCCGGCGTGCGCAAGCGGAACGCGCCGCTCAGGTCGATTACCTTCGCCCCGGCGGCAAGCATCGCGGGGGCGAGTTCCATGGAGACCTCGGCGGGCGTGGCCAGGAACACGGCGGCCAGCCCCTCGGCCGCCACAGCCTCGGGCGTGCAGGCGATCCGGGGGTGCGGGCGCCAGCCGAATGGCGGCGCGTCCGGATCGGCGCGGTGCTCCATGAGCACCGGCGTGACGTGGGGGTGGCGCTCGAGGATGCGCACCAACTCAGCGCCGCTGTAGCCTCGGAAACCGACAATGCCGACGGGTCTCTTCATTGATTAAATATTCACCACACTGAATAAAATACCACAAACGGCGGGAGACTGCCAGCGGGAGGGTGCGCGGGGAGTCCAGGCTAGCCTAGCCCGATCGTCTCACACGCCTTCGGCTGCGGCTTGCGGGAGGCCGGTATCTTCTGCGTTGCGCTCGGGGTGAGTCCTCGACGTACTGTTCAAGTACGCCTGCGGGCTCACCCCGTCGCGCGCCTTGAATCT
>JBEKLJ010000203.1:0-6260 GCA_050010255.1 Bryobacteraceae bacterium
ACGGAGGCGCGGAGGCGGCGCGATGAGAGACGTCGTCGTGGTCGGCGCTTCCGGGCACGCCGACGTGGTGATCGACATCCTGGAACGGCAGGGCATCTACCGCATTGCGGGCCTGATCGACCGCTCCGTGAAGGGGCATTTGATGGGGTACGAGATCCTGGGAACGGAATCGGACCTGCCCGGCATCGTTCGGGAACGCGAAATCGCCGGCGGGATCATCGCGATCGGAGACAACTGGACCCGCCATCGCGTAGTGAATGCGCTGAATGCCCTGCTGCCGGGTTTCGCGTTCGTCACCGCCGTTCACCCGTCGGCGCAGATCGGCCGGAACGCAACCATCGGCCGGGGCAGCGTTGTCATGGCCGGTGCTGTCATTAACCCGAACGCCCGCGTGGGCGAGTTCTGTGTGGTCAACACCAACGCCTCTCTGGACCACGGCAGCGTGATGGGAGACTTCTCGGGCCTGCTTCCCAATGCTTCGACCGGCGGCAACGTGCGCATCGGCGCGTTCGCCGCCCTCTGCCAGGGCGCCAACATCATTCACGGCGTCGAGATCGGCGAGCACACCGTGATCGGCGCCGGCGCGACCGTGCTCGAGAACATGCCGCCCAGAGTGGTCGCCTACGGCACGCCCGCAAGAGTCATTCGCGCCAGAGAACCCGGCGAGCCCTATCTCAATTCCCGAACACGTGCGGCTTGCGAGTAACCGCTTTCGGAGTCATGAGAAAACCAATGACCGAAGCCCTTGCAGCAACTCTTGACCGGGCCCCCGCGAGCGGCGGCGTCCGGCCGCCCGCCGTTCCGGAGCCATTCCGCTTCATCGCTCCCACGCTGCCCCCGCTCGGGGAGGTCCTGGCCCTCTATGCGCCGGCCTACCGTCAGGGAATGATCACCAATTCACGCATTGTCGCCCGGTTCGAAGCGGCGGTAGCCGAACGGCTCGGCGTCCGGCATTGCGTGGCGGTCTCCAGTTGCACCTGCGGCCTGATGCTGGTTTTCAAAGCGCTCGGAGTCGAAGGGGAGGTGATTCTCCCGAGCTTCACCTTTTTCGCGACAGCGCACTCGGCCGTCTGGAGCCGCCTCCGCCCCGTGTTCGCCGATTGCGACCCGGAGACGTGGACCATCTGCCCGGAGGACGTTGAGCGGAAGATCACCTCGCGCACGGTCGCGATCCTGGGAGTGCACATTTACGGCAATCCGTGCGAGATCGGGACGCTGAGCCGGATTGCGTCCCGGAATCGGCTGAAGCTCGTTTTCGATGCCGCGCACGCCTTCGGGAGCGAGTACCAGGGACGGCCGGTAGGGCAGTTCGGTGACGCCGAGGTCTTCTCGCTCTCCCCGACCAAGCTGCTGGTCGCCGGAGAAGGCGGGCTGGTGACGACCGACGACGCGGCCCTCGCCAAACGCGTCCGCTCGGGACGCAACTACGGCGATGCGGGCAGTTATGACCCCGAGCTGCTCGGCCTGAACTCGCGCATGACCGAGTTCAATGCGGCGGTCGGTCTGGCCGGCTTGCGGATGGTGGACGCCAAGGTGGAACGTCACAACCTCATCGCGGCACAGTATGCCAGGCTCCTCCGTTCGCTGAGGGGAGTCGGGTTCCAGGTGGTGCGGCCCGGCAATGTCAGCAGCTATAAAGACTTCTCCGTCCACATCGACGCCGGCGCCTGCGGGATCTCCCGCGATGAGCTGCGTGCCGCGCTGCTCGCGGAGAACATCGAGACCAAGACCTACTTCTCCCCCGCCGTGCACCAGCAGGGACTCTATCGGGCCTTTTCCGCATCCGTGCGGGGAAGCCTGCGGCGGACCGAGCTGCTGGCGGAGGGAATCCTCAGCCTGCCCATTTACCACGCTCTCCCGCTGGAGACGGTCGTCAGGGTCGCCCTGACGGTCAGGGAGGCGATGCCGGACCCGCGCCGCGCAGCCTGGGCGTGCGCTGACAACCGGGACGCGGCGCCGGCGGCTCCACTGCCGGCTTCATCCATGCTAAGCGCTGCCGAACATGCTTGAATGCCTCGATAGCTTCAACAAGAAGCAGGCTCTCCCGCGGATGCTGGCCGATCTGGCCATCGTCCAGGCCTCCGCGGTGGTGTCGCTCATCGGCACCTTCCTGTGGCAGGCCACGCGGGTCGATTGGGAAGAGATGATCACGCTCACCCGGACCCTCGAGAGCTACTACGTCGGACGATTCCTGCCGCTGTCGCTGGTCTTCCCGCTGGTGTTCCTCTTCAACGGTTTGTATACGCGGTCGCGCGCATATGTGGGTCGGTACAAGTGGCTGGTGGTGCTCCGCGGCTCGGGGACGGCCATTCTGCTATTCCTGTTCCTCAACTTCCTGTTCTGCCGAACCGACATCATGCCCCGAAGTTCGGTTCTGATTTTCGGCATCCTGGTCAGTTGCGGAACGGTGGGCGCTCGCTGGTTGAAAGCTTGGTTCGTGGCGGATGCCGCCCTGGAGCCTGTGCCTGGCGCCCGCGCGTTCTCCAAGCAGGCGCCGGTCTTGGTCGTGGGTGGAGCAGGGTACATCGGATCGTTCCTGTGCCGCAAGCTGCTGAAGGCGGGCGAGACGGTCAGAGTGCTCGACAGCCTGGTGTACGGCGACTTCGCGATCCGCGACCTGCTCAATCACCCTGGCTTTGAGCTGATGGCTGGAGACTGCCGCGACATCCAGAGCGTTGTGAGTGCCATGCGCGGAGTGAAATCCGTGGTCCACCTGGCTGCCATCGTCGGCGACGGGGCCTGCGAGCAGGATCGGCACACGGCCCTGGAAGTGAATTACGCTGCCACCCGGATGATGATCGAGATTGCGAAGGGCAACGGTGTCGAGCGCTTCGTCTTCGCCTCCAGTTGCAGCGTCTACGGGGCGAGCGATCACCTCGCGGATGAGCATTCGGCGGTCAACCCGATCTCGTTGTACGCCCAGACCAAGGTGGATTCGGAAAAAGTGCTGCTGGAGGCGCGCGCCGCCAATTTCCACCCGGTGGTCCTGCGGCTGGCGACGGTGTTCGGAGACGGGTACCGGCCGCGCTTCGACCTGGTGGTCAATCTGCTCGCAGCCGAGGCCTACCACCGCCGGCTCATCACCATCTACAACGGCGGGCAGTGGCGTCCGTTCATCCATGTCCGCGACGTCGCGGATGGCATCCTGCTGATCCTGAAGGCGCCCCTCGCGCTGGTCAGCGGCGAAATCTTCAACCTGGGTGATTCCCGCTTGAACCATACTCTGACCGAGGTCGCCGAGAAGATTCGCAGGGTCTTCCCGGAGGCCCGCGTTCTGAACGTCGACAACACGGACCGCCGGAACTACCGGGTTTCATTCCGGAGAATCCACGACCGGCTGGGCTTTCGGTGTATTCTGGGGCTTGATGAAGGCATCGTGGCGTTGCGGCGCTCTTTTGAGCGGAATGTAATCCCCGACTACACGGATGTGCGCTATAACAATCAGAAGTTCCTGGCACTGGCCGGCCGCGGTGTGGAGACCGATCGGGTGCAGAGCCGCGTCATGGCCGCGTTTGCCGGAGACTGATTGGCGCGCCCTGCCGCACGGGCAGGAGTGGGAGCGGCCTGGGGCCGCCTGGGCAGTGCCGGATGGAGCAGCTGAACCTGAACGAGGCGCAGTCGCGCGGAGGGCCCAACTCCCGCTTGGGGATTGAGTGCTCGCGCGCCGTCCTCGAACAGATACTCGCGGATGTTGAACAGGTCTTCTACTCCGTGCCGCACGGCGGAGCGGAGACCGGCGGTGTTCTGTACGGCTCTTACGACGGCTCGCGGATCCTGATCCAGGCGGCTCGTCCTTTGCCGTGCGAACACGCCTATGGCCCTTCCTTCAAGCTCTCCGTCACTGATTACTCGCGTCTGGCGGCCCTGCTGCAGGTCCCGAGGCACGAACCGGATTTCGCCGGAATGGCCGTGGTCGGTTGGTACCATTCCCATACCCGCAGCGAGATCTCGTTCGCCGACGCGGACATCGAGATTCACGATAGGTTCTTCCCGAAGCCGTGGCAGGTGGCGTTTGTCCTGAGGCCCTCTGCCATGAGGCCCACCCAAGTGGGCTTATTCGCCAGGGAGGCGGACGGCACAATGCGCCGCTCGGCGCCGGCTGCTGAGGCCGCGTTGGCTCCGGCCGGGGCGGTTCGGACTGAACGCGCGCAGCCGGCCCCGGGCGCCGCTGCCGCGCCGCAGCCCGTCCCATACCGCAATCGGCCGGCCGCCGCCGCGGTGACGCCGAAGCCCGCCGCCACGGTGGCGTCGCAGCCCGCCGCGGTGGCGCCAAAGCCCGTGATGAAAGAGCGCTGGCGCTGGGCTGTGGCCGCGGCACTGTTCCTGGTGGCTGCCGCCTCGGCGGGCTATTTTTCAAGGGTCTACTGGTGGCCGCAGCGGCCGGCGCCAGCGGTGGCCGGTCTCGAATTACATGCGACCGACCGGAACGGACAGCTCGAGATCGCCTGGGATGGGAACTTGCCGGCCTTGCGTCTGGCTCGGAGCGGGACTCTCGAGATCAGCGATGGGCCTCGCCTGCACATCCTCCCGATGGATGCGGAGTTCCTGCGAGGTGGCTCCATCAGTTACGCACGGCGTTCAGAGGTCGTGACAGTCCGCATCTCGGTGCTGCTGCAGGATGGCTCCAAGCTACAGCAGCACTGGGCGTTTGTCGGTGAGCTGGGCTCTGGCGGCGCCGTGCCGGCCCAGGTGGCGGCCGAGCAACTTCCCGCACCGGCGGCGAGGCCCGAACCGGCGCGTCCGGCTGCTCAGGAAAGAACCTCTGTGAGCGCGCGTGCCGGAAGCGGTGCGCAGAGGGGCGGTGCGAGTCCGGGCGCGTCTGCTCCGACATCCCGCGCCGCAGCGGTGCAACCTGCGATCGCCAAGCCGTTGCCGCCCGCGGTGACGCCGCCCCGGAGCTTGCCGGACCGTGCCAGCACCCGAGCGCCCATGCAGGCCGCGATTGCACGCCCAGCCCCCTCGCCTCGCTCCGAGACCGCTGCCGCGAGGAATGCGCCGTCGTCCCCCAGTACCGCTGCTGCCGCCGTGCGGGGGCGGCCGCTGCCGCCACCCGCGCCGGCTTCAACGGCGCCGCCCCCGGCTGCGGCCAGCAGGCCGGTAGCCCAGGCGGTTCAGCCTCCGCCTCCAACCCTTTCTACCCCGGCCCCGGCAACGAGCAGGCCTGAGCCGCTGGCGGGCAACGCCGCGGTCCCGGCTAGCCCGGAGTCCGTGGCGAGGCCGCCGGCAAGCAGGCCCGCGCCACTCGCGAACACGGCCCCGCCTCCCGCCAGAGTGGAACCGGCGGCGCAGCCCGCAGTCGCGGCGCCGTCGCTTTCGGGTCAATGGACGTTTGGGCGGACCTCGCCGTCGGGCTCGCCCTTCCCGCCGGAATCCGTGGCGCTGTCACTCTCCGAGAACGGGGGCGTACTTCAGGGGACTCTGGCTGGTCGATATCGGGCGCCGAGATCGAGCGGGCTGAAACCGGACGTTCGATTCAGCTTCCAGGGACCCGCGCGCGCCGGCAATATGCGCTTTCCCTGGGCCGCCAGCGACGGCACGAGGGGCAGCGTCGAGCTGATCCGCCTGCCGAACAGGAGCGATTCGATCGAAGTCGTCTGGTATTCTCAAGACCGGAAGTTCATTTTTGACGATGTCCTGGTCCGTGTGACGAAGTAGCGCGCAATCGTCTTTCGGTTGTAATCTCTCACCAGCTAGCCCGGATGCACATGGCAGCACGAGCAACGCCTTTAGACACGCCTTGGGACACGCCGCTGCGGGACCTGCTGGAACTGCTGCAGGCGACTCCGGCCGGGCTGACCTCCGACGAAGCCAAACGGCGATTGCGTCTCCATGGCCCGAACAGCCTGGTGCGGGAATCGCGCTTCGCTACGCTGGTCAGTTTCCTGCGCCTCTTCGCCAATCCCCTCGTCATCATCCTTATCGCGGCCAGCGCCGTATCTATCGTGCTGGGTGACCCGGTCGGCGGCGTGATCATCATCGCGATCGTCCTGCTCAGCGTGCTGCTGAACTTCTTCATGGAGTTCCAGGCGCGGCACGCGGTGGAGGCGATTCGGAAGCAGGTTGCCACAACTGCTGCCGTTGTGCGGGACGGGCGAGAACAGGAGCTGCCGGTCGCGGAACTGGTCCCAGGGGATATCATTCGGCTCAACGCGGGAGATCTTGTGCCGGCGGACGCCCGCCTACTCGACGTAAAGGACCTGCACGTGCGCGAGTCGGCGCTCACCGGCGAGTCTTTGCCCGTCGATAAGGCAGCCGGGGAT
>JBEKLJ010000204.1:0-6155 GCA_050010255.1 Bryobacteraceae bacterium
TCATACTTCGCCAGGGGAGCAAGCCCCCTGAGACCCCCGGCTGCCTCCCGCTTGCGTCGGCACCCTGCCTGTCAAGGATGTCATGGAACAATGTGTCAAGGATGTCATGGAACTTGACACTTTAGCCTGCAGCGTCGGCTTCAGCCGACGTCTCGCGCGCGCCACCGCGCGCCGCTCTCACCCACAACTACTCCGCTCCGTTACGGTCGCGGCGCGGTTCCGGATGCGCGTCGTAACAGCGCCGCTATTCTTCCGCGCCGGTCTTGATCAACTGTTCGGCGTGCTTGAGCGCCTCGCGCGTGAGGCGCTCGCCCGAGAGCATGCGGCCGATCTCGCGCGTCCGCGCCTCCCCCTTCAGCTCCTCGATGGTGGCGACGGTGCGCCCGCCCGATTCCTTCTTCTCGACGTAGAAATGATGGTCGGCGAAGCCGGCGATCTGCGGCAGGTGGGTGACGCAGAGCACTTGGTGCGACGCGCCGAGCTGCCTGAGCCGCCGGCCGACGGTTTCGGCGGCGCGCCCGCCGATGCCGGCGTCCACCTCGTCGAAGACGAGCGTGCGCGGCGCGGCCGAAGCGCGGCGCCCGGTGGAGGCGGCGATGCACGTCTTGAGCGCCAGGGCGATGCGCGAGATCTCGCCGCCCGAGGCGACCTTCTCGAGCGGGCGTAACTCCTCGCCGACGTTCGGCGAGACCAGGAACTGGGCGGCGTCGATGCCGCTCTCCGACCACGCCGCGCTGGCGAGCACGGCCTCAAACTTCGTCCGCTCCATGGCCAGCGAGGCCAGCTCGGTCTCGACCCGCTTCTCCAGGCGGCGTCCGGCCTCCTTGCGCCGGGCCGAGAGGCTGGCCGCGGCCTTCTCGAACTCGGCGGCCAGGCGCTGGCGCTCCTTCTCCAGTGCGGCCTTGCGCTCGCCCGCGGTTTCGACGGACTCAATGTGCCGGCGTACCTCCTCCCAAAACGCGAGGATTCCCTCGGTGGTCGCGCCGTACTTGCGCTTGAGCCGGTCCAGCGCGGCCAGGCGGGACTCGACCTCCTCCAGGCGCGCCGGGTCGGCTTCCAGGTGGGAGAGGTAATCGCGAACGGCGTAGGCCGCCTCCTCGACGGCCAGGATGGAGGGAGTCAGCGTCTCGCGCGCGGCTTCCAGGCGCGGGTCGATGCGGCAGAGCTCGTCCAGGCGGCGCGAGGCCGCGCGGAGCTGGGTCAGCGCGGATTCGGGCGCATCGTAGAGCGCGCCGTAGACGGCGGCCGCCGTCTCCTGCAGGCGCGCCGTGTTCTGGAGCACGCGCCGCTCCTGCTCGAGCGCGGCGTCCTCGCCCGGCTTCGGCGCCACGGTTTCGATTTCCTGGCGCTGGAACTGCCACAGGTCGAGAAGGCGCAGCTTTTCCTGCTCGCTGCGCTCAAGCTCCTCCAACTCGCCCGACACCGCGCGCCATTGCCGGTAGTGCCCGGCGGTCTCGCTCGCCAGTTCGGTCATGCCGCCGAAGGTGTCGAGCATGTCGAGCTGGGCGCTGGTCGAGAACAGCAGTTGCTGATCGTGCTGGCCGTGGATATCGCCCAGGTAGGGCGCCATCTCGCGCAGCAGCCCGGCCGTGATGGGGCGGCTGCCGGCGAAGGCGCGGGATTTGCCTTCGGGGGAGATCTCGCGCTCCAGGAGCAGCTCGCCGTCTTCGGCCTCGATGCCGGCGGCGGCGAGCAGGCGGGCGAAGGCCCTGTCCGCGGGGATCTGGAAGAGACCCGAGATGCGGGCGCGCTCGGCCCCGGTACGAACCGAGTCCGGGGAGGCCCGCCCGCCGAACAGCAGCCCCAGCGCATCCACCACGATGGACTTGCCGCTGCCCGTCTCGCCAGTGAGCAGGTTCAGACCCTCCTGGAAACGGACCCTCAACCGCTCGATGACGGCGTAGTTCTCGACCATCAGCTCAAGCAGCATCGCCAGTGATTATAAACCCGGGCGGGGTTGGAGTTAGAATGGCTCGGACAACACCATGAACTGCCCCAACTGCGGCGCGGCCATGCGGCTGGACATCGGCAAAGAGTGCCTGGCCTGCGACTACTGCGGCAGCCTCCACTTTCCCGAGCCGGAGGTGGACGGCGTATGCGTGCTGGACGGTAAATCGGAGCTCAAGTGCCCAATCTGCGCGATTCCTCTGGCCGAAGCCATGCTCAGCGGCCGGCCGCTGCTCTACTGCGAGCGGTGCCGGGGCGTGCTGGTCACGATGGAGATCTTTGTCGAGATCATCATCATCCTGCGGGCCCGCCGCACGCAACCGCCAGAGTCGCCGCACGGCTTCGACAAAAGGGACCTAAAGCGAGTCGTCGTCTGCCCGCAATGCGGGGAACGCATGGACACGCACCCCTATGCGGGGCCGGGCCGGGTCGCGATCGATTCCTGCTCAAACTGCCATCTGAACTGGCTCGACCACAGCGAGCTGCACCAGATCATTGCCGCGCCCGAGTGGCATAACGAAGACGATTAGTTGAGCCCCCTGCCGCCGCCCCCGTCAGCGTTCTTCTCCGGGCAGTAACGGCATTTCGCTGGCTGCCCGAGGCAGCGTAGATGCGTGATGACGGCGTGACCTTTACGGGAGGGGCCAACGGGGCTTATAATACCCGCTGCGCTCATGGATGCTTGCTGTAGTCAATGCTAACAGGTGCTGACCGGCTAGCCGCCGATCAGGGCTGATGCGCTCCTCGGCGGGCGTGCGTGGCGCGGCAGCACTGAGCCAGGGAAAAGGAGAGGCCATGCCTGAGGACAGTCTCACCATAGTCGACAACAGGACATCGACTTCCTACACGATCCCGATCAAGAACGGCGCCATCCGCGCCATGGATCTGCGGCAAATCAAGACCGGTCCGGAGGACTTCGGAATGTTGTCCTACGACCCGGCCTTCATGAATACGGCATCCTGCGAGAGCCGTATCACCTTCATCGACGGCGACAAGGGCATCCTGCTCTACCGCGGCTACCCCATCGACCAGCTCGCGGAGAGCTGCACCTATCTCGAGGTCGCCTATCTGGTCCTGAACGGCGAGCTGCCGTCGCGAGCACAGCTCGACGAGTGGGCCCAGGAGATCACACAGCACACGCTGCTCCACGAGAACATCAAGAAGGTCCTGGAGGGGTTCCACTACGACGCGCATCCGATGGCGGTGCTGGCGAGCACGGTGGCAGCGCTTTCCACCCTCTATCCGGAGGCCCGTAACATCCAGGACCCGAAGGTGCGGCATCTCGAAATCTGCCGCTTGATCGGGAAGATGCCAACCATCGCCGCCTACGCTTACCGCCACAGCCTGGGCCTGCCCTACGTTTATCCCGACAACGATCTCAGCTACACCGAGAACTTCATGAACATGCTCTGGAAGAAGACCGAGCTGAAGTTCCGGCCCAGCCCGGTGCTGGCCCGCGCCCTGGACGTGCTGTTCATCCTCCACGCCGATCACGAGCAGAACTGCTCGGCCAACGCCATGCGCAGCGTCGGCAGCTCGCACGCCGATCCCTACTTGAGCACCGCCGGCGCGGCCGCCGCCCTGTCCGGGCCGCTGCACGGCGGAGCGAACGAGGAAGTGCTGATCATGCTCGATGAGATCGGCTCGAAGGACAAGATCCCCGCCTTCATCGCGCGTGTCAAGGCCGGCGAGTGCAAGCTGATGGGCTTCGGCCACCGCGTCTACAAGAACTACGATCCGCGCGCCCGCATCATCGCGCGCATCGCCAACGAAGTGTTCGAGGTGACCGGGCGGAACCCGAAGATCGATATCGCACTGGAGCTGGAGCGGATCGCACTCGAGGACGAGTACTTCGTCAAGCGCAAGCTCTACCCCAACGTCGATTTCTACTCGGGCATCATCTACGAGGCCATGGGCTTCCGTCCCGCCATGTTCACCGTGCTGTTCGCCATCCCGCGCACGTCGGGCTGGCTGGCACAGTGGCAGGAGCTGCTCCAGGATTCGGCCCAGAAGATCGCGCGCCCGCGCCAGCTCTACCTCGGCAGCCCGCGCCGCGATTTCGTCCCCATGGCCCAGCGGAGCGCCTAGCGTCGCGGGCTAACCCCGCAGCGCCTCAAACCGCGCGTAGGCCGCGTCCCAGTCGGCTTCGGGACGCGCCTCGAAGGTGTCGAGCGGGAACGACTGCCGTATCAGGCGCCGCGCCTCGCCCAGCCCCGGCACGGCGCCGGAGCCGATCGCCTGGACCATGATATTGCCGATCGCCGTCGCCTCGGCCGGCCCGGCCAGCACGGTGCGCCCGGTCGCGTCGGCCACGAACTGGTTCAGCACCGTGTTCTTCGACCCGCCGCCCACGATGTGGATGACGCCCAGCTTGCGGCCCAGGACGGCTTCAAGGCTCTCCAGCACCTGCCGGTAGCGCAGCGCCAGGCTTTCTAGGATCGCCCGGCAGAACTCGGCGGGCGTTTCCGGAGGCCGCTCGCCGTGCGCGCGGCAGTAATCGCCGATCTGGCGCGGCATGCCGCCGGGCTCCAGGAATGCGTCCGGGTCGAGGATGGCCGTGAACGGCCTCGCCGCCGCCGCCATCTGCGCCAGCTCGGCGTAACTGTACTCTTTCCCCTCGAGCGCCCAGGCCCGCCGGCATTCCTGTAGCAGCCACAGCCCCGCGATGTTCTTCAGGAACCGGACCGAGCCTCCGAAGCCGATCTCGTTGGTGAAGTTCAATGCGAGCGAGCGCTCGTTGACCACCGGCTCGGCCAGCTCCACGCCCATCAACGACCAGGTGCCCGAGCTGATGTAGCACCAGCCCTCTCCCTCGGCCGGCACCGCCGCCACCGCCGCCGCCGTATCGTGCCCGCAGGTGGCGTAGACCGGCGCGCCGGCGAGGCCGGTCGCCTCCTCGACGTGCGCCAGCAGCGGGCCAAGCCGCGTGCCCGGCGGCACGATCTCGGGAAGGATCTTCGCGGGCAGGCCCAGCTCTTCGAACAGCTCCGTGGCCCAGCGCTTCTCCACCGGGTTGTAGAACTGCGAGGTGCTGGCGATGCTCAGCTCCGCCACCTGCTTGCCGGTCAGAAAGTAGCTGAGCAGGTCCGGCATGAACAGCAGCCGCTCGGCAACGTCGAGCGCCGGCGAGCCGGCCAGCTTCAGCGCATGGAGTTGGTAGAGCGAGTTCAACTGCATGAACTGGACGCCCGTGAGCGCGAACACGCGCTCGCGCGGCACCACCGCGAAGGTCCGCTCGAGCATCCCGTTGTTGCGCGAATCGCGGTAGTGGCGCGGGTTGTCCACCAGCGCCCCGTCGCGCCCCAGCAGGCCGAAATCCACGCCCCAGGTGTCGACGCCGATCCCCTCCGCCGCCAGCTTCCGCTCGCGCCCGGCGAGGCTCAGTCCGTGCTGGATTTCGTGGAACAGCCGGAGGGTGTCCCAATACAGGCCGGTCGGAAGCCGCACCGGCTGGTTCGGGAAGCGGTGCAGTTCCTCCAGGGCCAGGGCCCCATCCGTCACCGTCCCCAGCATCACGCGGCCGCTCTCGGCGCCGAGATCCACAGCGAGGTAGTTCTTCATGGCAGAAACGTGCCAGTATACTACGCCGCCTGCCTCCTAGCATAAAAGTCGTTCTGCGCGACGCACCGCACTAGAATGTGATCGTGGAGCAAGCCGTTTGCGCGCAGTGCGGATCGCCGGTCTCGGGCGCTCCAACATTCGGCACGCCAGTGTACTGTTGTGCCGGATGCACGATCCTGGCGAGCGTGCTTGGGCACGGGGGCACGCTGGAACCGGGCTGGCGCGAGAACCGCAGCCTGATTCTGCGACTCGGGTTAGCCGCTTTCTTCGCGGCCATCACGATGGTGCTCAGCCTGTTCCTCTATTCGCTGGAAGCCGCCGGGGTGGAACATCCTCCCGTCGCCGTTCTTTCCTTCCTTCGCGCCTTGCTGGTTTGCTCGAGCGTGCCGGTTTTCGCGCTGCTTGCGCCTCCTTTCCTGACCGGGATGCTCGGCGAGCTGCGCCAGCGCCGCCTGGGTATGGACACGCTGGTTGCCGCTGGCGCCGGAGCGGCGTTCCTGTACTCGCTCGTCGAGGTCGCACGCGGCGGAGACGCGCTGTACTTCGACACCGCGACCATGGTTCTCCTCCTCGTCACCGCCGGCCGTCTGCTGGAAGCTGCGGCGCGGCTGAAACGTCGCCGCACCCTGCAACATCTCGCGGAGCTG
>JBEKLJ010000205.1:0-6145 GCA_050010255.1 Bryobacteraceae bacterium
GCGGACGCCCAGTTGGCCGGCCAGCGCCACCAGTGCGAGGGTGAACCGTTCGATCTCGGTCTCCAGGGCGCCGCAGGCCTCCGGGGCTTCCTGCAACTGGCCCGTGCGGCCGATCATCTCCAGGCGGCGGGCCGCCTCGGAAGCGGGTTGGGCGGCGAAGTTCGAGACCGACCCCTTGAGAGTGTGAGCAGCGCGCTCCAGCGCCCCGGCATCTCCACTGGCGATCGCCGTATGGATCTCGGAGACGAGCTTGGGGCACTCCTCCAGGAAGAGCCCGGCGATCTCCTGAAGGAACTCGACGTCTCCTCCGATGCGCTCCAGCAGGACGTCACGGTCCAGTACTACTGTCGCTGGTTCCGGGTTCACCCCCTACTCATCGGCCCCGCCGGGCGCGAGCATTACGGGCGGTTGAACCGAGCGCAACCCTGGGCCGCACGAGGCCCGGCGCGGATCGCTCTACAGCGCCTCCAGGATCAAGCACTTCAGGTAGTGCGTCTCCGGCACCGTGAGCAGGATGGGGTGGTCCTGGGCCTGCGTGCGCCGCTCCAGGACCCGCAGGGTGCGGCCCGCATCCAGCGCCGCGCCGGCCACGATCTCCAGCAGCAGGGCCTCGCTCAAGTGGTGCGAGCAGGAGCAGGTCACCAACACCCCGCCCGGCTCCAACAGCCTGAGCGCACGCAGGTTGATCTCCTTGTAGCCGCGCGCGGCGGCCTCGACCTGCTGGCGCGACTTGGCGAAGGCCGGAGGGTCGAGCACGATGGTCGCGTACGTCCGGCCGCTCGAGCCCAGCGCGGGCAGCAGGTCGAACACGTTCGCCTCGCGGAACTCGACGTTCTCAATCCCGTTGGCGCACCGGTTCCGCTCGGCGGTGGCGAGCGCCGCCGCCGAGGAGTCGATGGCTTCAACCCGTTCGCACCGCCCCGCCAGGTGCAGCGCGAAGCCGCCGGTCGAGGTGAAGCAGTCCAGGGCGCGGCCGCGGGCGTAACGGGCCGCGGCGACATAATTCTCACGCTGGTCGAGGAACACGCCGGTCTTCTGGCCCTCAAGCAGGTCCGCGTGAAAGACCAGGCCGTTGATGCGCACCTGGACCGGCCCGGGAGCTTCCCCCGCGAGCAGGCCCGCGGTGAGCGGCAGGTCCTCGCGGCGGCGCACGGCCACGTCGTTCCGCTCGACGACCGCGCGCGGCGCGAACAGCTCCTGAAGCGCGCCCAGGACCTCGGGCTTGGCCCGGTCCATGCCTTGGTCCAGGGTCTGCATCACGAAGTACTCGCCGTAGCGATCGATGATGAGCGCCGGCAGCAGGTCCGCCTCGCCGTAAACCACGCGGTAGGCCTCGGTATCCGAGACCACGCGGCGCCGGAGCGCCTCGGCGGCGGCGATGCGGCGCCTGTAGAAGTCCCGGTCGATAGGCTCCGCCTCGCGGCTGAGCAGCCGCAGGCAGATCTGGGACGCCGAACTATAGTGCGCCGTACCCAGCGGCCGGCCCTTCGGATCAGCCACCCGTACGGGGTCCCCCGGCTCGGCGCCGCCCCGGTCGAGGACGTCCGAGGCGAAGACCCAGGGGTGGCCCGAGGCGAGTCGCTCGGCGCCCTTTCGGCTTATTTGAACAGTGCGCAAGTTAAATCGGCTTGGGCAGCGCCATCTGGCGCAGCCGCGCGATGCGGCGCTCGGTGGCCGGGTGCGTCGAGAACACGCGCATGATCGAGGCCATGGCCGAGCCGCCCGAAAACGGGCTGATGATGAGCATGTGCGCGGTGGCGGGCGAGGCCTCCATGGGGATGCGCTTGGACCAGGTCTCCAGCTTCTCCAAGCCCGAAATCAGCGGATAGGGGCTGCCGACCACCTCGGCCGAGGTCGCATCCGCCGCATACTCCCGCGTGCGCGAGATCGCCATCTGGATCAGCATGGCCGCCAGCGGCGCCAGGATCAGCATGAGCAGCCCGCCCAGGGCGCCGCCGCCCTCCTCGTTGTCGTCCCGGCGCGCGCCTCCGAACCAGAACGCCATCCGGGCCATAAAGGTGATGGCCGCCGCGATCGTAGCGGCGACGGAGCTGACCAGAATGTCCCGGTTGCGGACGTGGCCCAGCTCGTGGCCCAGCACCCCTTCCAGCTCGCGATCGTCCAGCAGGTGCAGAATGCCGGAGGTGACCGCAACCGAGGCGTGCGCCGGATTGCGGCCGGTGGCGAAGGCGTTGGGAGAATCCTCGGCGATCAGCCACAGCTTCGGCATGGGCAGGCCCATGCGCTGGCACAAGCTCTGGACGAGCGGGGCCAGGCGGCGGTAAACCTCCCCGTTCTCGGATTCCGTCACAGGCCGCGCGCCGTACATTGCCAGCGCGATCTTGTCGGAGAAGAAGTAGCTGGCGAAGTTCATCAGGGCGGCCACCCCTAAGCCCAACCACAGGCCGTTCCGGCCGCCGAAGTACTCACCGGCCAGGAGCAGAATGCCGCTCAACAGCCCTAGCATCAGGACGGTCTTGAGGTTGTTCAACGGGGCGCCTCCAAAATCTCATTGTGGCACGGTGGCGGCGGGGTCAGGCGCGGAACGGCCGAGCCGGCGCCGCCCGGATCAACACGCGGAACACGCGGGGGGCAGGTCCGCAACCTGCCCCACTCGCGAACTGGGCGGATGCCCGGGCGTCTTCACTCGCCGGAGACGCCGACCTTGATGGTGCGCGGCTTGGCGACTTCCTTCTTGGGCAGCGTCACCGTCAGCACGCCGTTCTTGTAGTCCGCCTTGACCTTGTCGGACTCGACCGTGTCCGGCAGGCTGAAGAAGCGCTGGAAGTGGCCGTAGCTGCGCTCGATGCGATGGTAGCCGGTACCCTGGCCCTCGACCTTCTCGAAGGTTCTCTCGCCCTTGATCGACAGCGTGCCGCGCTCGATCTGGATGTCGATGTCCTTCAGGTCGACGTCGGGCAGGTCGGCCTTCAGAACCAGCTCGTTCTCGGTCTCCAGGACATCCACCGGCGGCGCCCAGGGGCGCATGGCCGCAGGCTCGCTGAACAGGCGGTTGACGGCGTCCTGGAACAGGCGGACGCCGCTCGGGAACTCCGCGTCAGCGAAGGGGTCGTACTTGGTCAGTGCCATGATCTTCTGATTCCTCCTTACACCTCAAGCATAAAACATGAGCATTAACCTGTCAAGTAAAGCTCAGTCAATTTTAATCATGGTGCCATACAGCCGCCCATGTGGTATGATGTAAAGCAGCAAGATGCTTACCAGTAAGCTATCAAGCAAGTCTCAGATCACGGTCCCCAGGAAGGCCCGCGAGGCGCTGAAGGTCCAGCCGGGGGATGTGGTGGCCTATGAGCTCGAAGAGGGGGCGGTGCGGCTGCGCCGGCTGGAGCCGTTTGACGCCGCTTTCCACGCGGCTCTCTCGAACACGCTGGAGGAGTGGGCCAGCCCGGAAGACGAGGAAGCCTTTCGTGATCTGTGACCGTTGGGAAGTGGTGGCCGTTCCGTTTCCGTTCACGGACCGCCCGGGCCAGCGGCGGCGGCCGGCGGTCGTTCTGTCCAGCCGGGCGTTCAACGGCCAGACCGGGCACACGGTATGCGCGATGATTACTTCGGCCTCGCACCCGGCCTGGCCGGACGACGTCGAGATCCGCGATCCGGATTCGGCGGGCCTGCGCGTGCCCTGCCTGGTGCGGCTGAAGCTGTTCACGCTGGACAAGCGGCTGATCGTTCGGAGGCTCGGGAAGCTCGGGGATGGGGAACGCGAGCAACTGCTCGAGAGCCTGAGGGAGCACGTTTTCGGGGGGTAAGCGGTCCTGCGGCGGGCGGGAAACCAAGACCTGCTGGGCGCCGTCTCAGGGGAATCAGCGCAGCGGGAGCGACGCGGGCGGCCTCGTCCCGCGGCGCCTCGCTCCGAACGGTGTGAGAAGATCGGGCTAGTAGGATAGTGCCGGGGCGAGACTGCGACGCCCGGCCGGGAGGGGAGCAGGCGATGAGACGAACTGCGAAGCTCGGTGTTTGCGCATTAGCGCTGGCGAGCGTGTCTGTAGCGTGGGGCCAGTTCCACGCCAAGATAGTCCTCGAGGACGGCACCCCTCTCCCCACGACGCCGCAGATCATTCCCGCGCTTTCGGACCTGTTGGTGCCAGGCTGCCGCATTTTCAACGTATTCGGCAACGGCACCGTGGAGTACGCGGTCAATTGGCGCTCCCGTCGAACCTATGACGGGGCCACGGCTGACGTGTGTGCGGTCAGGATCAGACTGGCGGGCTACCGGGAGGCTGAGGTCACTCTGCGCGACGGCGCGGTGATCGTGCTGAAGCGGCTCGGCGACCACGAAGGTTCCACGGTCTCCGCGACCACGCTGAAGGCGCCTGAGGAAGCCAGGAAGGCGTACGGGCAGGGCGCCGCGGCGCTGTCACGGAAGAAGTGGGCCCGCGCGCAAGAGGAGTTCGAGCGCGCCGTCGCCATTTACCCGGACTACGCTCCGGCGTGGAGCAGTCTGGGAGAGGTCTTCATGGAGCAGTCGAAGCCCAAGGAGGCGCGGGCCGCCTACGAGCGAGCGCTCGAAGCAGACCCCAAGTACGTAAAACCCTACCTGCAGCTCACCAGGCTGGCGCTGGCTGAGGGACGGACGCAGGATGCGGTTGGCATCGCGGAGCGCGCGCTGAAGCTGAATCCGGTCGAATTCCCGGGAATCTACTTCTACCACGCCGTGGCGAATTACAACCTCAGGCGCCTGGACGTTGCCGAGAAAAGCGTCCGCCGGGCTATCGAGCTCGATGCGGACCACGAAATCCCGCGCGCGGAGAATCTGCTGGGGTCAGTGCTGGCCGACGAGGGCGATCAGCGAGGTGCGATCGAGCACCTGCGCAGGTACCTGGAGATGTCACCGCACGCGCCGGACGCCGCGGCGGTGAAGCAGCGCATTGCGGAACTGGAGCGCCGTGCCCCACAAGCAAAATGAGCGCCGCTGCTGATGCCGCTATTCGGCAGCTACTTGACGGCTCTAAGTTCCTCACGCAATCGAGATAAACTCTTGACCCACTTCAGCGAGCCATCCGGTTCAATGATAACCGCGTATGCGAAGCCCGCGGGGCCCGTTTTGACGCCGGTGTGGAGCGTGCCGACGGAAAGGCCGACAGAGAATTTGCGCTTCCCAGCAGGAGTGACTTGCGCCTCCACACACATCGGCAAGTCCCTGCGCTTGTCCAATGCAGGATTTCCGGTTTGCTCGCCGCAGTCGTTCACCCCCCACTTGATTTCTGCTTGAGTCCCTGCCAGGTCGCGCATCCATTGCGCGAACGCCCTATTTGGCAAAGACGGCTCGATCTGGTGTACGTTCGTATGCTTTGCTTTTTCAATCGCTTTGGCGTCGCGTGCCTGGGGTGCACTCTGGGGGGTATTCAGTGCCAGCACGAACAAGATGACGGATGCGTGCATCACTAGCGCTCCTGCAGCCTAACGAATCAAGCTAAGCCGCAGTTGACGCCGTCTAGCGGCGACAACCGTCGGTTTCAGCAATCTGTTGGGCGGCAAACGAACCATGGTCACCGCCTCTCCTTGATGACAATGTCGGTATACCACAAACCATTCGAGATTCCCTCGAGCCATGTTCTCAATACCTGTTTGGCATCATAGTTGCTGAAAGCCATACATCCGTATTGGGTATAGACGGGTCCCTGTATTGAACTGAGAAAGTCATCTTTGAGTTTCCCAAAGTCAGGGTCCTTTTTCAAATACAGACCGATGAGTGCGTAGATTTTACCAGCGCTCCCGCCGCGCTGATAGACTTCCTTGAAAATGCTGTTTGCGTTTGAAGCTCGAAAGATAATGTTGAAGGCCAGGACCTCGTTGGGATGGTACCGCATTTCACCAGCCTTGGCCGACATGACGCGCTTTGTTTCAAATAGGACCTGTTTGGCAAGGTCGATCCCTAGCGCCTGTTCCGCGGCAAAGGAAACCGACATAAAAAGTGCGAGGACCACTGGCAATGCAAGCTTCTTCATCATCCGCTCCCCCTTACTGTCCAACTGCTGCTGATGAAAACGGCGTAATCCACGCGCGGGCACAACCGGCTTGATTGTAATGAGTGGCGTCCCATTTGGCAAGGGTTCTTTACGGTTATAGGCCGACTGGCCGGCGGGCCTAATCCTCCGCTGTTCGCCCGGGAGGGGCTTCGGCAGTC
>JBEKLJ010000206.1:0-6135 GCA_050010255.1 Bryobacteraceae bacterium
TTCGGCATCGCTCGGCCCGGCGGCAGAACCCATGTTCTAGAGCATAACGCGGTGATGTCGCGGTGCTGGCTGCTCGGCTGCGCGCCTGCCGCCGTTTCACCGAATCATGGTTTCATTTGAACGGGACCACGACGTCCACGATGTCGGTGCCGGGTCGAGGCTGGTAGCGGACGCTGACGCGCCTGAAAGTGATCTGGCCGTCGCGCATGAGCAGGTGCAGGTAGTCACGGATGTACTCGGTGTCCAACGGCGCGCCCGGGGCGAGCTTCCACAACAGGTGACCACGGGCCTGTGAGATGGCATCGAGGCCCTCGAGCCGCAGCTCGCCGAACTTGGACTGCCGGTGTTTCTCGAGAACCACGGTGACGTCCACGCGTAGGTTCTGGTCGTCGATGTTCCGCTCGATGTCCGACGATGCCGAGAGGTACCCGTAGCGGCCGAGGGCCTCGGACAGCTGCGAGGCAATCGCCAGGACTTTGTCCCAACTGGCCACGTCGCCTTTCTTGAGATCGATCAGCGTGGCGAGGTCAAGCGGCGGCAGATTCTCGCCCGCGACTTCGAAGGCGCCGAGGTGGTAGACCGGGCCTTCCTCGACGGTGGTGGTGAGAGTCAGATCACCCCCGCCGGTCTTGGCGACGGCGATGCGCGGGAAACGAGCGCGAAGATGGCCGCGGCTCTCATAGAGCCTGCCAACGTTGTATTTAAGCAGCTCG
Source organism: Bryobacteraceae bacterium (assembly GCA_050010255.1). Classification (GTDB taxonomy): domain Bacteria; phylum Acidobacteriota; class Terriglobia; order Bryobacterales; family Bryobacteraceae; genus JBEKLJ01. Next base: position 714 of record JBEKLJ010000206.1, read on the forward strand.
CGGAAGCTGTCCTCGGTGTACTCCTGGCCGAGTGCGGTCTGCGCAATCGCCTTCTCGAGCGCGGCAGCCGGCACGAGCTGCGCGCCTTCGAAGCGCACCGCGGCGATCTTCGGCAGGACAGCAGGGCGAAACACAGTCACCAACGGCCCGCCGGCAAGCCCGCCCGAGTAGCGCGTGACAATCTGGTCGGAGCGGCCCTGCGCGACCAGGAAGCGCTCGATGGCGCGGGTGTAATAGGCCGTGGCCTGGTCGTTCGACGGCATCTCCTTCTTAACGAGCGGGTCGTTCTGCGCCAGCCAGGCCCAGACGCGCTCCTCCTCGATTTCCGGGATCTGGATGCGCACGGGCTGCAAGTCCTGAGATTCCTCGACCACGAGTGTCACGTCGGCGGCGCGCGCGGCGCCGGGCGCCGGTTTGTAGCGGTAGCGGGCGGATTGTACGAAACCGGTTTCAGCCAAACGGGTGCAGGCGCTGTGGAGGTCCTCAACCGTGATTCCCTGCCCCGGCTCGAGCCCGGCGGCACGCAGGAGGTCGCTGGAAGCGAACCGGGAATTGCCTTCAACGTTGATTTCGCGGATTGAGAATTTCGCCTGCGCTGCGGCCAGCGCGGCAGTGAAGATTGCGAGCCCGAGAAGTCGCATGGCGGAGTTTCATGATAGCGCGGGCTGGTGGTGCTAGCCGCACGGCATCGCGCCTCCGGCGCAGAGGTGGCGCGTCACTTACGCAGGAACACGGTGACAGGCTCCGCTGTCCACGGACAGCGGAGCCTGTCACCGCTAAGCTCCCTCACTCCAGCGGAGCCACGTAGCGGACAACCTTCAGCTCGGCCAGGGCCGCGAGCTTGTCAACGGCGATGCGCCCGATGACCAGCTTGGCCGTCTTGGGCTGCACGATGATCTCGAGGCCGGCGGCCTTGAGCTGCGCGATGGCGGTGGACGAATCGTCATTCAGCCAGACCCGGACCTCGGCCTTCCCGTCGCGGACAAACCGCGCCTGGACCGCCGCCACCCCGGCGCCGCGCCGGAGTTGATCGACGATAGCGGTGATCGCCGGGTGCATCTTGGACGGCGGCAGCAGCGTCTCTGCGTCGCGGCGGCGTTCCAAAGCCGCCATTCTTGCCATGGCAGGCGGAGCAGGCATTGCCGTAACAGCCGGAGCGTTCATTTGCATTGGGGCTGCCGGCGCGGCAAGCCGGGCGGCCCCCCCAATCCGGACACCGGACCCGCCGCCTCCGCCGAAGGACTTTGTGGCCACCATCCGGTCTGCCTGCTCGCCGAAAACGCCCTCGTAGCTGACGCCCTCCGGCATCTCGACCGGGACGTCTATGCGGCGCGGCTGGCCGCCGTCGGTGACGATCATCTCCTCAACTGCCACGAAGGAAGTGAACTGCGTCATGAGGCGGTACTCCAGCCCGAGCTGTGTGATCTGGTTGCGCAGGTCGGCGCTCATGTTGCCGTTTTGGAGGCCGTTGTAGTCCTGGGCCATGAGGTCGTCGATGCGCGTCCGCGCCCACAGCGAAGCCAGCACGTCGTGGCGCGGCTCGCTGCCGGGCAGATCCACCTGGATGGAGCGCGAAAATGGGCGCCCGGCGACTTGGCCCACGAGCCGGATGGTTCCGCGGGCCGCGTGCGAATAGCGCCCGTGGATAATGACCGGCTTGGCGCTGAACAGGTCGGGGATGCGCTTCGGGAAGAGGTCGGTGACCGGCAGGCCGCCCCAGTCGATCGAGATGTCTGTGAGCAGCGGGTTGCGCACGCGCTCATGGAAGCGGCGCGCGGCGGCGGAGCCGTCTTCGTTCAGGCCCACGTACTCGACCTCGCCGCGGCCGTACCGGGCCATGCCGTCTAGCAGGAAGCGATTGACCGACGAGCCGATGCCGAAAGAGAAGACCCGGGCGTTGGGGTGGCGCTGGATCTCGGAGATGATCTCCATGTCGTTGCCCACGTAACCATCGGTCATGAAGCACACGATGCGAACGTGATCCTGGGAGTCCGAGGGATCGAGCGCGGCGCGGATGGCCTTCATCATCTCCGTGCCTCCGCCGCCGTAACGGCTGGCGAGGAACTCCTGGGCGCGCCGCAGGTTCTCCGGCGTGGCCGCAACAGGCTCGGGGAACAGGATGTGCGTGTCGCCCGAGAAGGTGATGAGGTTGAAGGTGTCTTGAGGATTGAGGCCGGCGAGCGCCAGACGCATCGCTTCCTTGGCCTTCTCGATGGGAAAGCCCGTCATCGAGCCCGAGGTGTCGAGCACGAAGACCAGCTCTTTGGGGGTCAGGTCGACGGGCGCGATACGGTCGGGCGGCTGGAGGATGAGGGTGAAGAAGCCGCCGCGTTGGCCGCGGTGCGTTAGCACGGCGTCGGCGATCCTCCGTCCGGCGACGTCGTAGCGGAGGATGAAGTCCTTGTTGGGGATAGTGGCCTCGTCCTTGAGACGCACGACGGCGGTATGGATGCCGGGCCGCACGATGTCGACTTCGTGGGTCGTGCAGGCCAGCCCGTCCAGCGGCACGCCGGCGTCGAGCTGCACCTCGAGCGAGATGTCGTGGCCGGCGCGGGTGCCCTCGGGGGTGACGGGCGGAGTGATGCGGGAGGCATCGGGAACGCGGTCGGTATCGGGCGCCCAGCCGCCGCCCTGCCGGCCCGTGGGCTGGCCGGGGATGTAGCGCGGACCCACGACCATCGGGAAGACGAACTCGTATTCGCCGTCTTCGTACTTGAGCGTTTCGACGTAGCTGATCGTGATCTTCACCCGCTCGCCGGGCATGATGTTGGCCACGGACTGCGTGAAAATGTTGGGCCGCTCCTGGGCGAGCAGGCTGGCCACGTGGCCGGCGGCGCGGGCGGCCTCATAGACCGCGCGGGCCTCCTCGCGCGGCTTGATCACGCCGCGCACGGTGCGCGTGCCCACCAGCATAGTCATGTCGTCGACGGCCGAGTTCTGCGGCAGCGGAAAAGTGTAGACGGCCTCGATCTTCTCCTGGTAGGGATTCGTGAATTCCTGCGTCACGGTGACGCGGGCCAGAAAGCCCGAGATCTCGGCCTTGACGTCGGTGTGTTTGAGCGGGCACAGGCCGCGGGGCTTGCCCTGCGAGTCGAGCGAGACGAGCGAGCCGGCGGTAGCCGGAGCGGCGGTAACCGGGCTGGGATTGAGAATGAGCACGAAGATGGCCGCCACGGCGGCCAGCAGCGAGCACCAGGCAACAGTCTTGTGCATTGTGTTTCCTCCGTTCGTGAGGGAAATGCCGCGGGCAGGGGGTTCCTTTCACAAGGAGCCGTGAGTAAATGGGGAATGGAGGGCTGATGGGGCGGGCGGCTACGCCCGCGCGGGACGGCCACGTCCCGCCGCAGGTCAGCGTGCAGTGTAAAGCCCGTGCTCCCGGATGTAATCCAGCACGCCCGGCGGCAGCTCGGCCGGGGATTCGCCGGCCGCCAGCCGTGCGCGAATCTCCGAGGAAGACACCGGCAGCGCCAGCGTGTCGAGCTGGTGCACGCGGGCGCCCGGCGGAACCTCGTAGCGATGGCCGGGCCGGGTGACCACGATGAACTCCACCTGGCGGACGACGTCGCGCCAGCGGCACCACGTCTGTATCTCGGCGAACGCATCCGCGCCGATCAGAAAGTACAGCTCGTCCTCGGGCGCTAGCGTGGCCTTCACGCGCTCGAGCGTGTTGATCGAGTAGCTCCAGGCCTGGCCCGCCTCCAGGCGCGAGGGCTCCAGCGCCGGCTCGCCCCAGCAGGCCACGGCAACCATGTTGTAGCGGTCCTCGTATGGGGCAGCCGTCGCGGCGCGCTTGTGAGGGGGATGCGAGGCGGGAATGAACAGCACGCGGTCCAGGGCGAACGCCCGAACCGCCTCGCGCGCCACCGTCAGATGCGCCGAGTGAACCGGGTCAAACGTCCCGCCGAAGATCGCGATCCTCAATCTCTGCCTGCCGATCCTGCTGCACCGCGCCCGCCCGCCGCGGGGAAAGCGGACCCTTAAAGGCCGTAAGACGGGAATTGTACCTCAGGCCGATAGCCGTGGCTGAAGGCTTGGGCCGCCGCCGCCTCGACCGCCAGCTCGTCGGCGCGGTTGTGGTCTTCGTGGGAGGCGTGCCCCTTGGTCCAGGTCCAGCGCACCCGATGGTGCGCAACCAGCCCGTCCAGCGTCATCCACAGATCCTGGTTGAGGACCGGCTTCTTTCCCGCGGTCCGCCAGCCGTTCCGCCTCCAGCGGTGAATCCACTCCGTGATGCCGTCCTTGACGTACGACGAGTCGGTGACGATCTCAACCTCGCACGGCTGCTTGAGTGCGCGCAGGCCTTCGATAGCGGCGGCCAGCTCCATGCGGTTGTTGGTGGTATGCGGAGAGGCGCCGAAGATCTCCTTGGTGCGGCTGCCGCAACGCAGGATCGCGGCCCAACCGCCGGGGCCGGGGTTGCCGCGGCAGGCTCCATCCGTAATCAATTGCACGCGTCCCGACGCCATCACGCGGCGGCCAGCTCCCGCTGGAAGAAGGCCTCCACCCGGTCCAGGATCTCCGCGGCCTCGCGCGCATGGTAGATCTCGGCGCGCAGCCGTGCTCCGTCGCGGACGCCGTGCGTGAAGTAACCCGCGAACTGCTTCATCTTCCCCACCCGCGCCGGATCGTCGCGCGCCATGAGCGCCCCGTAGTAGTCGCGGACCATCTGGTAACGCTCGCGCACGCCCGGCTGCTGCCACGCGCCCGAGGCCACGTACTGCGCGATCTGGCGGAAGATCCAGGGGTTGAAGGAGGCGGCGCGGCCCACCATCACCGCGTCGCAGCCCGTCTCGGCCGCCATGCGGACGGCGTCCTCGGGCGTGAAGATGTCCCCGTTGCCGATTACCGGAATGTGGACCGCGGCTTTGACCCGGCCGATCAGGCTCCAGTCCGCCTGGCCGCTGTAGCCCTGCTCGCGGGTGCGAGGGTGAAGCGCGACGGCTTCGAGACCGCAGTCCTCGGCCATGCGGGCCAGCTCGAGCGCCACGATTTCCCGCTCGCTCCAACCGGAGCGGCACTTGAGCGTCACCGGGATCGCGACCGCCGCACGCACCGCTTTCAGGATGCGCTCGATCCCCGGCAGGTCGCGCAGCAGCCCGGAGCCGCCGTTACACTTGACGACTTTCTTCACCGGGCAGCCGAAGTTGAGATCGACGATATCGAAGCCCAGATCCTGACACACGCTGGCCGCGCCGGCCATCACCGCCGGGTCGGAGCCGAACAGTTGCGCCGTAATGGGGTGCTCGTCCGGCTCGAAGGCCAGGTAGCGCATCGTCCGGCCGGGCTTGCGCGCGTGCCCCGCGTGGAGGACACCGTGCGAGCTGGTGAACTCGGTCATGATCAGCCCGCAGCCGCCCAGACCGCGGATCAGCCGGCGGAACACCGTGTCCGTCACGCCGGCCATCGGCGCCAGGACCGTGGC
>JBEKLJ010000207.1:0-6133 GCA_050010255.1 Bryobacteraceae bacterium
CCTGTTCTCGCGCATGGGTTTCACCCAACAAGTGCGCGGTATCCGCAGCTATGGCAAGCTGACCGGCCAGGGCATGACCCTGGTGGGCACCGACATCGTCCGCATTCTGGAAGAGGTCTTGCCGGCTCGTCTCGGCGGCGCTGCTGGCGACTACCAGTTGGTCGAGCACGAGGGCGCCACTCAGACCCAGCTCACTCTGCGCGTCAGCCCGCGCGTTGGCATCGCCTCGCCCGAGAAGGCCAGGGAGTGCTTCCTGACGGAGATTCGCCGTTTCCATGGCGGCGCGCTGGCGGCACGAATGTGGAGCCACGCCGAGGGCGTGGATGTGGCCATTGCCGAGCCGCTGTCCACGCGTACCGGCAAAGTGCTTCTGCTGCATCTGCTCGGTTCCGGCGCGGAGGGACCCCATGCGACGTAGAGACTGGCTGGGAGGCTGCGTGGCCGGAACGGCCTTGGCAGCGGTATCCGCCTGTTCCCGGCGAAAGGCGTCTTCGCTGGAGAAGATCCGTGTGGCGGCGCCGCGGCGGCTCACCGCCAGCAGCCTCTATCTGGCGGACGAGCTGGGTTTCTTACGAGAGGCCGGGTTTGACCCTGAGATTGGGCGAGTCGGGAACTCATTGAATTCAATGGCCCTCCTTGCGGGTGGAAAAATGGATGTCCTGTTTGGCCCCGCCAGCACGGCTTTCCTGAATGCCGTCCTCAAGGGGCTTCCACTTCGGATCGTGGCTGGCCGGGAGGTCGCTTCGCCGACTTGCGGGTACGTTGGCGCCATCTACGGAATGCGCCGGACCTTCCCGCGCGGGCTGGCCGACCTCGCGCAGTTGAGAGGGAAGCGGGTAGCCACCGGACCGGCGGTCGGCTTGGCTCAGTTCGCGCTCGACGCCCACCTGGCGCGGGCCGGGCTCTCAACGCAGGATGTGACCATGGTGAGTCTGGACTTCAGCCAGAGCGTGGCCGCCTTGCTGGGAGGCGGCGTCGACGCCGTCGTGGGCGCGGACGACTTCGATCGTGACCTGACGTCGCTGGCTTCCAGCATCGTGCACACTGTCGGTCTGGCCCAGCTCTATCCCAACTTTCAGTATGCTTACATCATTTTCGGCCAGACCCTGCTGGCGGCCGACCCGGAGCGCGGCGCCCGATTCCTCTCCGCGTACCTACGCGGCGCGCGGGAATTCGCGCGCGGCAGAACGCCCCGGTTCATGGAAGAGTTCGCCCGAGCCAACCGGCTGGATCTGACGCAGGCGCGGACCGTCTGCCGCAATTCCTTCGCCCCGGACGGCGCCATCGATCTGAACAGCTTGCGGCTGTTCGCCGACTGGGCCGCGCGCAGGAAGCACATCCCGCGCCGCGTCGAGGTATCGGAACTCGTGGATGATCGCTTTCTGAGGAGGGCCCATGCGAGCTAGCGCCATCCTTCTATCGCTGCTGCTGGGGGGCGCCGGGGTCTTGCTGGTTGCGCAGACTACCGGTCAGATCGAAGGCATCGTAGGCGACCCGCAGGGTATGCCGGTTCCCGGCACGGCCCTGCTGATCACCGAGACCGGGACGCGAGCCCAGCGCCGGCTCCAGACCGACGAGCGGGGCTGGTACCTGGCGCCCGGACTGGAGCCCGGCTCGTACGAGATCGAGGCTTCTCACACCGGCTTCCGCAAGGAGATCCGTCGTGGAGTGAAGCTGGCGGCCGGCCGCGCCGTGCGCGTTGACGTCCTCCTCGAGTTGGGCGAGATGCGCGACAGCGTGGTGGTGTCAGGCGAGGCTCCGCTCGTCAGCGCTGCCCCAGGCGACTGGGGTGGATTGCTGGAGCAGCAGAAGCTGGAGTCGCTCCCGCTCAACGGCCGGGACCTGTTCGATCTCTCCGCGCAACAGCCCGGCGCGACGGTGGCTACCACTGCGTACAAGACCCTGGCCACCGGCTTCGGAATCCGCGTCTCAGTGAACGGCGCCCGCCCCAATCAGAACAGCTTCCGCATGGACGGAATCTACATCAACGACGCCACTGGCTTGGCGCCGTCGAGCGCGGCCGGGAGGCTGCTGGGCCTGGAGAGCATTCAGGAATTGCGGTTGGTCTCCAGCCCCTTCGACGCCGAGTTTGGGCGCGGAGGCGGGGCGGCGTTCGTCGCCGTTTCGAAATCGGGATCGAACCAGTGGCACGGCGACGTGTATGAGTTTCTGCGCAACAGCGCGCTGGACGCCAGGAACTTCTTCGATCCCGCGGGCCAGAGAATCCCGCCGTTGCGCAAGAACCAGTTTGGCGGGCTGCTAGGCGGGCCACTGGTGCGGAACCGCCTGTTCTTCATGACCAACTACGAAGGCATCCGCTTGACTTCCGGCCAGACGCTCTCGGCGGTGGTGCCCACGGCCGAGGCCCGCCAGGGCCGCCTGCCGGGGCTTACGGTTGCCGTGGCGCCGCAGGTCGTTCCTTACCTGAACCTGTATCCGCTGCCCAACGGGCGCGACTATGGCGACGGGACCGGGGAGTTCATCAGCGAGGGCATCACGTCGTCACGCGAGGACTACGTCACCGGCAAGCTGGACGTCATCGTCTCGAGCCGCCTGCGTTCCGCGGTCCGCTACACCTTCGACGACGCCGTGACCAACAGGCCGGATCGTTTGCAGGTCTTCTCCTTCCTCGACGATTCCCAGTATCACTTCCTGCACACCGAGACGCAGTTCATCCAGTCTCCCCGTACGATTCACGCTTTGCGGGCCGGGTTCAGCCGGGTATGGAACAGGCAGGACGACAGCCAGGCTGCCTCCATTCCCGCTTCGCTGTCGTTCGCGCCGGGCCAGCCGCTGGGATTCGTTTCGTTCACCGCCGGGCCGACCGGCATCGGTGGGGCCACCGGAGACAGCGTGGCACTGATGCCGCGGCGCTTCGTCACCAACGATTTTCAGCTCAATTACAGCGTGACGCACATTCGCGGAGCGCACGCGCTCAGGCTGGGCGGCGGTTTCGACCGCGTCCAGTTCAACCAGCAGGCGGACAAGAACGCCAAAGGCACTTACTCGTTCAGTTCCCTGGCGGACTTCCTCCAGGCGCGCCCGCGTTCGGGAGACCTCATGCTGGCCGGCTCCGATTCCATCCGCGGATGGCGCCAGAACCTCTTCTCCGGGTTTGTGCAGGACGAGTTTCGCGCCAGTCCGCGTCTCAGCTTCACGCTGGGCGTGCGGTACGAGGCCTACTCCACCCCGACGGAGGTCAACGGCAAGATCGCCACCCTCCGGGACTTTCTGCATGAGAGCGCGTTCACCGTCGGCGGGCCGCTCTTCGACAACCCTTCGAAGACCAACTTCGCTCCCCGCGCTTCCGTGGCCTTCCTTCCTTTCGGTTCCGGCAAGACCGTGATTCGCGCCGGAGCCGGCATTTTCTTCGACCCCATCAGCACACGGGAGCTGGTGGTGGCCGGTGTGCGCGTCCCGCCCTTTTTCAACGTGGTCAGCGTGAACAAGCCGGCCTTCCCCAACCTGTTTCAGGCGGTCCAAAACGCCCCGCCGACGAAGTCGCTGGACATGCTGGATTACAACTTGCCGCAGCCCTACGTGGCGCAATTCCAGTTTCTGGTGCAACAGGAACTGGCGCGCGACACGGTGCTCCAGTTCGGGTACGCCGGCTCGCGCGGAGTTCACCTCGCCGGTCAACTGACGGAGGCGAACCCCGTCACTCCACAGATTCTCCCGGACGGGAGCCTGTTCTTTCCCGAGAACGGTGCGCGGCTCAACCCGGCGTTTGGCCAGATCAGGATCCGGCGCACGCAGTTCGACTCCTCCTACCACGGTTTCCAGGCGGGATTCGAGCGCAGGTGGCGGGGAGGCGTGCGCTCCCAGGTCAAGTACACCTGGAGCAAGTCGCTCGACGACACCAGCAACGCCATAAACAAGGATTTCGTTAACAGTGACGGCACGCCGACGATGTTCAACTACCGTCTGAATCGCGGGCGCTCGGATTTCGACCTGCGCCACACCCTCGGCGCCAACTTCTCGTGGGCGCTTCCGCGACCCAGGGGCGCCGTCGCGGGCAGGGTCCTGGGCGGTTGGGAACTCCACGGTCTGGTGCAGGCGCAGACGGGGCCGCCGTTCAACCCCCTGGTGGGCTTCGATCGCGCGCGCATGACGGGAGGTGGCACCACCGACCCCGGGGAACGGCCCATGTACGTTGCCGCACCCGGCGCCAGGGTGATCCTGGGCGATCCGCAGCGCTGGTTCGATCCCAACGCCTTCGCGCTGCCGCCCGCCGGCATGTACGGCGACCTCGGCCGGAATGGGTTCGACGGGCCGGGCCTGGTAACCTCGGATCTGGCGCTGCACAAGGTCCTATGGAGTTCGGAACGCCAGAGCGTCCGGCTGCGGGTCGAGGCTTTCAACGTCGCCAACCACCCCAGTTTTCAGATCCCCTCGGGGCTGGCGCTGTTTACCAGCAGCCTGAGCCGGGTCGGCTCCGCCGGCCAGATCACCAGCACCACCACCACCTCGCGCCAGATCCAGCTCGCGCTGAAGTGGATGTTCTGAGAATTGGATGAACGCCTGTAACGCACCGCCACCGTGCTCGCGCGAGTGGGAGAGCGTCGGTTCCCGGCCCTCTCCTTCCTGGTACCTCGACCGGCTGGTGGCCGCGCAGAAGCGGCGCGTCCACCAGGAGCTGATTTGGCGCTGGACCCACGACCTGGAGGTTTCCCGGGTGCTCAAGACCGACGTATTCGAGGAAGCCTATGGCGGCGACCAGATTCTGTTCGACCTCTTTCCCGGCGCCGCCCTCGCGATTGGAATGGACGTGGCGTGGCAGACGGCTCAGCGCGCGCAGGCCAAGTGCGGCAATCCGAGAGTCGGCTTCCTGGTCAGCGATGTCCGGAGCCTGGGAGTTCGCTCCGAGAGCGTCGATGCGGTCGTCTCGACTTCCACGCTGGACCATCTCGATTCGCGGGAGGCTCTGGTCGCGGCCCTCAAGGAACTGACGTGCGTGCTCCGGCCCGGTGGCCTGGCCGTTGTCACGATCGACAATCCTGAGAACCCACTCTACGCGCTGCTGCGGTGGGCCAGCCGCCGGGGGTGGGCGCCTTACCCCCTGGGGTATACGGTCTCGCTCTCCGGGCTGGTGCGGGGCCTCGAGGCTGCAGGACTGGAGGTGCTGGCCACCGACACGTTGATTCACAACCCGCGGCTGATATCGACGTTCCTGTTCCTGGCCCTGCGCCGCCTGCTGGGCCGCCGAGCCGACGGGCCGATCCGTGCGCTGCTCGCGGTCTTCGCGGCGCTGGGCCGTCTGCCGACTCGCCGGTTCACCGCCTGCTTCGTGGCCGCCTGCGCCCGCAAGCCCGCGGCCTGATCAAAGAGGCTCCCAGAACGGCCGGACCGGGGTGGGCAGCAGGTGCGCCTCTTCCAATCCTGGCCGCAGCTCCGGACAGTTGTCACAGAGGATGACTCTGTGGCAGACAGGTTTCAGGCACCCAACGGTGCCAAGCTGAGCGAAGTAGATCCGTTCCGCATGACGCGGATGGCAAGTCCGGAGCAACACCAGGTCGCCCTCCCGAAGTTCGGATTTCAGGAACTCCGCCGCACCCCACGGATCGGGGAAAGCGTGCGCGCTCCCCGGTTTCATGCCGGCGTCGATCGCGGCCTTGACAAGGCGCTGGCTGCGCTCGCCGAAGAACACCGCGAGATCGGCGGAACGAGCGGCCATCTGCCCCAGGTGCCGCATTCTTGGACTGAAGCCCAGGCCCGAATCATAGACGTCGTGGAGCACCAGCACGCGGCGTGTTCCCGCTTGCTCGAGTACGCGGAGTGCTGGCGCCAGACTCGTGAATGAAGAATTGAGATCGTCCCGCAGCACCTGCGCCCCCGAAGGCAACAGCACCGGTTCCATTCGTCCGCGAGATGGCTCCATTTGCTCGAACGCCGAAGCGGCGGTCTCCAGGTCCATGCCGCAGCACAAGGCTGTGGCTAGTGCCGCCAAGGCTGAAGTGAGCCAGTGCTCCCCCACCAGCTTAGTGTTCACCAGGCGCGACTCGGCGCCGCGGTGGACCTGGAACGACAGCCGCCCCGGCCAGCGCGATGACACGTCGCTGGCCCACACATCGAACTGCGGGGAACGGCCGAAGGTCAGGACTTTGCCACGGCAGCGCGCCGCCATCGCCGCCAC
>JBEKLJ010000208.1:0-5999 GCA_050010255.1 Bryobacteraceae bacterium
GCTACGTCACGGAGCCGATCCGGCTCCCAAACGGGTTCCTGATTCTGAGGGTCGAAGAGCACTACCGTGCCGGCCAGCAGCCCTTCGAGGCGGTCGAGAACGAGATCATGGAGCGGATCTACATGCCGCGCATGCAGCCGGCCATCCGTGCTTACCTGACCAAGCTGCGGGAGAACGCTTTTGTGGAGATCCGGGCCGGCTACGTGGACTCCGGCGCGGCGCCGGGCAAGGACACCACCTGGCACGACCCGACCAAGCTGAGACCACAGACCATCACCAAGGAGGAGGTCGCCGCGCACGTTCGGCACCGCCGCCTGCTCTTCCTGGTCCCGGTCCCGGGAACGAAGATCGGCGGTAAGGTGGAGCGCCCGATCCAAGCTGCTCCGGCCGGGGTGCAGCCGGCGGCTGCGCCGGCCAAGCCGGAGGCCCCCGCCACGGCGCCCGGCACCCCGCAGAAATGAAATCTCCCTTCGTCAGCGAACTGGATCCCAGCAAGGTGGCCACGGCCACCTTCCTGGTGCACGCCAAGGAGATTCGCCAGAAGAAGACCGGCGAACCCTACCTTTCGCTGGTCCTCGGCGACCGCACCGGCGAGCTCGACGCCAAGATGTGGGACAACGTCGCCGAGGTCATGGACACCTTCGCCCGCGATGACTTCGTCCGCGTCAAGGGCCTGCTTCAGATCTACAACAACCGGCCTCAGCTCATCATTCACAAGCTCCAGCGGCTGGATGACGCGGCGGTCGATCCGACCGACTTCTTCCCAGCCTCGCGGCGCAACCCGCAGGAAATGCTGGAGGAGCTGCGCCAGGTGGTGCGCTCGGTTGAGAACCCGCATCTGCGCGCACTCCTGGAACTGTTCCTTTCCGACGAGGAGATCGTGCGGCGCTACGTCCGCGCGCCAGCGGCGAAGTTCATTCACCATGCCTACCTGGGAGGGCTGATCGAGCACGTGCTCTCGGTGTGCGGCCTCTGCCGGCTGGCCGCGGGCCACTTCCCCGGCGTGGACCTGGACCTGCTGCTGGCGGGCGCCATCCTGCACGACATCGGCAAGATTCACGAGCTGACCTACGAGCGCGGTTTCGGCTATACCAGCGAGGGACAGCTTCTGGGGCACATCTTCATCGGTGTCCGCATGATCGAAGAGAAGCTGGCGCAGTTGCCGGACTTCCCCCCGCGGCTGCGGACTCTGGTCCAGCACCTGGTGGTGAGCCATCACGGCTCGCTCCAGTTCGGCTCGCCGAAGGTACCGCTGTTCCCCGAGGCCTTGTTACTGCACTATCTGGACGACCTGGACTCCAAGATGGAGTGCATGCGTGCGCTGGTGGAGCAGGACCGGCAGGTGGAGGGGCACTGGACGGGCTACAACTCCGCGCTCGAGCGCGTCGTTCTGAAGAAGCTGAAGTACCTCGGCGGCGGCGCGGAGCCGGATGCGGATCCGGCCAACGGCCCGGCCGCGGGCGTTTCCCTGCCACTCGTCGCGGCGCAACCGGAGCGCGAGGGTGGGGGAGCGATTGCTTCACCGCCCGAATTGGCGCGGCTTCCCGGCCGGCCCGCCTCCCGCCCGCCGCAGCCCAGCACGCCGAGTCTGTTCGGCGAGAAGCTCGGGCAAGCCCTCCGCGGGGAGGAGTAGATGCGCAAGCCCGGCCCGCCGCCCGAGATTCCGCCGCCGCTCGAGCTGGAGTGTCTGAAAGCGCTGTGGAACCTGGGCGAGGGCAACGTGCGCAGCGTCCAGCAGGCCCTGGCGCCGGCGCGCCCGCTGGCCTATACCACGGTCATGACCGTGCTGGACCGCCTGGCCCGCAAAGGCGCCGTGGGGCGGCGGAAATCCGGCCGCGCCTTCATCTACGCCCCCTCGATCTCGCGAGAGGCGCTGCGCCGCGTCGCCGTGCGGCAGCTCCTGGAATCCTTCTTCAGCGGCGCCGAAGAGGAGTTGCTGGCCTATCTCCAGGGCCGGCCCGAGGCGCCCGCGGCGGGCAGGGAACACCTCCTCGACGCTTCGCTGGACCCCGCGCTTCTGTAGGCGCGGGGCCGGCCGCGGGGCAAAACGGGTACAGGCTCCGCTGTCCACGCGCGGCTAACACCGCCGCTTGGGACAGCGGAGCCTGGCCCCGTTTTGGGTGCTGGCCGCGCGGCTGGCGCGCCTACCTCAAGCCGCGGATCACCGCGGCGATCTCGCGGATGGTTTCCTCGCCGGCCATCAGCACGCGGTGCGGGAACCAGAACGTCTCGCGCACGCACTCCTCGGCCACCGGGCAGGGCGCCACCCGGCAGCCGCCCTCCTTGTACAGCGGATTGCCGTAGAGCGGATGCGGGTAGAAGGGCGTGCACGGAATGCCGGCGGCGGTCACGGCGCGCTGGAACTCGTCGCGCGTCATTCCGAACCGGGCCGCGTCGATCCGGGCCAGCAGCAGGTACCAGGAATGCGCCGTGGCCTGCGCGGGAACCTCCTGGAACCGCAGCCCGCGGACCTCGGCCAGCTCCTCGCGCAGCAGCCGCTGGTTCCGGGCCCGGAGGCCGATCTGCTCCGGCAGCCGCTCCAGTTGCGCCTGAAGCACGGCGGCCTGAAAGGCCGTCATGCGGAAGTTCGTCCCCAGCGTGTAGTGGAAGAACCAGCCCGCACCCGCGCGCCGGCCCTGGTTGATGAACGCGCGCGCCCGCTGGGCGAAGCCGGCGTCGTTGGTGGTGAGCAGCCCGCCTTCGCCCGCCGTCATCACCTTCGAGTTCTGGAAGCTGAAGGACCCGGCCAGGCCGAAGCTGCCCGCCCGGCGGAGGTTCCACTCCGAGCCGTGCGCGTGGGCGGCGTCTTCGATGAGGATGAGATTGTGCCCCGCGGCCAGGCGCATAAGCCGCTCGACGTCGGCCATCAGTCCGCCGAAATGCACGGCGATGATCGCCTTGGTCCGAGGCGTGACGGCCGCGGCGGCGCGCTCGGGGTCGAGGTTGAAGGTCAGGGGCTCGATGTCGGCGAACACGGGCAGCGCGCCCACGCGCGACACCGCCGTCGCCGTCGAGATGAAGGAGATCGCGGGGACGATCACCTCGTCGCCGGGGCCTACGCCGCAGACTTCGAGGGCCGTCTCCAGCGCGACCGTGCCGTTGAATGCGCTGACGCCATAGCGGCACTGCTCGAAGGCGGCGAAGGCCTCCTCGAAGCGGGTGACGGCTTCGTTGAAGCCCCCCCACACGCCGCTCTCCAGCGTCTGACGAAGCAGCTCCAACTCGCGCTCGCCCCACACCGGCCACTTTGGAATCCGCACCATAAGTCACCAGTCTACGCCGGCTCGCGATCCGGATTGCGGCGCCGAGCCAGATGCGCGCGGCTCTGTCAGCGGCGTACACGCGCAGCGGAGCCGCGACCGGAAGGGAGCGGATGGCTGGATTATGCGGCGCGTCTCTGCGGCGTGAGGCGCGCCGTGGCTCGCCGCCCAACCCGGGCTAATCCAGGTGAAACACCTCTTCCAGGCGGATGAAGCTTTCGTCGGGACGCCGGCCGGCGAGCGCTTCGAAGAAGGCCTTCATCTCCTCCTGCCAGCGCGCATTCACTTCGCGGCCGGCCATCCCGTCCAGAGCCGCCTGGTAGTCCGGCGTCTCCAGGTAGCCGACCATCAATCCGTCATCGCGCAGGAAGAGCGAGTAGTTGCCCCACCCGGTTTCGCGAAGGGCCTGCAGCATCTCGGGCCAAACTTCACGGTGCCGGCGCTTGTATTCCTCCAGCCGGTCTTTCTTCACTTGAACCAGAAAACAGACTCTCTCCATGGGCCCTCTTATGTGAAGAGAGGCGCCCTTGCGGGCGCCTCTCTTCGAGCTACGAACCATCTTCGTGCGACGCCGCGGGGCGGCGTGACATTAGAAGATGTATTTCAGACTCAACTGCAGACGGCGCGGATATCCGGCCTGCTGCGAGGACGTGATCGTACCGAAGGTCGTAGATGTGGGAGTCATGGTCGCGGACGGGAAGCCGGGGTGGTTAAATGCGTTGAGCGCTTCCGCCCGGAACTGAATGTCCCTGCCTTCGGTGATGCGGGTGTTCTTGATCAACGCCAGGTCGACGTTGTTCCCGTTCCGGCCGCGGAGCTGGGAGAACCGCAGCGGCCAAGTCCGCAGGGCGTTCACCAACTGGTTCGCGGAAAGCAGCTCGAAGCCGGCAGTGTTGAACCAGTGGTCCACTGTGCGCTGGCTGGCGGGCAGGACGATGTTCTTCGGGTCCCCGTAGTAGATGCAGCAGGTAGCGCCGGTGGGCCAGGCCAGGGGGAAGCCCACCTGGTAGCCGAAAATGCCTGAAAGCTGCCAGCCGCCCACGATCCGGGAGACTATCGGGTCCTGGCCATTCAGGAAGGGTTTGTTCCTGCCGAACGGCAGTTCCCATACGCCGCTGAGGGAGAACCGGTGCGGCACGTCCTGGTCGGAAATCACGCGGACCGGGGCCGGGTCGCCCGGGTTCAGCAGTTCGGTCGCCTGCATGAACTTCGAGAAGGTGTAGTTGCCGGCCATCGAGAAGCCCTTGGCGAATCTCTTCTCGACCGACACCATCAGAGCGTGATACCAGGAGTAGCCCTGGGGGTTGGTCGTGCTAATCGACCCGAACTCGGGGTACGGCACCAGCAGGCCGGACCGCGCGATCGTGCTGCCGGTGAAAATGCTTTGCGTATTCCCCGGCTGCAGGCCTTGGAACGGGTTGGGAACACTGCCGGTGAGGTTGTTGTTACAGGCGTTGTCGCGCGTCAGGCTGGCGCACAGGTACTTATCCGGCAGCACATTGATGTTGACAATGTTCGGGTTGCCGGTGGGATTGAGCTCGACGTGGATGGCCTTGTTGCCGGTGTAGTTGACTTCCAACAGAAGGTTGCCTGGGAAGACGTGCTGGACGCCGAGTTCCCAGCGCATCACGCGTGGCGCGAGGGGATTCTGATTGAAGAACTGGATGTTCTGTCCCAGGAACGTCTGGGGTCCCGCCGCGTTCCCCACCGGGTTCGTAATGCCATTGGGGAACGGGTTGGTGAGGGTGCCGATGAAGTTGATGTTGTCGGTGGTGGGCACCACGTTGGTGTTCTGGCTGAACCCGTGCTGGATGACGTCGCTGCGGCGCTCACCCAGGAAGCCATAGAACATGCCGAAGCCGCCGCGCAGCACGGTGTTATTGCCGATTTGGTAGGCCAGGCCGAACCGCGGCATCAACTGCGTTTTCGGCGTGTTGTAGAGCATGGTGGGGTTGCCGCCCACCCCGGCGAAGGTCAGCCCGCCCAGAGCCTGGATGCTCGAGATCTGGGTGACCAGGGCAGCATCCTTGGCAGCGAAGACGCTCGCTGCCGTCGCCGAGAAGGGCTGCACGTAGGTGGGGTCGAAGCCCAGAACGCTCTTGTTATAGCGTTCGTGGAGCGCTTGCTCGAACTCGTAGCGCAACCCGATATTCACGGTCAGCCTGGGCGAGAGCTTCCAGTCGTCCTGCAGGAAGAAGCCCCAGGAATTCGATTGCTCAGCATAATCCGCCGAGCGGGCCACATTGCTCGAGGATGACGGCAAGCCCAGCAGAAGAGCCGCCACGGACTGGCCAATGCTGCCCGGCGACGTCGCGGAATTGTCGAGCGGACCGCGTGTCCAAGTGGAGTCGAAATTGAATGTGCCCGTCTGCTGGAAGCCGAAGAACTTGTCGGTTTCCTGGTAGGCGCGGAATTCGAAGCCAGCGCGGAGGGAATGCTTGCCCATCGCTTTCGTCAGATTGGCGGCGGCGGTGTGGTTCATTACCGGCCTGTTCTCACCCGCCGTCGAGCCGGTGGGAATGTAGCCGGTCATGTTGAACTGCGGGAAGTTGCGGACGCTCGCGGGGATCGCACTTGCATAGGACGCCGGGAAGCCCAGGCTGGTGAGGTCGAATCCTACCGCGTCCTGATTCCCGTCCTGATGGCGAATGAATCGGTTGTAACTGTAGCGGGCGTTTAGGACCGTGGTGGGAGAGAGCGTATAGACGTCGTCGAAAACGGCGGCTTTGGACAGGAACT
>JBEKLJ010000209.1:0-5907 GCA_050010255.1 Bryobacteraceae bacterium
CTGGCCGCCGCGGCGTTGGTGTCGTAGCCGCAGCTTCCGGTGCCGGCGATGGTGGTCATACTCCCGTAATTCAACTTGCGAATGACGCAGTTGTTTGTGTCGGAGATGTAATAGTCCATTCTGAAATCGTCGTAGACAATGCCTTGCGGGTTGTTGAGCATGCAGTTGGTGGGCACGCTGCAGGCGCTATAGCCCTTGGCGTTCATGCCCACGCCGACGATCGTCTGGATATTGCCCCAACGGTCTATCTCCCGGACCCGGCCCGTCTCCTCTTCGGTGAGTAGCAGACCATCGTACCACCACCGCCCGAAATCAGGGTTCATCGAAGCCAGCCCTCCGGGCCAGTTCAGGAACGCCGATGTGGCGGGACCATCCGGACCCAGCGAGCCGGCGTACAGGCTCAGCATCGCCGGATTGCCGGGCACCACCTTGGCGATGGCGTTCGCGGCCCAGTCGGCGATGTAGAGGACACCCGTCGACTTGTCGACGGCGACCCCCTCGGGGATGCCGAACGGTGCCTGCAAGGCTGGCGCGCTCGCCGAGAAGCCGTATGCGCCGCTGCCGGCGTACGTGTTGATCTGCTGTGTGGCCCGATCCACGCGGCGCACGCGCCGGCTATAACCATCGGCCAGGTACAGATTGTCGCTGGCGTCGAAGGTGATCGCGCGAATGTTACCGCTCACCTGGGCCGCGGTCGCCGGGCCCCCGTCGCCGCCAAACCCGCAAGCGAATGGCACCCCGGCATAAGTGCCGATCACCCCGGTGCTTGCGCTGACACGCCGGATGGTGCAGTGGCCCGTGTCGTCGATGTAAAGATCGCCCCCGCTGTCGATCGCCACCCCGCGCGGATTCGATAAACTCGCCGCTGTGGCCTGGCCACTATCGCCGTACGGCGGATGCGTGCTCGGGTCCGCGCCGGCCGCCGTCGTGATGTTTTGCGCCGCCGAGTCTACCCGCCGCACGCGCTGGTTGCCGTAGTCGGCAATATACAGGTTACCGTAGGAATCGAGCGTGATGCCCCGCGGCCCATTCAACATCGCGCTGGTGGCCGGCCCGTGATCTCCGCTGAAGCCGCACGCCCCCGTGCCCGCGTAAATGCTGATGTTCTGCGTGGCGTGATCGACTTTATGGACCACGCACTCTTCGAGGTCGGAGATGAAGACATCCCCCGCGGAGTTCACGGCGACATATCTGGCGCCCAGGATGGCCGCCTTGGTGGCCAGGCCGCCGTTGCCGGAATTCGCCTGAATGCCGTTGCCGGCAATGGTGTGGACGATTGAGGTTCCGGCGTCGATCCGCTTGACTTTAAACTGATTCACGATTCCGACGTAAAGATTGCCCGCCGCATCGGCCGCCAGTCCCTGCGGCGAACTCAGGAACGTGGCTGTCGCGGCAACTCCATCCGGCGCCGGCCCCACCCCCGCGTACGTCACGACACGGTAGCGGGGCTGAGCGGTGACAACGCAGACGATCGCGAGCAAAGCACCAACGAGCCGACCAACCATTGTGCACATCCTTCCCCATCGTCAAATCGATGGCGCGTGCATCTCCCATGCTTGAGAGAACGCTTTGGATTTAGACCGGGATTTCCATTTTCGAGTTTCGGGTCCAGTTCATTGTACACCTGGCCGCCATCCTTTGATCCTGCTACTCTTTTCTCATGCAAGATGAGCCTGAACCGAGGCCCGACTTGTGCACGGCGATCCACTCCTCGAGAACATGCCAGTCCGGATGCCCGCGATTGGAACGGTCCGAGTCCAGAAAGCCGGGGCAGCGATGGTCCAAGGCGGACCGGATGTTTTCAGGGATGTCCTCTGTCGTCTCGGTGATGGCCCGCACCCACAAAACGAAGGTATGCCACTCGACGTACGCCTCGGCGGACTGGTGGAGCCGGCTCCAGGGTATGAGTAGCGCCTCTCGGAGCGCCTCCTGATCGGCATCGCCACGGAAGTGCGCCACCGCCCCATCGAGGTTTCTTCTTGCCATCGAGAACCCGCTCCCCGTGGGAGGCATTGAGGACCCCGTCAAAACTTCTTCACTGGAGCAACTCTGGAGGGACCCTGGACGACAAGGACCCGAAAAAGAGTGAGTTGAGGCAAGTGGCGGCGACGCTGCAGCCGTAAACGCCCTCATCGGACGCGGTGGCCGACACTAACGCCATTTGCCCCGCTACCCGCCCCGATGGCAAGCCCGACCTCCAGGTGCATACCCAGAGGGTCTGCCTGGGAGACCGCCTCCAACTCCGGCCTCTTTTCAGAGGGTTGCCGGCGCACCGGAGGCGCGCCGCCGGCTGCTGTAGATGATTTTGCGTGCGAGGAACCCACAGGGCTCAACAAGTGGATATGCTGAGTTGTTGAATCTAAAGGGCTTCCTCTGGGTCAACCCTCTGGTCCCGAACCGGGAAGACCCCGAAATCGACCGGCCGGATCTTCCGAGCGATGTAATATCGTGACCTTCTGCACGTCTTGTTCGTATATGTAGAAGGACAAGGTATTCGCATGAAACCGCCCAGATCTGATCTGCCCCAAGGCACTCTCGACATGCTCATTCTCCAGGTCGTGGCCCTCGGCCCCAACCACGGCTACGCGATTGCACAGCGCATTCAGCAGATTTCCCGTGATGTGCTGCAGGTGCAGCAGGGCTCGCTCTACCCCGCACTGCACCGCATGGAAAACCGCGGCCTGCTGGCGGCCGAGTGGAAGGAATCGGAAACCGGCCGCGACGCCAAGTTCTATCGCCTGACGGCCAAGGGACGGGCCCAGCTCAAGGCCGAGACCGCGAACTGGTCGCGCCTTTCGGAAGCGATCGGGCTGATCATGCAAGCTGCGGAAGGAGAGGCGCCATGAACTGGTGGCAACGGCTTGGCAAGAGCGGTGAACTGGAAAAACAACTGGACGCGGAGCTTCGGTATCACTTTGAGCGCCAGGTGGAGGACAACATTCGCGCGGGCATGCCGGAGGAGGAGGCGCGCCGCCGCGTCCGGCTCACGTTCGGCGGGGTCGACCAGGTGAAGGAAGACTGCCGCGATGCTCGCGGCACCATGTGGGTCGAGGCGACGATGCAGGACATTCAATTCGCATGGCGCACCTTGTGGAAGAGCCCCGGATTCGCGCTTGCCGCGATTTGCACGCTGGCGCTCGGCATCGGAGCCAACACAGCGATCTTCAGCGTGGTGTATGCGGTGCTTCTGAAGCCGCTGCCTTACGCGAACCCCGACCAACTGGTCTCGGTTGCAGGGGTCGTTCCGCAGATGCGCGCGAGGTTTCCCAGCATTCCGATGCGCGCGCGCGACTTCGACGCGTACCGCCGGTCGAACTCGGTGTTCTCCGGAATATCGGCGCTGCGTTCGCAGGATTTCAATCTCACTGGCGTGGGTGAGCCGGAGAGGCTGTACGGGGCACGCGTTTCGGCGAACTTCTTTTCGATGCTGGGCGTCCAGCCCGAGCGCGGCCGGACGTTCTTCCCCGAGGAGGACGAGCCGGGCCGCGACCACGTGGCCGTGATCAGCCACGATCTCTGGGCGAGGCGGTTCGGCGCGGACCCCGGTGTGTTGAACCGCACGGTGTCGCTCGACGGGCAGAGCTACGTCGTCATCGGCATCATGCCCGAGGGGTTCCTGTTCCCCACTGGAAAGCAACTCCACCCAATGGTCCTGTTCGGACCGCGCGTGGACGTCTGGAAGCCGATGGCTTTCAGCGCCGGTGAACTTCAACAACAGGGCAACTGGGCTTACGGCTGCATGGCGCGCTTGAAGCCGGGCGCCAGTCTCGCTCAGGCGCACGAGAATCTGAACGCGATTGCGGCAACCGTTCCATTCCCCGACGGCCGCATGACGGCGCAGACCGAGATCGTTCCTTTGAGCGAGGTGTTCTCCGGCAATGTGCGCCAGGGGCTGCTGGTGCTGCTGGGGGCGGTGGCGCTGCTGCTGCTGATCGCGTGCGTGAACCTTGCTAATCTGCTCCTGGCGCGGATGAGCGCGCGGAGCCGTGAGTTTGCCACGCGCGCAGCGCTGGGTGCATCGCGTTGGCGGCTGGTCCGGCAGCTCCTCACGGAGACGTCGCTGATCGCTTCGCTCGGCGCTGTCCTGGGCCTGCTCATCGCGTACTGGGGGAGTCGCCTGCTGGTTTGGCTCGGGCCGGCCGATTCGCCGGCCGCGCGATCCTCCCAGCTCAGTGGCCCGGTCTTGCTGTTCACTGTGATCGTCGCGCTGGCTACGGGCATCGCATTCGGCCTGGCGCCGGCGTTCGAGGCGGCGCGGGGCGGCTTGTACGAGAATCTCGCTTCCAGAGGCGCGGCTTCGGGACGGCGGGCCGGCCGCGTGCGGCGGGTGCTGGTCGTCGTTGAAGTCGCGCTTTCCACCGCGCTTCTGGCCGGGGCGGGTCTGCTGCTCCACAGCTTCGTGAACGTCATGAATGTGAACAAGGGATTCGCCGTTGAGAGGATTCTTGCCGCCGACCTATCCTTGTCGGGAAAGCAGTACTCGAGGGAGCGGGGGATCGCATTCTACCAGGAACTCACCGGCCGAGTGCGCACGCTGCCCGGCGTGATCTCCGCCGGGATCGTCACCGCTCCTCCGCTAGGCGGAAAGGCTCGCCGCGGCGAGAGCGGGCCCGTCTATTTTGAGACCGACACAGACCCCGCGCGGACGGTCGATCGGCCGTTCGGCACCTTTCAGAGTGTCACGAAAGGGTATTTCGCCACGCTGGGAATCCCCCTGCGGGCCGGGCGCCTGCTCGAGGACCAGGAACCTGCTCCTGCCACCGTCATCAGCGCCGGCCTGGCGCGCAAGCTGTGGCCGGGGGAATCGCTCGAAAGCATCGTCGGGCGGCGCATCAAGCTGAACCACCCGGCTGCAGATCCCGTGGCCATTGTCGGCATCACCGGCGACGTCCGTGCCGATACCCTGGAGAGCGACCCGTTTCCGGCGGCGTATCGGCCCGTGTCGCAGGCGCCGTTCGGCGACGTGACGCTCGTGGTTCGCACCGCGCGGGAACCGGAAGCGCTGGCCTCGGCCGTCCGCAGCGAAGTCTGGAAACTCGACAGGAATCTTCCCGTCGCCTCCATGCAGACGATGCGCGAGATCGTCTCCGCCTCCACGGCCCCGCGGCGCTTCCAGATGATGCTGATTGTCGCGTTCGCCGTGTTGTCTTTGGCTCTCGCTGTCGTGGGCATCTACGGAGTCACCAGTTACTCGGTGGCGCGCCAGACTCAGGAGATCGGTCTGCGCATGGCGCTAGGCGCACAGCAGAGCGATGTCCTGGGCTCCGTGTTGGCGCAGGGGCTGACACCGGTGGCAGTGGGCCTGGTGCTCGGATTAGCAGCCGCCGCGATCGGCGCCGCATCGATCCGCGCCCTTTTGTTCGGCATCGAACCGCTCGACCCCGTCTCGCTCGGCGGAGTATCGCTCGTTCTGCTCTTGGCTGCGACGCTGGCGTGCTATCTGCCCGCCCGCCGGGCGTCCTCAATCGCTCCGGTCATCGCGCTGCGGTTTGAGTGAGTGTGATTGCGGCGCGGCTGCGGCCAGCCGCTGTATCCAGTAATGATCTCAGTGATGTAGGTGGTCGGGGCGAGTGGATTCGAACCACCGACCTCCTGGTCCCGAACCAGGCGCTCTAGCCAGGCTGAGCCACGCCCCGACCCCTCCAGTGTAGCCCATCAGTAGGGTGGCTTCAATACCACGAACTCGAAGCGGCGCGGGTCCAGGCCGCGGGCGGCGAGCTGCGTGATGCAGTCCTCGGCGGTCTCGCCGATGGCTTCGATGCGGCGCAGCGGCACGGTTTCGGGCGTGTAGAGCTCGAGCGCAACCGTCATGCCGGTAAGCTCGATCTGCTCGGCGAGCGAGAGGCGGTCGGGGCAGCGCCCGAGAATGCGGGCGGCAGGCACGCGCCGGGCAGGTAGCATCGAGAG
>JBEKLJ010000210.1:0-5884 GCA_050010255.1 Bryobacteraceae bacterium
GCCGGATCGTTCCGCAAGCCGTCGTGATACGTCGGCAGGCGCCTGGCAAGCGAGAGCAGCAGCGCCATCGCGTGATCGGCCACGTCGTTCGTACCGTAGTCCGGAATGTTGACCACGGGAATCCCGAGCGCGCCTGCGGCGCGGATGTCCACCGAATCGTAGCCTACCCCGACCCTCACCACCACCTGGCACGATGTCAGCCGCCGCAGCGATTCCGCACCCAGCGAGATGCAGTGCCAGAGCATGACGGCGCGGAAATCCGCCAGGTCCCGCGGCAGGTCGGCTTCGGCTCGGCACTCCAGGCAGCGCACGTCGGCCTCGCGCCCCAGCACCTCGCGCTCGATCGAAGCCTCGCTCAGGTAATCCAGAATGCCGAAGATCATTGCGGGTCGTACGGGGTTCTGTTCTCGCTGAATCCGCGCGCCCGCAGCCAGTGATCGGTCATCGCGATCCCGTAATCGTGATCGATGTCCAGGCCGCCCGTCTGGTAGAGCGGCATGCTGCGGCGTCCCATCCACCGGAACGGGAGTATGCCGTTCTCGAGTTGCATGCACTGCGACCGCAGGATCCAGACCGAGCAATCGCAGAAGTAGCACGTCTCCGCGCTGTCGCGATCGCACGAAGCGTTCGCGATCGCGTTCACGTCCACGTACGGCATGATGGTGCCCTCCGGCGTCACGCGCTTGGCGCGCACGGGCGAGAACTCGTTGTATGGCGAAACCGTGACCGCGCTGTCGAAGGAGGCGTCGGCGCGTAAGGCCTCAATCCCGCGGTCAATGATCCCGGGGGTGATTGTGGCGGTATTGCAGAACAGGAGGACGAACATTTCCACGTCCGCGCCGCACTCGCGCATCGCGTGGAAACCGTGCACTACGACGTCCTCCACCAGCGCCTGATCCGTACTCAATTCGCGCGGCCGGTCGATGATCTCCAGCCCGTGCTCCCGTCCGATCGCCTGGATGTCTGTCGCCTCGGTGCTCAGGTAGATACGGTCCACGTGGCGGGAATTCTTGGCGGCCAGGATTGGATACGTCATCAGCGGCCGCCCCAGAATCGGCATCGTGTTCTTGCCGGGTACCCCGCAACTTCCGCCTCTTCCGATCAACAACGCCGGGATCATGAACGCCCTCCTTTAGCCTCTCGCAGCGCACAGCGCACTCCGTCGATGACTCGCCCCTGCTCCTCATCGCGCAGGTCCGGATAGAGCGGCAGAGACAGCACCTCCCTGCTCCACGCCTCCGCAACCGGCAGCGACGCCTTTTGCGCGGTGAACAGGGGCTGGTGGTGGAGCGGCACGCGGTAGTGGATCTGCGTCGGTACGCCCGCTGCGCGCAGCGATTCGGCGATCGCGTCCCGATGGCGCGACCGGATGACGTACAGATGCCGCACGTCTCGCACCCCGGCCGCGGCCGTCGGCCTCACGCACTCCGGCGGCAACTCCCGGTCGTAGCGGCCGGCCAAGGTCAGCCGCCGCTCCAGCGCGGAATCGGCGTCCCGTAGCTTCACCAGCAGCAGCGCTGCCTGAATCTCGTCCATGCGGCCCGGAATGCCCTCCGGGCCGAAATGATCGCGCTGGCCGGTGTACCCGAGAAACCGCAGCGACTCGGCCCGGCGCGCCACCGCCTCTTCTGACGTCAGCACGGCACCCGCATCTCCCAGCGCACCGACATTCTTCGAAGGATAAAAACTCAGCGCCGCCCCATCGCCCCACGCTCCCGCCGCGCGGCCGTCCACGCTCGCCCCGAGCGCCTGTGCGACATCCTCCAGCAACAGGATACCCGCGCGATCGGCAATGGCGCGCAGTTTCTTGACGCGCGCCGGGCACCCGTATAGGTGGACCGCCAGGATCGCCTTCGTTCTCCCGGTTATCTTGGCCGCCGCCTTGTCCGGATCGATGTTGTAGTCGTCCGCGTCCACATCGGAGAACACCGCCGTTGCGCCCGTTGCCGCGATAGCCTTGGCCGACGCGTAGAACGACGCTGGTGTCGTGATCACTTCCGCGCCCGGCCCGATGCCGAAGGCGCGCATCAGAACCTCCAGCGCTGCCGTGCCGCTTGCCGTCGCGATCGCGAAACGGGCCCCGGTCCGCGCAGCCAGTTCGCGCTCCAGCGATTCGATCTGCGGCCCGTACAGGTATATTCCCGAGTCGATGACCGACTCCACCGCCGCCATCAACTCCGGTTTCAGTCGCCGCCCTTCACGTGAGAGGTCCAGAAAGCGCAGTTCCCCGGCGCCGGAGGAATGGTTCGCCCAGGTGTCCACGGCCATCACCAGCACATAGTGGCCCGAAGGGACTCGCCCTCCACGGTCACCTCGATCTGCGCTCTGGCTGAAGGCAGCGCCTCGTACTCCAGGCGTTGCGCCAGCACTTCATCGGCGATGTAGTCGCGATGCTCGCGGATGGCCAGCCGCAACTGGTCGCTGTCCGTCGCCAGGCCCAGGTCGACGCGCTGCGTGTACGTGAGGCCCGAATCCTTGCGGAGCACCTGCAGGCGGCGCACCAGGTCGCGCACAATGCCTTCCCGCTTCAGCGGATCCGTCACCTCGAGGTCGAGCACTACCCGGAGTCCGCTCTCATCCGCGACAGCGTACCGGGCCTTTAGCACCTGCTCCTCGCGGAACAACTGGGCCGGAACCGGGCCGAAGCCCGGAGCCTCGATCTCGCCGCCTCCGGCCAGCTGTTTCGCAATCGCCGCGCGGCTCGGCTCGTCCAGCGCTTCAAACACCGTCCGGAACCTGCCCGACTGCGCGCGAAGAGCGGCGCCCGCGGCTCTCCAATTCACCTGTAGCCGAGATTCGTAGAACTCCGCGGCGTCCTTGCGAAACTCGATGTGCTTCACGTTGAGCTCGCTTCGGATCGTGGCAAGCTGCTGGCGGAAAAGCTCGACCCGGTCAGGTGGGCACACGATGAAGGCAGACTGCAGGGGTTGCCGGATGCGGATGGACGCCTGCGACCGGAGCTTCAGCCCGAGCCGGATCGCCATCCGCACCTGTTCGGTGTCCTTCAAAAGCTGCTCGTCGCGCCAATCCGCCGGGAGCGCCGGCCAGTCCGCGTGATGCACCGATTCCGCCGCGCCGGACTCCAGCCCGCGCACCGCATTCTGCCAGATCCGTTCCGTCACGAACGGGATGATCGGCGAAAGCGCCAGCCCGGTGGTGCGCAACGCCGTGAACAGAGTCGAGTAGCACGCGCGTTTATCCGCCTCGTGCCCGCTTCGCCAGAACCGCCGTCGGCTCACCCGGACATACCAGTTCGATACATCGTCCAGATAGGCTTCCGCTTCCCGCAGCACGGCCGGTGTGTCGTACGCCTCGTAGCCTCTGGTCACCTCGTCAAGCATCAGCGCCGTGCGCGCGCGCAGCCATCGGTCCGTGATCTGCAGACTCTCCGGATCCGCTCCCTTCGACAGGTCGGGCTGATCGACGATGGCGTAATTCACCAGGAACGCGTAGACGTTCCACAGATCCGCGATCTTGCGGCTGGCCATCTCCACGAGTTTGTAACTGAATCGCAGGTTTACCGACACCGGGCGGCCGCAATAGAGGTACCGCATCCCGTCGGCGCCCACTTTCGCCACCGCATCGTCGAACCGGATCATGTGCCCGGTCTTCGAGAACCGCGTTCCCTCCTCGCTCACCACCGATTCGTACGCCAGCACCCTCTGATAAGGCGCGCGCCCGGCAAGCGTGACCCCCATGAACAGCATAGAGTAGAACCACAGCCGGACCTGCTCGCGCATCTCGCTGATCCACTCGGCCGGGAAGTTCTTTTCCCACTCGCCCCGGTTCTCGAAATACCCGAGCGTGGAGAACGGAACGATGCCCGCGTCGAGCCACGCGTCACCGAGTTCCAGAACCCTGGATGCGGCGGCGCCGCACTTCGGGCACCGGATCCTCACTTCGTCGATCCACGGCCGGTGCAACTCGGGAAGCCGGTCCACCACGCCCGGATCCAGCGCCATTTCGCGAAGCTGCTCGCGCGACCCGACCACGGTCACCTGCCTGCACTCGGCGCACGGATAAATGGGCAATGGCAGTCCCCAGAACCGCTTTCTGGAGATGCACCAGTCGCCCATGTTGGTCAGCCAGTCTTCCATGGCTTTGCCCACTTGCTCGGGCATCCACTCGACGGTTTTCGCAGCCTCGATCATCAGCGGGCGGACCTCCGCGCAACTGATAAACCACTCGTCCACAAGCCGGAAAATCAGTTCGGTCTTGCAGCGCCAGCACACCGGATAACTGTGCTGGTGCATCTCCGACTTCAACAGGTGGCCGTGGCTCGTGAGTTTCTCGGCCACCTCTCGCGCCACTGCTACCGCGTGCTTCCCGGCCAGCCAGCCGAACTGGGGGAAGTAGACCCCGGCTCCGTCCACCAGTACGATTTGCGGCAGCCCGAGTTTCTGACCCAGATCATAATCCTCGCGCCCACATCCCGGCGCGATGTGAACGATCCCGGATCCCTCCACCGCATCCACCTGATCCCATAGCACCAGGCGATGGTCCAGCGCCGTCTGCGGTGCAAGATCGGGCAGCAGGGGCAGGTACTCCAGGTCATTCAACTCTTCGCCGCGGTAGCTGCCGATCACCCGCGGGCGGAATTCGGCGATCTTCGACAGCGCTTCCTTGCCCAGAATGAGCGTGAAATCCCAGCGGTCCGACACCACTTCCACGTAGTCCAGCTTCGGGTTCACCGCCGCCGCCACGTTGCCGGCCAGCGTCCACGGCGTGGTTGTCCAAATGAGAAGGCGGCGCGAAGGGTTGTTTTTGAGCGGGGCCAGCACGTACACGGCCAGGTGTTTCATGTCCTTGTACGACCCCGCCATCTCGTGCTCCGAGAGGCTGGTCCCGCACCGGAAACACCACGGCATCGGCAGCGCCTTCTGATAGATCCAGCCGCGCCGGTGGCATTCGCTCAAGAAACACCAGATGCCCGTAATATTGTGGTCCGAGTGGGTGTAATACGAGTGGTCCCAGTCCATCCACTGGCCCAAGCGGACGGATTGCTCCGTGATCACCGCCGCGAACGTGTCCACGCGCTCGCGGCACTTGCGCGCGAAACTCTCGATCCCGAAATTCTCGATGTCGGGCTTCCCGTTGAATCCGAGCGCCTTTTCCACCTCCACTTCGACCCAGAGTCCCTGGCAGTCGAACCCATTCTGATACCGGCTGTCATAGCCGTGCGCCGCCTTGTAACGCAGAAAAACGTCTTTAAGTGTCCGGCCCCAGGCGTGGTGAACACCCATCGGGTTGTTCGCCGTGATCGGGCCGTCGAGGAAACGGAACAGCGGACCGCCGGCGCGCAAAGCGCGGAGTCTTTCGAATGACCGGGCCTGTTTCCAGTACTTCAGCACCTCTTCTTCCAGCGCGGACAGCGCCAGCGTCGGAGGCACGGGATCGAGTTTAAGCATGAGTTCTTGGTTCATTCTCACACAAAACAATCCTGCTCTCCAATTGGGATCCGTCCTTCAGGCATGCCTTCACTGCCTGTCTCCAGGCGCAGAAGATATTCATTCTGATGGTGATAGGTGCAGCACCGGGAGCACGTGCGATGGTCCAGGGCCCGCCGCGCGGCCGACTCCACCACCTCGCGTAGGCTCTGCTCCATTATGCTCCCCACGCGGCGTTCGGCTTCACCGCGGTACGGCGTGCACGTGTAGCAGCCGTGCGTGGAAATCACCAGCCGCAGCAGCGACGCCCGGCAGTAGCGCGGCATCACAGTCAGGTTCGGGCAGTCCGCGCCGTTCAGCAGGCGCGGGATTTGGGTGTTGAGCAGCACGCGGTCGCCCCACCGCTGGATAGCACGGCCCAACTTTTCCCGGATCACTGCCGCGTTCGAATGTAGCCAGGCGGCTTCCACGCCGTAGCCCGGCAGGTACTTCGGCTT
>JBEKLJ010000211.1:0-5834 GCA_050010255.1 Bryobacteraceae bacterium
TCCAGCGGATTGTCCAGGCCAAGGACCGCGCCCGGCTGGAGGGCCGGCCGCTGCAGGACGGAGAAGCGACGCCGGCGTGCGCGCAATCCTGCCCGACTCAGGCGATCGTGTTCGGCGATGCCAAGGATCCTAACAGCCGTGTAAGCCGGCTGCGCGCGCGGCCTGACGGAGCACGGGTCCTCGAAGAGGTGAACACGCGCCCCGCAATCACTTACATCCCGCGCGGGCGCCGGAAGGCAGAAGCATGAGCGCCGAGACGCAGCCTGGCCCGGTGTCGCTCAACTACGTGCGCATCGACCGCGACCTGGTGCGCACTCTGCAGCCGGCGCGCGGCCTCTACTACGGCGTTCTGGCGGCGCTCCTGGCTGTGGCCGGATGGGGCGCGTACGCCTGGAGCGTCCAGCTTCGGCGCGGCCTCGGCATCGCCGGCATCAACTGGCCGGTCGGCTGGGCCTGCTACATCACCCTGTTTGTCTATTGGGTCGGAATCGCGCACTCCGGCACGCTGATTTCGGCGGTGCTGTTCCTGTTCCGCGTCCGCTGGCGCGCCCCCATCTACCGCACCGCGGAAGCCGTCACCGTGTTCGCCGTGCTCACCGCCGGCTTGTTCCCGCTGATTCACCTCGGCCGCACCTGGGTCGCCTACTGGCTCATGCCGTATCCGCAAATGGGCGGGCTGTTGCCGAACTTCCGGTCGCCGCTGATTTGGGATGTCTTCGCAGTGTCCACGTATCTCGCGGTCAGCGCGATCTTCTTCTTCACCGGAATGGTGCCGGACCTCGCCATCGTGCGGGACCGCAGCATCGGCTGGCGCCAGAAGTTCTACGGGTTTCTCGCCCAAGGCTGGCAGGGGACGAACCGGCAGTGGCACCACTACGCGGCGGCCTACGTGTTCCTGGCCGGCCTCGCCACGCCCCTGGTAATCTCCGTCCACAGCATCGTCTCGTGGGACTTCGCCATGTCGGTCCTGCCGGGCTGGCACACGGCGATCTTCCCGCCCTATTTCGTCGCCGGCGCGATCCATTCCGGCCTCGCCATGGTGATGCTCATCGTGATCCCGATGCGGCGGATCTTCAGGCTCCACGCGTTCCTGACGGCGGAACACCTGGCGAGCATGGCGAAGATGATGATTCTGACCGGCCTGCTGCTCGGCTATGCCTATTGCGTCGAGTTCTTCATGGCTTGGTACAGCGACAATCCCTATGAACGCGACCTGTTCTTCTACCGCGCATTCGGCGATTACGCGTGGGCGCTGTGGCTGCTCGTCGCCTGCAACGTGCTGGCGCCCGCGCTGTTCTTCTTCCGCCGCGTGCGCTACGGCGTACCGTGGCTGGTCGCTATCAGCCTGTTCGTGAACATCGGCATGTTCTACGAGCGGTTCGTGATCATCGTCACCTCGCTCGGCCGCAGCTACGACCCCTATTCCTGGGGCCTGTACGCGCCGCGCTGGCCCGAGATCTCGATCCTGTTTGGAAGCGTGGCATGGTTCTTCCTGCTGTTCCTGCTGTTCGCGAAAATGTTCCCCGTGGTTTCGATGTGGGAGATCAAGGAGCAGATGCCGTTGCCCAAGAAGGAGGCCGCACAGGCATGAGGCGCCAAACGCAGAACGCTCACGGCGCCATCGGGTTCTTTGCCGCCGTGACGGACCTGGTCGCGGCGGTGCGGCAGGCTGAGGCGGAGCACTGGGGCGAGCTGCGGACGATTTCGCCCATTCCGCTGCCCGAGGTGAATGCCCTGCTCGATCCCCGCCCCAGCCCGGTCCGCCGTTTCACTCTGGCCGGCGGATTTCTGGGGTTCCTGATCGGATGGGCGCTCACCATCGGCTCGGCGGAGCACTATCCGATCATCGTCGGGGGCAAGCCGCTGCTATCGCTAACGCCGTTCGGAGTCGTCGTCTATGTCTGCACGATTCTCTTCGGAGCGCTCTTCACCATCGTGGGTATGCTGCTCAACGCGCGCCTCCCGAAAATCCAGGTCGGCCGCGGATGCGATCCCCGGCTCACCGGGAACCGCTTCGGACTTCAGGTAATCTGCTCGCCAGCCGATTTCCCGAGGATCGAGCGGATGCTCCTCGAACTGGGCGCCGAGGAGGTGAAGTATGCCGAGGTGTAGCGCCGGCGTGCTCGCGCTCGCGGCCATGGCCGCGCTCTCCTGCTCGCAATACCCGGCCGGCGGGCCCGCGCGGCTGCACAACGACATGGTTGACCAGCCCTCCTTTCGCGCGCAGGAAGACCCGCGGCTATTGCCGCCGGGGGCGATTCCGGCGCGCGGTTGGGAGATGCCGCTGACGCTCAAAGCGGCGCAGCGCGACCTGCGCAACCCGGTGCCTGCAACCGCATCCTCGCTCGCCTATGGGGGGAGACTGTTTGACATTTATTGCGCGCCCTGTCACGGCGTCTCCGGCCGGGGCGACGGCCCGGTGGCCGCGAAGATCGTCAAACCCGCGGACCTGACGGCGCCGAAGTACATTTCCGCCCGGGACGGGTTCTTCTATTACGTGATGCGCTATGGGAGCGGGCTGATGCCGGCCGCCTACGAAAGCGTGTCGGCGGACGAGCGCTGGTTTGTGATCCACCACATCCGCGCGTTGCAGGTGCGCCCATGACCGGGAACCGCTCCTCCGCCTACCCGGCGCGCTGGACGCGGGTCTGCCAGGCGCTCCTGGCGGTCGGCGCCGCCGCCTTCCTCTTCGCGCTGGCTTCCGGCCAGGCGCAGCGGGCGTGGCAGGCCTACCTGCTCAATTTCGTCCTGTGGACCGGCATCGCCCAGTGCGGGGTCGTATTCGCCGCCGCGTACCAGATGACCAACGCCGGATGGAGCGACGCCCTGCGGCGCATGGGCGAGAGCCTCGCATTCTTCTTGCCCGTCTCCCTGGCGCTCTTCCTCGTAATGATGGCGTTCGGCGCGCCGAGCATCTTCCCCTGGGCTCGCCAGCCCTATCCCGGCCGTGAAATCTGGCTCACCGTGCCCTTCGTGGCCGCGCGCGATTTCGCGATCCTGGCCGCTGTCTCGGCGCTCAGCTTCGCCTATGTGTACTACTCGGAACGCCGCGCCGTCTCCGCGGCTGTCGCGGTCGGCAGGCTGCCGCGCTCGAAATGGATCGACCGCTGGATCGCCGGGGCCGGGGACCCGACAGTCTCCGAACGGCGCACGCGCACGCTCGCTCCCGCGCTGCTGATCGCCTTCGGGCTCGGGTATTCCCTCATCGGCTTCGATTTGGTGATGTCGCTCGAACCCGCCTGGGCGAACACGCTGTTCGGGTGGTATTTCTACGTCGGAGCGTTCTACTCGTTGCTGGCCGTGCTGGCCATTGCCGGCTTCGTGTTTCGCAAGCACTGGAACCTGGAGCATCACCTCGGACCGGACCAGACTCATGACCTGGGCCGCCTGCTGCTGGGCATCTGCCTGCTGACCGGCGGCTTCTTCTGGGCGCAATGGCTGGTGTTCTGGTACGGAAACCTGCCCGAAGAAGTCGGGCACGTCATCCCCCGCTTCTACCAGATGCCGTTCGCCCCCTTCGGTTGGGTTTCGGCCTATGGCGCTTTCCTCGTTCCCATGGTTTTCCTGCTGAGCAAAGCGCTGAAGCGCCGGCCGGTCCGGCTGATGTGGGTTGCCGTATGGATCCTGGCGATGCTGTGGCTCGAGCGGTATGTCTGGATTGTGCCGTCCAGCGGGCGTGCCGATCATGCGCCGCTGCTCGTCGAAATGCTGGTCACCGCCGGCTTCCTGGGAGGTTTTGTATGGGGTTGGATCAGCCATAACCGTCGCCTGCCGATCGCCGCGATAGCCGCCTTGCCGGGCCCGAGGACGCACTGATGGATGTCGGCCTGCTGATCGCGATGGGACTCGCCGGGAGCCTCCACTGCGCTGGGATGTGCGGCGGCTTGTCGGTCCTGGTCACCGGAGCGGGGCCGCGGTTGCGGAACTTCCTCGCCTATGCGGCGGGGAAGACCGTCACCTACGTGTTCCTCGGGGCGCTCGCCGGCGCATCCGGCCAGGCGATTCTGAAAGCCGCGCCGCTCGGGTCTCGCTTTCTCGCGCTCGCCGCCGCCGTGCTGCTGCTGTTCGCCGCGGCGGAATCCGCTGGAGTGGTGCGCTACGGCGGCGCCGGGCTGGACTGGCTGCGGGGTCTGGCCGGCGGCATTTCGCGGTTCGCCGCCGAGTCCGGCGCCGCGGGCAGGATCTTACTCGGCGCGGCCAACGGCCTTCTGCCTTGCCCGCTGGTCTACGGTTTCGTCGCGCTCGCCGCGGCGACCGGATCTCCCCTCGGCGGCGCCTTCACGATGTCGGTACTCGGGGTCACTTCGGCCATCCCACTGGCCGTCTGTGCCGCGGGCGGAACCAGCATCCGCCACCGACTGGGCGCGTACTCGCGCTATGCGATCGCGGCACTCATGCTCACCATGGCGGTCCTGCTCGCCCAGCGCGGGTTGTCCGCGCCTGGTGCGGGCTGCCACGCGCACTGAACCGGCGCCTGAGAATCCCTCGCCCGATCTCCTTACAGCTTTTGAAGCTTGGCGCCGCCGGCGGCCCGCCGTCGGGAGAGCACGAGCAGCACGCCGATGGCCGCCATTCCCGCGAGGCTCAGCGCGGCCCCCCATCCGAAGTAGTTTGGCCGGAATTCAAGCCTGATCTCGCGCTCGCCCGCTGGAACCAGCAGGCCCAGGAAGGCGTGGTCCGCCCGCATCACCTTCAGCTCCGAACCGCCAGAGGTCGCATGCCATCCGGGATAGTACGGCACCGCGATGCGGAGCATTGATTCAGAGGCCGTTCGGCAATGGATGCGGAGCGTTTGCTCGTCGTGGCCGACAATGCGGGCTTGGCCTGTGGCGTCCTGGCGCAACGGAATCGGAGGGCCGAGCACCACGGCTGATTCGGGCGGCCGGATGGAGGCGAGCAGCCGCCGGGAATCGTCCCAGGTCTGGGCGAAAAAGACCTCCCGGGGGAAGTAGGCCCGAGGCAGGACGACCGGGTAGGTGTCCAGGCTGCCGGTGGTGCGGTTCAGCTTGCGACTGACGTTGAGCCCGTCCACAAGCTTGCCGCCGGAACTGGCGGCCCCGCGATACTCGGAGTATCCACGCAGCTCGAGCGGGTTATAGCCGTAAGTGGCCTCGAGCCTGACGTCCAGCGGACCATTCATGGGGCCGAGCGCCGTCAGCGCGTCGGGAGCCAGGAAGCGTGTCAGTGGCGGCTGTGTTGCGGCGACCTGTGCAAGTACGGCTTCGTTCCGCCCGTACAGTTCCTCAAAGCTGCTGCGGGCGTACGCCAGGCGGTTTGCGGAAGAGTTCCAGTAGTAGAGGTCGGCGAACAGGACGAATAGGAGGGCCGCCATCAACACGCGGTTCCCCCAGCGCGAGCGAATCGCCTCGATCCCCGCGCCGGCCAGCAGGGCCATCCCGAGCGCCGCAACAAACCAGTCGTGCACGGGAGCGCGAACGCTTCGGAACCCTGGGAGCAGGCCGGCTACGCGGTAGAGCCCCGCCCCCGGCCCCAGCGCGTACCAGAGAGCCAAGCCCAACAAGACGGCCGCGAGCACGCGCACGCGCCGGTCCTTGAGGCCGAGCGCCGCCAGGGGGACGAGCAGAATCCCGGCGTAGAAGTAGTACTGCGTGGCGTCTCCGGGGCCTGTGTAGGCGCCCTCGACCGCGCCGAACAAGTTCGGATAGACGAGTGTGCCGAGCGCGCGCGGATCGAGTGCCCCGTCGCGGCTGGCTGAGGTGTCCACGCGCGCGCGGATCGATTCAGCGGTCAACTCCAGGCCCGGCAGGATGACGATCGCGGCAACCAGGCTCGCGATGAGAGCCGCCACGGCGAACGAGACGATGGCGGGCCGC
>JBEKLJ010000212.1:0-5809 GCA_050010255.1 Bryobacteraceae bacterium
CTTGGACACGGCACATTCGAGTTCCGCCTCGAGAGCGGCGAGGTCCTCATCCTGGACCCCTGGATCGATGGCAACCCGGCGTACCCCAAGCAGCACCAGATCACCCGGGTGGATGCCATCTGCATCTCGCACGGGCACTTCGACCACATCCACGACGCCGTCGCGCTGGCCAAGAAGCACAACCCGCAGGTGGTAGCGATCTTCGAGACCTGCCAGTGGCTGGCGTCGAAAGGCATCGAGAAGACCGCGCCCATGAACAAGGGCGGCTCGCAGCAGGTGGGGCCGGTGAAGGTGACGATGACGCATGCGGTTCACAGTTGCGGCATCCAGGACGATGACGGCCGCATCGTCTACGGCGGCGAGGCCGCCGGGTACGTGCTGCGCCTGCCGGATGGCCGCGGGCTCTACTTCGCCGGCGATACGAACGTGTTCTCCGACATGCAGCTCATTGAGCAGCTCTATCAGCCCGAGCTGGCCTTCCTGCCCATCGGCGACCTGTTCACGATGAGTCCCAGGGAAGCGGCGCTGGCCTGTTCGCTGTTGAAGGCGAAAAAGGTCGTGCCGATGCACTTCGGCACGTTCCCCGCACTAACGGGCCGGTCGGAGCAACTCGCCGAGCTGTTGAAGGGCACCGGCGTCGAGGTGTGGGCGCTGGAGCCGGGAAAGCCTGTGAAGTGGTGAGACGGTGAACTGGTGAGGCGGCTCCGAAGAGCCGCCTCCGGTCCAATTCAGCTACCGAACCGTGAACTCCTGCTGAAGCGGCACGTTCGCGGAGGAGTTGCCCACATAGACCACGAATCTACCTGGGTCCACTCTCCAGCCTTTCGCATTGACGTCCCAGTACGCCAGGGAACGCCGGTCCAGGGTCACCGACACGCGCTGCGTCTCACCGGGTTTGAGCTCGACCCGCGCGAAGCCCTTCAGCTCCTTCACTGGACGCGGCAGGGTCGCTGACGGGTCGCCGATGTAAACCTGGGCGACCTCGGCGCCTGCCCGCAGGCCAGTGTTGCGGACGTCGAAGCTGATGGCAATCGGCGAATCGGCGCTGGCCTCGGCGGGAGTGACGCTCAGGTTGCTGAACTCGAACGTCGTATAGGACAGGCCAAAGCCGAAGGGGAAGAGCGGCTTCGTCTGGCTCCGATCGTAATGCCGGTAGCCGAGGAAGACTCCCTCGCCGTACTTCACATCGTGCGTGCCGGGGGCTTCGTAGTAGTTCTCGTACGCCGGGTTGTCCTCAACGCGGCGTTCCCAGCTCATGGGCAGTTTGCCCGAAGGGTTCACCTCACCGAAGAGAATTCGCGGCAAGGCCCGGCCACCCTCCTGACCGGCATACCAGGTCTGAAGCAGGGCCGGGACGCGATCGAGCCACTGGCTCGTATCCACGCCGCCGCCGGCCGTCAAGACCAGAATCGTGCGAGGATTCGCCGCGAGCACGGCTCTGATCAGCTCATCCTGACCGGGAGGCAGCGAATACGTGCGATCGGAGCCCTCCGATTCCGTGCGCGGGTTGAACCCGGCGCACACCACCGCCACATCCGACATGGCCGCGAGCTTAATCGCCTCAGGCTCCAGCATGTCCTCGGCGGGCAGGGCGCCGAGGCTGATGCCGATCCGCTCGCCGGCCTGGACATAGTCCAGACGGACGGCGATCGGGGCGCCGGCCGGAGCGGACAGGTCGTAGACCCGCGGCGACTGGCCCTCGCGCCCAGGCTGGTGGAGTACCTGTTTGGCGTTGACATAGAGCGTGTAGGCATCCCGCCAGGTGCCTGCAACAATGAACCGTTGCACTCCGGATTTCTTCGGGATGTAGTAGCCGGACCAGCGGATGAACCGCTTGGATAGACTCGGAGGCCCCCAAGCGTTGCTGCCCCACCCGGTTACGGCCGGCGCCGTGGCTTCGCGCTCAGGCTTGCCCGTGAAATCGCCGCGGAACTCCTGCTGAGTGAGACCGGGGTGCTGGCCTCCCGAATCCGTGGAGAAGGCGCGGCCGGCGACGGAATACCAGCTAAGAACTTCATCCAGGTCTCTCACGCCGCGACTCCAGTAGACCTTTGCGGTCGCCGCCAGGGCGTCGCTCAAGCCCGCGGCGAAGCTTACAGGCGCGAACGCCGTGACCTCTGCGCTGCCGCCCGCCGTCACGACAGCCGGCCAGGCCCCCGGCCCGATCACGGCGATGGAACGGATGCGCCGCGCATCTAGCGGGAGCAGATTGCCTTCGTTTCTGAGCAACACGGCGCTCTTCTCCGCCGACTCGAGGGCCACTTGGCGGGACTGCAGGTCATCGCGCGGAAGCAACAGCTCGGTCTGATCGCGGTCGAGAAGGCCAAACTCCAGGGCGGTTCGGAGAATGCGGCGCACCTTGTCGTCGATAGTGGCGACGGAGACCTTGCCCTGCTGGATGGCGGGCAGAAGCGTCGCCCGGTTCATGAACTTCGCGAAGGGCATCTCGAGGTCGAGTCCCGCGTTTGCGGCGGCGACGCCGTCGTAGGTGGAGGTCCAGTCCGACATCAGGATTCCCCGGAATCCCCACTCCTTCTTCAAGACCTGGAGGTTCAGGAAGGCATTCTGGGTCGCGTGCTCGCCGTTCAGCAGGTTATAGGAATCCATGACCGCGCCAACGTGCGCCTCCTTGACCGCAGCCTCGAAGACAGGCAGGTAGATCTCCCGGAGCGTGCGCTCGTCGAGGATCGAGTTGACGTTGTGGCGGTCATACTCGGAGTTGTTGGCGGCGTAGTGTTTCACCGTGGCAATCACGCCCTGGCTCTGTACGCCCTGAATGTAAGCGACGGCGATCCGGCCCGCGAGGAATGGGTCTTCGCCGTAGTACTCGAAGTTGCGGCCATTCGTGGGCGAACGGTAGATGTTCACGCCCGGCGCCAGAAGAAAGCTGACGCCCCGCGAACGCGCGTCACGGCCCAGCGAAATGCCGACGCGTTTTGCGAGGCCGGTGTCGAAGGAAGCAGCCAGCCCGATACCGGCCGCGTATCCGGTGGTGGGTCCCCAGGTGCGAACGCCCATGGGACCGTCAGACATTTTGAGCCGGGGAAAGTTGACCTCCGGGACGGCGCGTATGAACATGGCGTCAACGCCGCCGATGAGGTCGATCTTCTGCTCGAGGCTGAGCTTGCTCAGCATTTGCTCGACGCGGCTGTCGATGTTGGGGTTCTGCTGAGCCTGTGTTTCGGGCACGAATGCCAGGCCCAGCGCGATTGGGATGAGCATAGTTGCACACGCACAGCGACGGGGAGTGGGTGACATAGTCACCCGCGAGTATAGCAATAGGTGATGCAGTGCGGCAGGTCCGCAATGGTCCGCGGCGGCTACGCCAGCGGCGGTGTCGGGCCGGGCGGCTCTCTGGCGGGGGCCGATCCTGGCCGTCCCCGGCGCGGCGATTGACGGCTAGCTGTTGCGGCCCGTGATCTCCTGCGCATCCACGACGGCGATGGTGGCGATGTTGACGATCTCCTCGACTTCGGCCCCGCGCTGGAGGACGTGGGCCGGCTTGGACATGCCCACCAGGATGGGGCCGATCAGCTCGGCGCCGCCCAGCCGGGCCAGCAGCTTATAGGCGATGTTGCCGGCCTCCAGGTTCGGGAAGATCAGCACGTTGGCGCCGTCCTTCAGCGGGCTGAAGGGGTAACTCTCCGCGAGGATCTCGGGCGTCACGGCGGTGTCGGCCTGCATCTCGCCGTCGATCACCAGACCCGGCTCGCGCTGGCGCACCAGCTCGACCGCGCGGCGCACCTTCTCAGTCAGCGGGTGAGGCGTGCTGCCGAAGTTGGAGAAGGAGAGCATGGCCACGCGCGGCTCGATGCTGAAGCGCCGGGCTATGTCGGCCGTGCAGACGGCGATCTCGGCCAGGTCCTCGGCCGACGGGTCGATGTTCACGGTGCAATCGGAGAGCAGGTAGATGTCCCCTTTAGGCGTGATGAGCATGTAGACGCCCGACACCTTGTGCAGGCCCTCGCGGATCGAGATCACCTGGAGCGCGGGGCGGATGGTGTCCGGGTAGTGCTGGGTCAGCCCGCCGACCAGAGCATCGGCGTCGCCCGTGCGAACCATCATGGAGGCGAAGACGTTGCGGTTGAGCATCCACTCCCGCGCTTCGTTCAGCGTGACTCCCTTGCGCTGCCGCAGGCGGTAAAGCTCCTGGGCGTAGCGCTCGAAGTCGGGCGTGTGCGCCGGGTCGAGGATCAGGGATCCCTCCAGGTTGACGTGGCAATCTTCGCTGCGCGCGTGGATGACCTCCTGGCGGCCGAGCAGGATGGGGAGCGCGATCTGCTCCTCCAGCAAAATCTGGGAGGCGCGCAGGATCTTGGTCTCCTCGCCTTCGGGGAAGACCACGCGCATGGGCCGGCGCCGCGCCTTGTGGATCATGGCGCGCATCACCTCGCGCGCCTTGCCCAGCCGCCGCTCGAGCTGCTCCTTGTACTCCTCGATCTCCACCTGCACCTGCGCCACGCCCGTCTCCATGGCCACCCGGGCCACCTCGGAAGCCTCCCAAATGAGCACGCGCGGATCGAAGGGCTTGGGGATGATGTACTCGCGGCCGAACTCGATCCGGTCCACGCCGTAAGCCGCCCGCACCGAGTCGGGCACGTCCTCCTTGGCCAGCTTGGCCAGGGCGCGCGTGGCGGCCAGCTTCATCTCGTCGTTGATGGCGGTGGCGCGCACGTCCAGGGCGCCGCGGAAGATGAACGGGAAGCCCAGGACGTTGTTGACCTGGTTGGGGTAGTCCGATCGGCCGGTGCACATGATGACATCCGGCCGGGCTTTGATGGCCACGTCATAGGGGATCTCGGGATCCGGGTTGGCCATGGCGAACACAACCGGGTTGTCCGCCATGCCCTTGAGCATCTCGGGGGTGACGCAATTGCCCGAGGAGAGACCGAGGAAGACGTCGGCGCCGCGGAGCGCCTCGGTCAGCGTGCGGGCGCTGGTGTCGCTCGCGAAGCGCGCCTTGTACTTGTTCATGCCCTCGCCGCGGCCACGGTAGATGACGCCCTTGGTGTCGCACATGACGATGTGCTCGCGCTTCAGCCCCAGCCGGATGTAGTGCTCGGCGCAGGAAATGGCGCTGGCGCCGGCGCCGTTGAAGACCAGCTTGACCTCTTCGATGCGCTTGCCGACCAGCTCGAGGGCGTTCAGCAGCGCCGCGCCGGAGATGATCGCCGTGCCGTGCTGGTCGTCGTGGAACACGGGGATCTTCATCGTGCGCTTGAGCTCTTCCTCGATCTCGAAACACTCCGGCGCCTTGATGTCCTCCAGGTTGATGCCGCCGAAGGTGGGCTCCAGCAACTGGCAGGCGCGGATGACCTCGCGGGGGTCCTCGGTCGCCAGCTCGATGTCGAACACGTCGATGTCGGCGAAGCGCTTGAACAGCACCGCCTTGCCCTCCATGACGGGCTTGCCCGCCTGGGCGCCGATGTTGCCCAGGCCGAGTACGGCCGTGCCGTTGGAGACCACCGCTACCAGGTTGCCCTTGGCCGTGTACTTGTAGGCCAGGGCCGGCTCGCGCTCGATTTCCTTGCAGGGCACGGCCACTCCAGGCGTGTAGGCCAGGCTGAGGTCGCGCTGGGTCCGGCAGGGCTTCGTCGCGGTTACGGAAATTTTGCCGGCGGGCGGTCTGGAGTGGTACTCCAAGGCGTCTTCTCTGCGAGTTGGCATGAACGGGTTCCCTTCCAGACCAGGGTAGCGCGTGGAGATTACGGCGCAAGCCCCCGCCCCCGTCCTCGTTCGTCTACCCTATGATTCAGGAGTTTGACTGTGGCGCACTCCCTCGCCGGAAGAGCCGGTCTCGTAACGCTGC
>JBEKLJ010000213.1:0-5807 GCA_050010255.1 Bryobacteraceae bacterium
CGTAAATCTGGCCTTCGGCGGGGAAGCGGCCAAAGAAAGGGACGAAGGCAACGAACGAGTTGTTCTCGGCGAACACGCGGCGGCCGTCCTCGAGCTCCCGGCCGAGGATGTTGCAGTACAGGCACTCGCGCTGGCCGGCGTAGTGCGACGCAGCGGACTCGAGCTCCGTGGCGACCAGGGGCGGGAGGAACGGGAAGGCGTAGATCTGGCCGTGCGGGTGCGGCATGGTGACGCCGATGGCGACGCCGGTGTTCTCGAACACGTAGACGTACTCGATGAGGGGAAGCGCGGCCAGCTCCTGGGTGCGCCGGGTCCAGAGGCCGATGATCTTGCGCCAGTGCTCGGCGGAAAGCTCGGAGGGCCGCAAGTTGTGGTCGGGATGATAGAGGACGACGTCGCAGGCGCCCAGGGCGCCGGTGGTCTGGTAGAGGTCCCCGGCGGGGTCGTGCGGTTCGTAGGTCCCGCCGGTGAGCGCGAAGGCGGGGAAATCGTTCGGGTAGAGGAGCACGTCGTAGCCCTCGGGGACCCGGCCCCACTTGGGGCAGAAGGGACACCAGTCGACCGGCAGTTGGGGGCGATCCTGGCGCTCGGTAGCCACGGCCACCCACTGCCTGTAAAGAGGATGCCAGCGGAGTTCGTTCATGTCGGCGCGGCCTAGTCCATGGTAGCAGCGGTTGGCCCTCCGCTCCCGGCTGCTGCCTGGCGTGGGCGCCGTGTGGGTCCGAACCGGACCAGTGGGCGGCACCATTCGCCTGGTTGCGCGCCACCCCTAGTGGGCCAAAGGACCGTCGAGATCCAGGTGAAATCCGCCCCCGGCGGAAGAGGTTTAAGGGCCGCGTGCCCGGCGCGTGCGCGTGGCGGTTTGGTGATATGCTGGCCGAGGCTGGCCTTATGCGGGCCGGCACAAACGGGAGTTATGTAGCAGGGAATCGGCCTCCAGGAAACTCGATATGCCAAGTTTACAGCCTATAGAGACCTTCTCAATGGTTGCTGGCGCGATAGGCGTGGTTTCGTTCGTTGTTAATATTTATCAATACTTCAAAATACAATCGCTGCGCCAAGGTATCGACAGTGTCGATAGGATTGCGAAGTCAGCAAAGATGGAGTGCTCCAAGCTTGAGCAGAGTACCCCAGATGCTGCAGAAAGGGCGAAGATTCGAGTGCTCAGCGCTCTCGTCTCAGCAATCTTGAACGTTACGACCACTTTCATGAAATTCAGGCGCGAACATTTCAATGAAGGTAAATCGGCACCGTTTATCAGTGTAGACTAGAAGACGTGCTGCATAACACGTCGTTCCAGGTGGCCCGCTCACGGCTCGCGCCTGACGGGCGGCGTTAGACGGCCAGTCTGAGTTTGCACAGGTGATGTCGACATGATCACGTACTTCTCTCGTCACACGCAAGAGCTGA
Source organism: Bryobacteraceae bacterium (assembly GCA_050010255.1). GTDB lineage: Bacteria > Acidobacteriota > Terriglobia > Bryobacterales > Bryobacteraceae > JBEKLJ01. The sequence continues at coordinate 1,411 of JBEKLJ010000213.1, forward strand.
ACATTGACCATGAGACCCGTAAGCGCCTCTGGGACGAGCGGCGGATCGCCATCCACTTCCCGGACGATAAGCAAGGTAAACAACTGCCCGACGACAATTCAAGCCTCGACCCAGAGGATTATGCAGCGCCAGGGCACCGTGCGATGAAGGCGTTAGCCAGACTCGCCACAGACGGCGGGTACGTCTGTGCCCAACACCACGGCTACGAGCAGGTGCAGGTGGGACGGATAGACCCTGGCTCCCAAATGGAACTTCTCCATGGCAAATGGGGCGAGAGCTGCGGTTTGCAGGGTCGGACCGCAATCCTTAAGACCCTCCGGCTTCAGAAGGTCAAGGTGGTAGATTCTTGTGACTCCGTCGTGATTCTAATCGGTCGCCCGCGCCAAGGGACACTGATGCGATGGCCAAGCGTGGGAAAGCGAATTGAGAATCTCGTTGAAGGCAAAGAGGGCGAAATAACCCTCGAGACACTGTCCCCGGCTCAGCAGGAAATTCTCTGCAGCGAGTTTCTCCGATCTCAGGACGTCAGGCGGTTCGGTCTACCCTGTCTTGCTCATCTCGTACTTCCGGTTGGCCGAACGATGAAGGACCTCGACCTTTTCGGTTTCGCTACCGACGGCAGGCGAGTTTTCGCACAAGTTACGTTTGCACCCCTTGAGCAAGCTGCGCGGAAGATGGCGGCTCTTCGCAAGTACGCAAGCCCGGACGGATCGCATCTCATTCTTTTCTGCGATATCGACAGGCCGACCGTCATCGACAACGTCACTGTCTTTCCGATCCGCGTCGCCTTTCAGGTTTTCACCTCGACGGATGCCGGCAGGCTGTGGCTCAAATATGCTGGCCCCAAATGTTCCTGACGGGCCGTCTAACACGCGGCCGCAGCGGCCCGGCGGGGGAGGCTGCTGCGTCCGGTGAGCGGTGCGCCTGGACGGCTCACGCCCCTGGCGCTAACCGGGTGGCTGGGCGGCTCCGCCGCAGAGGCGGAACGCTGTCCGAGCGGCGAGCCGAAAGCACGGCGGCAAGAATGCCGCCGTTGCCGGCTGGGAAGCCCGCTCCACGTCGGGGGCGCGGTGTCGCGCGAGGCCGGAGTCAGGCCAACCCTGCCTTCTTCCACAGCTCATCGACGCGGCGGACGACGTCGTCGCTCATGCGAATGGCATCCGGCCAGGGGCGCGTGAAACCCTCTTGCGGACACTTGCGCGTGGCGTCGATGCCCATTTTTGAGCCGTAGTTGGGCAGGCGGCTGGAGTGGTCGAGCGAATCCACCGGGCCGAGGACGAACTCGATGTCGCGCTGGGGATCGATGTGGTTGAGGGCCTTCCAGGCGACCTCGCGCGCGTCCTGGACGTTGACATCCTCATCCACGACAACGATGCACTTGGTGAACATGGCCTGGCCCATGCCCCAGATGGCATGCATGACCTTACGCGCGTGGCCGGCGTAGGACTTGCGGATTGACACCAGCATGAGGTTGTGGAAGACGCCCTCGGCCGGCATCGAAATGTCGCGGATCTCCGGCAGTTGCAGCCGCAGGAGCGGCAAAAAGATGCGCTCGATCGCGTGGCCCATGAAGTAGTCTTCCATGGGCGGCGGCCCAACGATGGTGGCGGCGTAGATGGGCGCCTGGCGCTGGGTGATGCAGGTGAGGTGGAAGACCGGGTAGTCGTCCTCGAGCGAGTAGAAGCCGGTGTGGTCGCCGAAGGGGCCTTCGCGGCGCAGCTCGCCGAGCTCGACGTAGCCCTCCAGCACGATCTCGGCCTGGGCGGGGACCTCGAGGTCGCAGGTCTCGCATTTCACCATCTCGACCGCCTCGCCGCGCAGGAAGCCGGCGAGGAGCATCTCGTCGAGATCGGGCGGCAGCGGCAGAACGGCGGAAAAGATGGTGGCGGGGTCGGCGCCGATGGCCACGGCGACGTCCAGGCGCGTGCTCTCGCCGCGGGCGGCCAGGCGGCGGTAGTGCTCGGCGCCTTGCTTGTGGGTCTGCCAGTGCATGCCGGCGGTGCGCTCGTCGTAGACCTGCATGCGGTACATCCCGCAGTTGCGCTTGCCGGTGTCGGGGTTCTTGGAGAAGACCAGGGGGAGCGTGATGAAGCGCCCGCCGTCCTGGGGCCAGCAGTGCAGGATGGGGTAGTCGAGCAGGGAGAAGCCCGGGCGCAGGACCACTTCCTTGCAGGGGCCGCCGCTGACCGTCTTGGGAAAGAAGGAGCCTAGCTCGGCCAGCTTGGGCAGCATTTTGAGCTTGCCGATGAGGCCTTCGGGCCGTTGCATCTCCAGGACGCCGGAGACGCGTGCGGCGATCTCTTCGATGGAGTCGACCTCGAGCGCCAGTGCCATGCGGCGGAGGCTGGCGAAGGCGTTCATGAGGACGGGGACCTTCGAGCCTTTGGGCCGCTCGAAGAGCAGCGCCGGGCCGCCGCGCTTGACGGAGCGGTCGGCGAACTCAGTGATTTCGAGCACGGGATCGACTTCGAAGGGGATGCGGGCGAGCTCGCCCGCCTGGTCGAGCGCGGAGATGAAGTCTCGCAGGTCGGTGTATGGCATGGCTGTCCGCCGTCGGCTTCTATTATCATTGAATCTTTGCCGGGGTAGGCGGCACGCGCCGCAATCAAACCAGGGGAGATGAGATGACAAATCGGACTGCTCTTGTTACGGGCGCCAGCCGCGGGATCGGCCGCACGATCGCGCTGACGCTGGCACAGGCGGGGGCCAGGATCGTCGTTGCATCCAACGAGCCGGAGAACAACGACAAGGTGGTCGGCGAGATCCGCGACGCGGGCGGGCAGGCGTGCGCGGTGTTTCTGGACGTGACCTCGCCGGAGTCGATCAAAGCGGCGTTCGCGGAGGCGCAGAAGCAGTTCGGCCGGATTGACATCCTCATCAATAACGCCGGCATCACCAAGGACGGCCTGGCCATTCGCATGAAGAAGGACGACTGGGACCTGGTGATCTCGATCAACCTCACGGGGGCGTTCCTGTGCGCCCAGCAAGCGCTGCTGGGAATGATGAAGGAGCGCTGGGGGCGGATCATCAACATCGCCTCGGTCGTGGGACAATCCGGGAACCCGGGGCAAGCCAATTACGTGTCGTCGAAGGCGGGCATCATCGGACTGACCAAGGCGCTGGCGCAGGAAGTCGGCAGCCGGAACATCACGGTGAACGCGGTGGCTCCGGGCTACATCGAGACCGACATGACGGCCAAGCTGCCCCAGGAAGTCAAAGACGCCTATGCCGCGAGGATCGCGCTGCGGCGCGCGGGCACGCCCGCGGACGTGGCCGGGGCGGTCAAGTTTCTGGCGAGCGACGATGCGGCGTACATCACCGGACACGTGATCAGCGTGAACGGCGGGATGTATATGTAGCCGTCAGCTATCAGCTCTCAGCTCTCAGCTATCAGCTACCAGCTATCAGCTTTCAGCCGCCAGCGCAGAAGTCGCTCGCCGCGCTGCTGCCGAGAGCTATAATGCCCCCGGGACGGGGATCGGTTGTGAGTGATGAAACGCGCCGTGCGTTCGGCGGCAATCTGGTAGGCGCGGCGGCGTGGACGGCAATCTCGACGATGGGGCGCAAGGACTGGGAACCGGCCTACCTCCGGCTGGAGCGTTCTGGCGAGCTGGCCGAGCGCGCGCGGGCGCTGCACGCGATCTACCGGAGCTGCCGGCTCTGCCCCCGCCGGTGCAGTGTCAACCGGCTGAAAGGCGAGAAGGGCGTCTGCCAGGGCACGTCACGTGTGAAGGTCAACTCGGCGCACCCGCACTTCGGCGAGGAGCCGCCGCTGGTGGGCCGGCACGGCTCCGGGACCATTTTCTTCAGCAACTGCAACCTGCGCTGCATCTTCTGTCAGAACTGGGAGATCGCGCACCGCGGAGACGGGGGATACATCAGCGACCTTGAGCTGGGCCGCATGATGTACGAGCTCCAGCGGCGCGGGTGCCACAACATCAACCTGGTGACGCCCACGCACTGCGTTCCCAACATCGTCCAGGCGCTCAGGAGCGCGATCCGGCTGGGGCTGCGCGCACCGCTGGTTTACAACTGCGGCGGCTACGAGCCGCAGGAGATTGTCAAGCTGCTGGACGGCATCGTGGACATCTACCTGCCGGACTTCAAGTACACCGACGGGGCGATGGCGGCGAAGTACTCCTCGGACGCGCAGGATTATCCGGAGGTGGCGGCGGCCGCGATCGAGGAGATGCACCGGCAGGTGGGCGAGCTGGTGACCGACGAACACGGGATCGCGCTGCGCGGGCTCATGATTCGCCATCTGGTGCTGCCGGAGAACATTGCCGGGACCGACAAGTTCGTCCAGTGGGTGGCGCGGAAGTTGACGCCCACCACATACGTCAACATCATGGCGCAGTATCATCCGGCGCACCGGGCCTTCGAGCACCCGCAGCTCG
>JBEKLJ010000214.1:0-5789 GCA_050010255.1 Bryobacteraceae bacterium
AGGTCCTACCCGCTACGGCCAGCAGTGCTCTCGCTCAGCGCGGCACCGCCACCCCGTTTTGCCGCGTCCGGCGCGCCAAACCGCTTTCCGCGTGAAACATCCGGGCTAGCGCCTATTGGGCCCGTAGCCTCCGAAGTACCAGCGCACGCCGATCGTCGTATAAAGCCCGTACGGGCCGTCGGGGCGCAGTGTCACCGCGGAGGGCTGGCTGCCGTACCGCCCCAGCAGCTTGGTTCGATGATGAGTCACTCTCAACTCGAACTGGCCTGGCAGTTCCACCCCTGCTCCCAGGGTGCGCTCCAAGAGAATCGCGGACGGCGATGCGGTGTACTTCGTCTGCGGAAGGTTGTCACCCCCGAACAGCTTCGGCTCCATGAAGAAGAACAACCGGCGCAACACGGTGCGGCCCACCGGTTGGAGTTCCAGGTAACCGCTCCAGACGTACCGCGCGAAGGCCGCACAGCGCGCGGTCGGACCCAGCCTGGTGCCCTCGTCGGCGGAGCACAGCCCGAGATCCACTTCGTTGTGCGGAGGCGCGACCTCGAAATCCAGGTGTCCGCGCACGAAATTTCGCGGAAACAACCACCGCTCCTCCGGCTCCGAGGGCGCCTTCTTGGTTGCCACATCGACGGCGGATTGCGCAGCCGCTATGCCGCACAGCAACAGGCTGCAAACCAGGCCCGATCTTCTCATGGACAGTCTCTCCTTCCCTCTTTCCATAAGCACCAGGGGAACGTCTCTGCCCCTCGGCACGTGCGACCGCTCCAGCGCAAGCTGAGCTGCCGCGCGGCTAGTCAGATCCAACCCCGCGCCCAATAGTAAACTATCTTGGCGGTCTCCTCGCAGAGAGTTAAAAAGGCCGGCCAGCGACCCGAAACATGAGTGGCCGACTTCAGCACGTCCGGGAACGGGCGCAGGCCCACCTGCAGACCAACCTTCTCGAACGCGCGCCGCGCGCGGAACATGTGGTAGTCGCTGGTGAGCAGCACCTTGCGCCCGGGCACGCCGGCCAGAAGCCGCTGCACGTAGAGCGCGCTCTCCCGCGTGTCGTGCGCCTCGTTCTCCACCCGGATCGCCGCGGCGGGCACGCCGTGGCAGACCAGATAGTCGCGCATGAGCGGAGCCGTGCTTGCACCGCTCATGACCACCTCGCGAAAGCCGCCCTCCCGCCAGGCGAGGCCGGCGTAAACCGCGCGCCAGTAGGATCCCAGCGCCAGCGTCCGCTCGTCGATGGCGCCGCCGCCCAGCACGATGAGCACGTCGCCGCGGGCGTCCTCCCAGTTGCCCGCCAGTGCGCGGGCGTACCAGCGCACCAGCGGCGTGAACGTCGCCACCAGCATCAGCGCGCCCAGAATGGCGCAACCGGAGAGCAGCACGCGTGCGAACTTCCTCAGCCAGGGCATCCAGATCATTGTGGCGGAAGCGGGCGCGCGGCGCACGCTATAATTCCCCAGTGCCTGGTGGAGGTGGAGCGATGCGGCGATTGAGGCTTGGAGCGGCGGCCGTCTCGGCGCTGCTGATTTGGAGCGCTGGCGCCTGCAAGCGGCGCCCGCCGCAGGTCGAGACGGTCGAGGATGAGAACCAGCCGGCCCTCAGCGTCGTGCCCGTGGCGCACCCGCGCGCAGCGCCCCAGCTTCTGAACGGCTTCCACCAGGTCGAGGAGAACTCCTGGCGCTGGACGATGGGGAGATTCGCCGTCGCCGTGCAGCCGCCCCCCGGCTCCTCCGAAAGAGGCGCCCGGCTGGAGCTGCGCTTCTCGCTGCCCGATTCAGTGGTCTCCCGGCGGGGCCCGGTGACGCTTTCGGCTTGGGTCGAGGGCACGGCGCTCCCGCCGCAGACCTACGCCCAAGCCGGGGAGCACACCTACGCGCGCGACGTGCCGCCGGAGGCCCTCAGACTGGCGCCCGCCAGGGTCTCCTTCGCGCTCGACAAGTTCCTCCGCGCGGGCGAGATCGAGGCCCGCGAGCTCGGCCTCGTGGTCACGAGCGTGGGGCTGGCGCCGAAATAGTCTTCCAGCGGTAGACCTCAAAGACCGGCCGCCCATTGCGGTCCTCGATCACCCGCAGCACCTGCTTCTGGTAGCCCGCCGAGCTCGCCAGCGCCTCCATCCGCGCGCTCACGCCGCTCAGGATCTCGTTGCCCTCCGTGTGACCCACGAAAAGCGCGCCCGGGGTGGCCAGCATGCGCAGCGCGAGCTCCCGGTCGCCGGCTGCCAGCGATTCCTTCGCCACCGGATCGCTGCCGATGTCCAGCGGCAGGCGGCCCTCCTCGAGCGCGCGCAGCACGTTCATCATGCCCCAGTCCATCACGTAGATCCGGCTGGCGCCGGCGTCCCGCAGGTAGGCGGCGAGCGGGGTGATCGCGTCCGTCCAGATGGTAGTCGTGCCGCGCTCGATCAATTGGGCCAACTGCTGGTTCAGCACCGCCGCATTCGCGCCGCAGACAAGCACCACCACAACAACCAGCACCACCAGTCCCGAGCGGCGCAGCGCCAGCGATGCACGGGCCAGCGCGGCGCCCGCCAGCAGGTGCGGAAAGGGCCACAGCAGCACCGTGTGGTGCGCCCCCGTGCCAGCGCCCTTGGTGAGCGCCATCTGGATCCAGGCGACGCCAAGAAACACCAGCGCGAACAGCATAGGCCGGCGCGTCGGAGTCACCCACAGCCACGGCAGCAACGCCACCGCCAGGATGCAGGCCAGCTCCAACAGGCCGGTTCGGCGTTCGCCCAGACTGCGGCTGAGTTCGAGCGAAAGCGCCTCCAGCGGGTTCTGCGGCTTGCCCGGCTGGAGCGGCATGTCCTCGCGCACCACGTAGCCGAACAGCGACGCGCCTTGCAGGCTCCCCCGCAGCACTGCCACCTTCTGGCCCAGACCATCCGTCGTGAAAGTGGCGGTCTCTCGGAAGGTCATCAGGCGCTGGGTCGTGTTGTAGACGAGCAGCGGCGCGGCGCCCAGCGCGAAGCCCAACACCGCCACCGCCAGCTTCCACGGCCGCAGGTGCCCGAGCGTCTCGCGCGGAAAGACCACCAGCGCCGCCACAACCAGCGCCGCCAGGCTCCAGGAGAACAGCGCCTTGTCCCACAGCGCCAGCCCAAAACAGAAGAACCCGGCGCCCAGCCGGAACAACCGCCCGGTCGAGTGGAACCGCCACAGCAGCAGCAGGCCCGCGATCAAAAGGAAATGCTGGAGCGCAACCGGCCCCCAGTCCAGACACGTGGTCAGGACAAAGGTCGCGTCGGTGGCGAGCAGCGCCGCAGCCACGACGGCGGCGCGGGAACCGCACGTCGACCGGACCAGCGAAAAGAAAAGCCCCACCGTGAGGGCCCCGAGCAGCAGCACCGGAATCCGCACCGACCACGGCGACGGCGGCCACACCCCGAACAGCGGCGCGTACAGCCACGACTTCAGCGTCCCGACGTAGCTCATCAGCATCGTCGGAACCTGCTGTCCGGCTACCCGGACCGAGTGTGCGGCCGCCACCGGCGGATAGAGCGCTTCGGCGAACAGCAGCTCGTCGTTTTGCAGGCCCACGTAAGGAATGAAGATGAGGCCCTCCAGAAAGAACAGCAGGCACAAGCACACGGCGGCCAGCTCGGCCCAATCCAGCCGGGCCTCGTGGCTGAGCGCGCCTGGGGCGCTCTCCATCACGGTCTTCGTCGTGTCTGTCATGGTCAAAAAGATATTCATTATCACACGGGGAGCCTCGCGGTCCGAATGTTATTCTTGTGTGCTGGCCTTATGTGGCGCCTGGGAAAGCTCGCCTGGTGGACGCTGCCCTCCGCTCTCTGCCTGGCCCTGTACTGGCCCGGCTTCCGCTCCTGGTTCCAGCAGGACGATTTTGCCTGGCTCGGGTTGCAGCTCTCGGTCCAGAGCTGGCGCGACCTGCCGGCCGCGCTGTTTGCGCCCATGGCGCAGGGCACCATCCGGCCGCTGAGCGAGCGGGCCTTCTTCCTGGTGGGCCAGGCGCTGTTCGGCACTTGGGCGGCGCCCTATCACGCCGCGGTCTTCGCCACCCAGTTCGCCGCCCTGGCGCTGCTGGCTGCCGTCGCGCGCCGCCTGACCGGTTCCCGGCTGGCCGGCTTGCTGGCGCCGGTCTTCTGGGTCGCCGGCGGTGCGCTCGTCCTGCCGCTTTCCTGGCTCTCGGCCTGGAACCAGGTGCTGTGCGCTTTCTTCCTGCTGGCCGCGTTCTATTGCCTGCTTCGCCATGTCGAGACCGGCGAGCGGCACTGGCTGGTTGGGCAGTGGGCGGCGTTCATCCTCGGCCTCGGCGCGCTGGAAACCATGGCCGTGTACCCGGCCATCGCGCTGGCCTATGCCTGGTGCTGCGCTCGGCCCTATTGGCGCAAGACGCTGCCGCTGGTCGCCGCCTCGGTGGCCTACGCGGCGGCGCACTACTTCCTGGCGCCCTACCGGAGCAGCGATCCGGCTTACGCGCTCCACTTCGGGCCGTCGCTCGTCGCCACGCTATGGGAGTACTGCCGGCTGGCGCTCGGCCCGGACGGCCTCCGGCACGTCTTCCCCGCGCTGCCCGGATGGGTCGGCCTGGCCGGCGCCGCCTTGCTGGCGGCCGCTCTGGCCGGATTCGCCGTGTGGGCCTGGCGGCGCGGTAGCCGGGCGCCGGCATTCGGGCTGGCTTGGTTTTTGCTGGCGCTGGCGCCGGTGCTGCCACTCCGCGATCACGTCCTGGCGTACTACCTCGCCGTTCCGACCATCGGCCTGGCGCTCGCCGGCGGGGCGGCAGTCGCCGCCTCCCGCGACCGCCGGCCCGCCTGGCGGCTGACTGCGGTGGCGCTCGCCGGCGTCTACCTGGTCGCGGGCGCCCTCCAGGCGGGGATGGGCGCCCGGGCAGCGGCGGAGAGGAGCTTCCGGGCCCGGACACTGGTTCTCGGGGCCTATCGCGCGCGGCAGTTGTACCCCTCCAAGACCATCGTTCTGACCGGCGTGGACAACGATTTGTTCTGGTCCACCATGGGCAACTATCCCTTCCGTGCCTTTGGCATCTCGGAGGTGTACTTGGAGCCCGGGGCTGAGACACGGATCCAGGAGCGGCCGGGATTGAGCCGCGTCTCGGACTTCGTGCTGCCCGCCAGCCTTCTGAGAGCCGGGCTGGAAAGCGGCAGGGTGGTGGTCTACGAAGTGGAGCCGCGCCGCCTGCGAGGCATCACGCTGTCCTACCTCAAGCGGGCGCGGGAGCTCTGGGGCAGCGGCGATCCGCAGCGCGTAGATGTAGGCAACTCATTGTTCAGCCAGCAGTTAGGACCTACTTGGTATCAGCCGGAAGGCGGCCGGCGCTGGATGCCGCAACTCGCCAGTGTGCGGCTGGCCGGGCCGCGGAACCCCGCCGACAGATTGTACCTGGAGGGTTGGTGCCCCCCCGAGCAGCTCCGCCAGGGTCCCCTGGGCCTGAACGTCGCCGTGGGAGGCGTTCCCCTGCCCGACGCAGTCGTCCTGCGAGCTCCCGGCCGGTTCCAGACGTCCCTCCGGCTGCCGCCGGAACTCCTTGGCCGGACGTCGGTTGAGGTTGTCCTCGCCGTCGAGCGGACGTACCGGGCCCCAGGTGACCAGCGCGACTTGGGCCTCGTCTTCGGCGTCTTCGAGATCCGGCCATAGGCGGCAGGAAGGCGCGTCTGCCCCTTCCGGCTGGCCGGTCACTGCCCTAAACCCTGGGACTAGCCCGGATGTTTCACGCGGAAAGCGGTTTGGCGCGCCGGACGCGGCAAAACGGGGTGGCGGTGCCGCGCTGAGCGAGAGCACTGCTGGCCGTAGCGGGTAGGACCTGGATTTCAGGCT
>JBEKLJ010000215.1:0-5766 GCA_050010255.1 Bryobacteraceae bacterium
TGACTTCAGAGAGCCATAGGTCAAGCGCGGTCACGCCCAGAACGATAGCCCCAGGGGCGTGGCCCGAAAGGTGGTTGCACCCGTTCCGAACGTATCTCCTCCTGTCCTGAAGCGCGAGCCGTAGCAGCGCCACGCCAGAACTAAGCATGTCTTGGTAGAACGAGCTGTAGGAGTAGTTGCCTGTGACAGCAAACTGGTTGAGGCGATCCTTCCGCTTGCCCATGGTGCACCCTCGACGTCCCTACGGCCGGCCGTGTGCCGCACCATGCCACCTCAGAGCGCGGTTCCAGCCGTGGCCAGCGCCACACAAATTGAATAATAGCACGTCGATAGACGGTGTTATTATGGTCCTGGCGCGGCCCCGCACCGGTTCGACGCCGCGCCGAGGTGGCGCTGCAAGTCGTCTGGAGGCACGTATGCCGAACAGCAACGAAATCCGCAGACTGAGTGCAAAGTGGGCCACTGGTACAGGGTGGCCGAAGCGACTGGAGTGGTTCGAGATAAAGGGGCTACGCGGTTGGACCGGGCAACGGTTCGAACTGCGCTACCCGATTATGGCGGTCGTCGGAGAGAACGGAGTCGGAAAGAGCACCGTCCTTCAGGCCGGAGCATCGGTATATAAGAGCCCCAGGAAGACCCGGTTCGCTTCGGACTTCTACCCGGACACCGCTTGGGAAACTATCCAGGATGCATTTATCCGATATTCCGTCCGGGAGGGTGAGAGACAGACTGAAGCTAGCATCCGTAAGCCGGGAGAGCGCTGGCGCGGCAATCCAGGGCGACCCGAAAGATATGTTGCATACATTGACCTGAGCCGCATTCAGCCGGTCCCGGCTCGGGTGGGATACACGCGACTCGTCAAGTCTCATCCCAAAGAAATTTCCGCAACGCTGTTTGACCAGTATCGTCTTCAGAGGTTCAGTCAAATCATGGGGCGCGCCTACGATCTGGCGAAGATGGCGCTCACTAGTGCCCACGCCACCCGCACCGTACCAGTCCTAGTTCAGCAGGGGATGATGTATTCGGGTTTACACCAGGGCGCCGGCGAGACAACGATGGCAGAACTGCTAGAGACAGACCTGCCACAGTACAGCATCGCGTTGATAGACGAGGTCGAATCGTCGTTGCACCCTAGGGCCCAGCGCCGACTTATCCGGGACTTAGCCGAGAAGTGCCGCGAAAGAGAGTTGCAGGTTGTACTGACAACTCATTCTCCCTACGTGCTCTCTGAGCTTCCTCCCGAGGCCCGTGCCTACATCATGCAGGTAGGCCACTCACGCGAAATCATCTATGGTGTCAGTCCAGAGTTTGCGATGACGAGGATGGACGACGTTCCGCAGCCGGAGTGCGATCTTTATGTAGAGGATGTGCGCGCCAAGACTCTGTTGACTGAGATCCTTGTTGCGCACGCCATCGAGGTTGTTGCTCGATGCCAGATCATTCCTTATGGCGCGGCCTCTGTTGGAAAGGCTCTCGGGCAAATGATAGAAAGTGACCGGTTCCCGCGTCCATCCAGGGTTTTCTTGGACGGCGATCAGGCAGTTTCTCCGGGTTGCATCAACCTGCCAGGCGAGGATGCTCCCGAACGTGTTGTTTTTGAGTGTCTAAAGGCAACGAACTGGCAAGGACTAACAGAGCGGGTTGGAAGACCATTCTCGAGTGTGGCCGATGCCTGCGAGCGGGCCATGATCCTGGCCGACCACCATGAATGGGTCAACGATGCGGCCAACAAGTTGGTTTTGAGGGGCGACATCCTTTGGCAGGCAATGTGCGCCGAGTGGTCTAATCGCATTGCGAAAGAAGAAGCCGCAGAGATCGTCCGCCCCATAGAAGATGCTCTAATCGGGATCAAGCATACCAAGGCACCCGCAGCCCATCGCGTTCGCGGAGAGCCTCCAGTGTTTCGGCAGGCTTCCCGAGCGCCGGCAGCCGCTCCCGGCTCGGAGAACCGACCCTTGCCTCTATTCGACAATCTGCCTGACGTGCCAACAGAGTAATGCCACGCCTCAGCTTTGGCTCTCCTTGCGTGGTCATCCGCCAGCACGCGTGTTCTGCCGCGCCGCCATCGCCGGGTGTAACGGCGAGCAAGCAGGATCACCTGCCTCGAAAGAAACGCTGTGACCCACAACTGCGCGCGCCCGCCCGGGCGGCCGCGTCTGCCGGACCTGCGTGCTTCTCTGCCGGTATGGCGCTATCCTTGAAGAGAGGGCGCAGGGAAGGCCGAGGTCAACCCGGCGCGGTGCAAGGGTTGCGGCGCCTGCGTCGCTGCCTGCCCTACCGACTCTATGCAGCAGAACCTGTTCGCGGACGAGGAGATCGAAGGAGTGCTTGCTCATGTCTGAACTCGTGAGCGTAAAAACGGCGAGCAATGGCGGCTTCGAGCCGCGGATCGTGGCAATCTTCTGCAACTGGTGTACGTACCTGGCGGCCGACCTGGCCGGCACCTCGCGCATCAAGTACCCGCCCAACGCGCGGGTGATTCGCGTGATGTGTTCGGGCCGCGTGGACCCGCAGTTCGTGCTCGACGCCTTTGCCCGGGGCGCCGATGGCGTGCTCATCGGCGGCTGTCACCCCGGCGATTGCCATTATCAGGAAGGCAACTACAAGACTCTGCGGCGTGTGAGCGTGCTGCGGCGCGTGCTCCGCGACATGGGCATCGAGGAGGACCGCTTCCGCCTGGAGTGGATCTCGGCGGCCGAGGGCGACCGCGTCCGCGTGGTCATGGAAGACATGGTGGCCAAGCTCAAGGCGCTGGGACCGCTGAACCTCGAGCCGCTAGCCGTGCTGCACGCCGCCGAAGAAGTTGCGGTTGAGGAGGCCGCCGAGACGGAACCCAGCCGCGGCCTTGAGGGAGCGGTGGCCGAAGCTGCGCCAGCCTCCGTCGGAGAGGCGGTCGTGCAATGAAACCCAAAGTCGCCTTCTACTGGTGCGCCGCCTGCGGCGGCTGCGAGGAAGCGGTCGTGGACCTGGGCGCGGGCATCCTCGACGTGGTCGCCGCCGTGGACATCGTGTTGTGGCCCGTGGCGCTGGACTTCAAGAAAACCGATGTCGAGGCCCTGCCCGACGGCTCCATCACCGCGGCCTTCATCAACGGCGCCATCCGCAACTCCGAGCAGGAGGAGTGGGTCCGCCTGCTGCGCAGGAAATCGCAGTACGTGATCGCCTTCGGCGCCTGCGCGCAGCTCGGCGGGGTCCCCGGCCTGGGGAACCTCTGGAACCGCGAGACCATTTTCCAGGCGGTCTACAAGGAAGCCCCGAGCCAGGGCGGCGGCGACGGCGCCGTTCCCCAGACCGAGTTCCAATCGAACGGCCACGCCGTGACGCTGCCGGTGTTCTGGGACACGGTGCGCACGCTGGACCAGGTCATCGACGTGGATTACTCCGTCCCCGGCTGCCCGCCCACTCCCGAGTTGCTCCAGCAGGCCGTCGGGGCGCTGCTGGGCGGCAACCTGCCTCCCAAGGGTGCGGTGCTGGCCCCCGACCACGCGCTCTGCGAAGACTGCCCGCGCAAGGACTCCAAGCCCGAGAAGCTCGCCATCCCAGCGTTCCACCGGCCGCACGAGATCGAGATCGACCCCGAGAAGTGTCTGCTGGCGCAGGGACTGCTGTGCCTGGGCGTGGCCGCGCGCAGCGGCTGTGGCGCCCGCTGCATCGAGGGCAACATGCCTTGCACGGGCTGCTTCGGCCCCACCAGCCGGGTCCGCGACTACGGCGCCAAGGCCCTCTCCGGTATCGCTTCGCTGGCGGCCAGCGACGACGAGGCCGGAATCGCGGCCATCCTTTCGAAGATCCCCGACCCGGTGGGCTCCTTCTACCGCTACAGCCTGCCGGCCTCGCTGCTCCAACGGAGGAGGATCTAAGCCATGCCTGAGAGCTTGGAAGCGCCCCTGCGGCGCCGCATCACCATCGACCCTGTTACCAGGCTGGAAGGCCACGGCAAGATCGAGATCTTCCTCGACCCCCAGGGCGCGGTCGAGCGCGCCTACTTTCAGGTGCCCGAACTGCGCGGCTTCGAGAAGTTCGCGCAAGGCCGCCCGGCCGAGGACATGCCGCAGATCACCTCGCGCATCTGCGGCGTCTGCCCCACCGCGCACCACATGGCCTCCACCAAGGCCCTGGACGCGCTCTATCACGTGACGCCGCCCCCGGCCGGCCGCAAGATCCGCGAACTGATCTACTCGACCTTCATGACCGAGGACCACGCGCTGCATTTCTACTTCCTCGGCGGCCCGGATTTCATCGTCGGCCCGCAGGCGCCCAAGGCCGAGCGTAACGTGCTCGGCGTGGTGGCCAAGGTCGGCCTGGAGGTCGGCAAGCAGGTCATCTCCATGCGGAAGAAGCTGCGCGACCTCACCGCGCTGGCCGGCGGCAAGGCCGTGCACCCGGTCTTCGGCCTGCCGGGCGGTGTCGCCAAGCGGCTCACCGCCGACCACCAGAAGCAGTTCCAGGCCGTGGCGGCCGAGGCGGTCGAGTTCGCCAAGTTCACGCTGGGGGCCTTCGAGAAGATCGTCCTCGGCAACCCGGAGTACGTCAGCCTCATCACTTCGGACGCCTTCACCCATCGCACCTATTACATGGGCATGGTGGATGAGCAGAACCGCCTGAACTTCTACGACGGGCAAATGCGCGTGGTGGCCCCCGAGGGCCAGGAGTACGCCAAGTTCCCGGCCTCCGCCTACCTCGACTACGTGGCCGAGCGCACCGAGCCGTGGACCTACATGAAGTTCACCTACCTGAAGCCGCTGGGCTGGCAGGGCCTCGAGGAGGGCGCCGGGAGCGGCGTCTACTCCGTGGCTCCCCTGGCGCGGCTGAACGTGATCGACGGCTTCGCCACTCCGCTGGCCCAGGCCGCCTATGAGAAGTACGTGGCGACGCTGGGCAAGCCCGTTCACCACACCCTTGCCAACCACTGGGCGCGCGTCATCGAGCTTATGTATGCCGCCGAGAGGATGCAGGAGCTGGCCGGCGATCCCGAGATCATCGATCCCAACGTGCGCACCATCCCCACCGCGACGCCCACCGAAGGGGTCGGCATCGTCGAAGCGCCGCGCGGGACCCTGATCCACCACTACGCCACCGACGAGCGCGGGTTGATCACCAAGGCCAACCTCATCGTGGCCACGCAGAACAACGCCGCGCGCATCGCCATGAGCGTCGACAAGGCCGCCAAGGGTCTTATCTCGGGCAAAGAGGTCTCCGACGGCCTGCTGAACATGGTCGAGATGGCGTTCCGCGCCTACGATCCTTGCCTGGGCTGTGCCACGCATTCGCTGCCCGGCTCGATGCCCCTGCTGGTTACCGTGCGGGACCGGGGCGGCGAGGTCGTGAGCACGCTCCGGCGCGACGCCGACGGCCGGATCTTGAGGACTTGAGCGCATGCCGGCGCCGGTGCGCGTCCTGGGACTCGGCAACGAGATCCTCGGCGACGACGCCTTCGGAATCCTGGCCGCGCGGCAGCTCGCCGGGCTGTTCCCGCCCGATAAGGTGGAGGTGGTTTCCAGTTCCGCATCCGGCCTGCACCTGCTTGACTACATCCTGGATTGCTCCCGCCTGATCGTGGTCGATACCGTCCAGACCGGCCACGCCGCCCCCGGCGCCATCTACGTGCTCCGCGAAGAGGACCTGCCGCGCTCGGCCGCCGATTGCCCCCACGGTATGGGTTTGTTTGACGCGCTGCGCCTGGCCCGCCAGCTCGGCCTCAACGCCCCCGAGGAGATCACGATCATCGCCGTCGAAGCGGCCGATTGCCACACCGTCGGCGGCCCG
>JBEKLJ010000216.1:0-8748 GCA_050010255.1 Bryobacteraceae bacterium
GCGGAGTATTAAGTACCAGTATAGGATTTTTTGGCCCGAAACATCCGGGCTGGCGACCGCCTGGCGCCGGGTGTGGCAGAATACGGTCTGCGCGCGGAAGGCGGCCATGCCGGCGAACCTGAGCCCCGACTACCTGGCGGCCGAGCGGGAGTATCGCGAGGCGGCGACGCAGGCCGAGAAGATCGCCGCGCTGGAGCGGATGCTAGCCACCATCCCCAAGCACAAGGGGACGGAGAAGCTCCAGGGGGACATCAAGCGGCGGCTCGCGCAGGCGCGCAAGGAGTCGCAGAAGAAAGGCCCGGCGCACGCCGCGCCCTTCTACCTGGTCCCCAGAGAGGGCGCGGGGCAGGTTGTCCTTCTCGGCCCCCCCAACGCGGGCAAGTCGCAACTGCTCTGCGCGCTCACGCACGCGCGGCCCGAAGTCGCCGACTACCCGTTCACCACGCGCCTGCCGGCTCCCGGCATGATGGTTTTCGAGAACGTGCAGATCCAGCTCGTCGATCTGCCGCCGGTTTCGCCCGAGTTCACCGAGACTTGGCTGCCGCAGGTAGTCCGCGGAGCGAACGCCAGCGTCCTGGTGGCTGACGTCAATGCCCCGGACGTCCTGGACGAGATCGACTACGTCACCGAGACGTGCGCCGAGTGGCGCGTGGCGCCGCCGCAGCTCCTGGCAGCGAACAAGATCGATCTGGAAAACGGCTTGGTGAACTCCGCCACGCTCGCAGATCTCTACCGCGGCCGGTTCCGCACGCTCCCCATTTCGGCGCTTTCCGGGCGGAACCTGGACCAGTTCGCGCGTGCCGTCTTCGATCTGCTCCAGATCGTGCGTGTCTACACCAAGCCGCCCGGCAAGAAGGTCGAGCTGAGCGCCCCCTTCGTGCTGAAACGCGGCCAGACTGTGCACGATGCCGCGCGCCTGGTGCACAAGGACTTCGCCGAGCACCTGAAGTTCGCGCGCCTGTACCGCGTCTCGGGCGAACGGGAAGGCGTCATGGTCGAGCGCGCGCACTTGGTTGAGGATGGAGACATCCTGGAGTTCCATATCTGACGGCCGGGCGGAGGCGGGAGTGAGGGGCTCGGATGCTAGTACTAGTACGGTTACCAGCCGACCTCACTGCAAAATGTAACTCTCGGACGGTGCGGCAAAAGCGATCATTGTCTTATACTGAGGACCGGCAGAACAGTCAGAACAGTTCGGGTTGAGTTTGTTTAATGGGGACTCTGGCCCGCCCGAGAGCGGGTCAGCCGCCCACAGGATGTGGTGATGCGCCGCGCCGCTTCGCTAGCACGCTTGAATGAGGCTGAGCGTGTGCCCGCCGGGGCGCCTTCGCTGCTGGAGCAGTTGCAGGCGCAGACGGCCGAGCAGCTCTGGCAGTTTTACATGGATCTGGCCTCCGGCACGCTATGCCTGGGCAAGGCCGAAGAGGCGATGCGCTACCTGGCGGTGGCGATCGACGCGGCCAGCGAGCTGGGCCGCTTCGAGCCGCGGATGGCCAAGAGCCTGAACGCACTCGCCGTGCTCCACTGCCGCGCCGGCAATCACGGCATCGGCGAGCGCATGCTGCGGAGGGCCGCCCGGATCTACGAAAAGGTTTACGGCCCGATGCACCCGGACGTAGGCGCCGTCCTTTACAACCTCGGCGGCGCGTGCAAGCTGCAACACAAGTATCATGAGGCCGCGCAGGAGTACGAGCGCGCGCTGGCGGTCGCCGAGCACACGCACGGGTCGAGCCACGCCGAGACGGCGCTCGTGCTCGACGTGCTCGGCGAGGTTTACATCGCGCTGAACCGGCGGGCGGCGGCGCTGTTTGCGTTGCGGCGCGCGCTGGCGATCAAGGAGGCTGCGCTCGGCGGTCGGCACTGGGAAACCGCCATCACGCTCGGCAAGCTCGGCGAGTTCTACCTGAGCGGCGGGCGCTACAACGAGGCCGAGCCGCTGCTGCGCCGCGCACTGGAGATCAAGCAGCAGATTCTCGGCAGGGACGATGCCACTCTGGCCAGGGACCTCAAGTGTCTGGCCTACGCTTTCAGCGCCCAGCACAAGTTCTGGGAGGCCGAGACGCTGTTCGCCAGTGCGCTGGCGATGGTCAAGCGGGCCCTCGGGCCCAAGCACCCGGAGATCGTCAAGAGTCTCCACGACCTGGCCAAGACCTATCGCGAGCAGGCCCGCCTGACCGACACCAAGAAGCTGCTGGAAGTCTCGATCGCAATCCTCGAGAAGGCGATCGGACCCAACCACCCGGAGACCGAGAGCGCGCTGGAGTTCTACTCCGAGATCCTGCGCGTGCTCAACCTCGACGCGGCCAAGCGCTGAGTCCGCTCAGCCCCCGGCCGCGACCCCGATTAGCCCGATCTTCTCACACCGTTCGAAGCGAGGCGCCGCGCGAGGCCGGTAGATTCAATGCGCGCGACGGGGTGAGCCCGCAGGTCCGTTACGGATCGAGGACTCACCCCGAGCGCAACTTGAGAAGATGCCGGCCTCCCGCAAGCCGCAGCCGAAGGCGTGTGAGAAGATCGGGCTAGCCCCCTCAGGCGGTCATCTTCCGCGTCAGGACATCGATGAGCTCCTGCACCGCCGCGGCGCTCTTCTTCAATTGCGCCTGCTCTTCCGGCGTCAGAAGGAGCTCGTAGATCTTCTCGACTCCCTGCGAGCCGAGCTTGACGGGCACGCCCACGAACAGGCCCTGGATGCCGTACTCGCCCTCCAGGTAGGCGGCGCAGGGCAGGACCTTCTTCTTGTCCTTCAGAATCGACTCCACTATCTCCGTCGTCGCCGCCGAAGGCGCGTAGTAGGCGCTGCCGGTCTTCAGGTACTTGACGATCTCGGCGCCGCCGTTGCGCGTGCGCTCCACCAGGCGGTCGATCACCGCCTGGTCCAGCAGCTCGGTCAGCGGAATGCCCGAAACGTTCGTGCAACGGACCAGCGGCACCATCGTGTCGCCGTGGCCACCCAGGACCATAGCCGTGATGTTCTCGACCGAAACATCCAGCTCGCGCGCGATGAAGGTCCGGAAGCGCGCCGTGTCGAGTATCCCGGCCATGCCCATGACGCGGTTCTTGGGGAACCCCGAGACCTTGAACGCGGTCCAGCACATGGCGTCCAGCGGGTTGGTCACCACGATCAGGATCGAATTAGGAGAGTACTTCACCGCCTGCTGGGTGGCGGTCTGCACGATGCCGTAATTGGCCAGCAGCAGGTCGTCCCGGCTCATTCCCGGCTTCCGCGGGAAGCCGGCCGTGATGACGACAACGTCCGCGCACCCACATTGCCCGCGCCCACCACAGTCACTTTCTTGCGCATAAGCTCCCTCGCGTATAAGTCTTTGCTGCCCGCCGCCCGCGTGTCGCCGCGGTGCCCCGTCAGCCGCCCCGCACCCTTCCGGCACGCCGGCCGCCAGAGCCGCCCCGCCCACGCACGGGCTGGCGAAAGCTGGGACTTATTATAGCCGCAGCAATGGCCCTGGGGCGGCGGTGGTAGAGTAGCTAGCGTGGAGCGGCGGGCGTAGGGCTAGGCGGAAGAGCGATGCGGCAACGCGTAGTCATCATCGAAGACGAGGCGGACATCGTCGAGATGGTTCGCTACAATTTCCTCAAGGAAGGCTTCGACATCGAGAGCTTCGCCCGCGGGCGGGACGGCCTGGAGGCCTTGCGGCGAAGCCCCCCCGACCTCCTGCTGCTGGACATCATGCTTCCCGATCAGGACGGGTTCAGCATCTGCAAGCAGGTGCGCGCCGACGAGCGGCTGAAATCGCTCCCGGTGATCTTCCTGACCGCCCGGGGCGAGGAGGTCGACCGCGTCGTCGGCCTGGAGATCGGTGCCGACGATTACGTGGTCAAGCCTTTCAGCCCGCGCGAGCTGGTGGCTCGCGCCAGAGCCGTCCTGCGCCGCCAGGGGCGCGCCGGGGAACCCGCCGATGCCGTCCAGGTGCGCGGCCTCCGGCTCGACCCACGCACCCAGGACGTCACCGTCGGGGGCGCGCCGGTCGAGCTCAGCGCGCTGGAGTTCCGGCTGCTCTACTTCCTGGCCTCGCACCCGCGCCAGATCTTCTCCCGCGATCGGCTGCTCGACGAGATCTGGGGGCGCGATTGCCCGGTCACCCTGCGCACCGTGGACGTGCACATCCGCCGGCTGAGGGAAAAAATCGAACCCCGGCCGGAGAACCCGGAGTATATTGGGACCGTGCGCGGCGCTGGGTATCGCATGCTCGGCGAGCCGCAGGAAGGCTGAGTGGCGCTCCGCAGCCCGATCTTCCGCAAGCTGATCCTCAGCGCCTTCGCGCTGATCGCCCTCACCATCCTGATCCTCGACTTCTACCTCACCCGCTTCACCGCCGGGCGGCAGACGCTGGCCATCGAGGAGCAACTGGCCGGCCAGGCGCGGATCCTGGCGGGCGAGCTTAGCTCCGTCGAGCGGCCGCAACTGGAAGCCTGGGCACGCCAGGCCGGGGTCCGGGCGCAGGCGCGCGTTACCCTGATCGGCCCCGAGGGCGCTGTGCTGGCCGATTCGGACCACGATCCGGAGACGATGGAGAACCACCGCCAGCGCTCCGAGGTGCGCGACGCGCTGGCCGGCCGCAGGGGGGTGGCGTTCCGGCGCAGCGCCACGCTCGGCCGCGAGCTTTGCTACCTGGCGCTGCCCGCCGCCTATCGCGGCCAGGCCGGCTACGCGCTGCGGCTGGCGCTTCCGCTGAAGGATCTCGACGACGCCATTGCCGCCGTCCGCTGGCGGATCTTCGCGGCATCGGCCGTGGCCGCGGCGGCGGCACTCGCCATGGCCTACGTGTTCTCGCGCCGCTTCACGCAGCGCATCCGGCGGTTACAGGCGTTCGCCAGTGGCCTGCCCGGCGCGCGTACTCAGGAGAAGCTGGCGCCGGACGCCGCCGACGAGCTGGGCGCGCTGGCCGCCTCGCTGGCCCGCGCCGGGACGCAGCTCGGCGAGCTCATCGACAAGCTCAGCCTGGAGTCGGCGCGGCGTGAGGCTATCCTCGCCAGCATGGTGGAAGGGGTGCTCGCGGTCGATTCCGGGCTGCGGGTCACCTTCTGCAACGATTCCTTCGCCCGGGCCGTGGGAGCCAGCCCGCCCGTGCCGGAGGGCTTGCCGGTGCTCGAGCTGGTGCGCGACCCGGCGTTCCTCGATCTGCTCAGCCGCGTGCTGGTCACGCACGAGTCGATCCGCCAACGGATCGAACTGGCCTCCGCCGAGAGCCGCTCCTTCGAGGTCCAGGCGGCGCCGCTGGCCATGGGCGCGCGCCACGGCGTGATCGCCATTCTGCACGACATCACCGAACTGGAGCGGCTGGAGCGCGTGCGGAGGGATTTCGTCGCCAACGTCTCGCACGAGCTGCGCACACCGCTCACGGCCATCCGCGGTTACGCCGAAACGCTTCTGGACGGCGCCATCGACGACCAGGAGCACAACCGCAAGTTCCTGGAGATCATCCGCGCGCACGCCATCCGGCTCAACAACATCGCTTCGGACCTGCTGGTGCTCTCAGAGCTGGAGTCGGGCGAGCCGGCCACGCCGCCCGAGCCGGTCTCGGTCCGCGCCGCGCTGGAGGCGGCCATCCGCACGGTGGAGTCCGAGGCGCGCGTCCGCGGCGTGACGCTGCGCGTGGGCGAGCTGGACGCCGGCCGCGTCATGGGGCACCGAATCCGTTTGGAACAGGCGTTCGTCAACCTCATCGACAATGCGGTGAAGTTCAACCAGCCCGGCGGAGAGGTCGTCGTTGAAGCCGCCTGCGCCGGCGGAACGGTCAGGGTGACGATCTCCGACACCGGCATCGGGATCTCTTTGAACGACCTGCCGCGGATCTTCGAGCGCTTCTACCGCGTGGACAAGGCGCGTTCGCGCGAGGTCGGCGGCACGGGCCTGGGGCTGTCGATCGTCAAGCACGTGGTCGAGCGGATGGAGGGCAGCGTCGCGGCGGAGAGCCAGCTGGGCAAAGGCTCGAAATTCACCGTGCTGCTCCCGCTGGCCGGCGAGCCCCCCGCGCTGGCTTGACCCGCACTTCTAGCTCGGATGTTTCACCAGCAGTCTGCCGCCGCAGCGCGGCCTACCAGCCCATGATCTGCATGCGCTGGAGGATCACCGAACTGTAGTCATTCATGCGCGCAGGCTTGCGCCGGCGCGGGGAGGGGAGAATCGCGGCCAGCCGGGCGCCCTGCTCGCGGCCGATCCCGGCGGCCGGGACGCCGTAATGATAGCGGGCCGCCGCCTCGGCGCCATAGACGCCCGGCCCCCACTCAACCACGTTGAGGTAGAGCTCCAGGATGCGCCGCTTCCCCAGGATCACCTCGGCCAGCGGCACCAGGGTGATTTCCACCGCCTTGCGCACCGGCGAGCGCCAGTTCGTCAGGAACAGGTTCTTTACGAGTTGCTGGTCGATGGTGGAGGCGCCCCGGAGGCGGCCGTCCTCGGCCTGTTCGTCAACCGCGTCCTTGATCTCCTCCCAGTCAAACCCGTGATGCGTGAAGAAGCGGCTGTCTTCGGCGGCCACGACGGCGTGCTGGAAGCCGGGCGAGATCCGCGCCAGCGGAACAAAGTAGTAGCGCTTCTGGTAGTGGCCGCGACGGAACCAGGACTCGATACGGCGCTGGATCTGGACCGAGGTAGTCGGCGGATCGACCCAGCGCAGCGCGATCAGGCTGAGCGTGACCCCGCCGTAGAAGCCGGCCAGAACGAGAACCAACACCCGCAGCACCTTGCGGAGGAGGCGGCGCTTCGGAGCGACCTTGGCCGCCGCAGGCCGGCTGGAGCGGAATCCCACGTTCTAGAATACGCCCCGCCACGGCTCGAGGCAGGCCGTGATCCGTCCGTAAGCCGGCGCGGCCTCCGTTTTGTGGCGCGAGCTTCAGCTTGGAGCGTCGGCTTCAGCCGACGTCTGGCACAGCGCTTCCCCCGCCTGTCCCCACACTCGCCAGGCGTCGCCAGGAGTGGCGACGCGGCAGGCATGAGTGCCCGCGCTACGGCGAAAGCCGGCTGCACCCGCTGTGTGGATGCCGCATCCCAGCGCACCGCCCCCGTCGCCTGAGTTCGTTCCCGCTGCGCGTTCTTACGGACGGATTGCAGGCAGGGATTCCAGGCGGCCGGCTGATACGAATAGACTGGAGGAATGCGGATGCGGCCGGTTGCCGGAGGTTCGCTGCTGTTGCTCCTCGCGGCGCCGGGGTGGTGCGCCGAAGCGCGCGCGTCCGGCCAGCCGGCCTCGAAGCTGGCCGAGCCGCCCGCCGGCCACTTCTACCACGGCGTGTACCCGGGCAGCGCCGACGGCATGGGGAGCGATTCCTCGCCGGCCGAGGTCAGGATCTACGAGAGAGTGATCGGCAAGCGGCCCACCTGGGTCTATGTGTGCCACAACTGGTACGAGGGCGCGGCCTTTCCGGCTCGCCAGGCGGAGTGGATCCGGGCCAGCGGCAGCATCCCCTACATTCGGCTGATGCTGCTCAGCGGGCCGGAGATTCCGCGGCCTGACCCGGTCTACAGCTTGGCGAACATCAACCGCGGGCGGTTCGATGGCGAGCTGCGCCAGTGGATGCGCGGCGCCAGGCGCTTCAGCACGCCGGTGCTGGCCGAATACGGCGTCGAGGCCAACGGTCAGTGGTTCCCCTGGAACGGCCTGTGGAACCGCGAGGGCGGCAGCTACCAAGACGCGGTGGGCCGGTTTCGCGAGGCCTACCGCCGCATCGTGCGCATCGCGCGCGAGGAGGGCGCCGACAACGTTCGCTGGGTGTTCCACGTGGACCCTTGGGACGAGCCGGTCGCAGACTGGAACCGCCTGGAGAACTACTACCCGGGCGACGAATGGATCGACTGGGTGGGGGTGAGCGTTTACGGGCGGCAGGTGCCGAGCGACCCTTACTACCCGACGTTCCGCTGGCAGATGGACTGGGTCTACGGCCGGCTGACCAAGCTCACCTCGAAGCCGGTGATCGTCTGCGAGTTCGGCACGATCGCGGGCCCGAGGCAGGCGAAGTGGGCACGGGCGGCGCTATCGGACCTGACCTCCGGGCGCTGGCCGCGCGTGATCGGGTTCGCCTGGTGGAATGCGGCGTTCAAGAACGACCCCGTGAGACCCGGCGCCCGGTCGGACATGCGCGTCCAGGACAGCCCCGCGCTGGCCAGCATTCTACGGACCTACGTGGGGCGGAACAGCCATGTGCTGAGCCTCGCCCAGACGGCGGCGCGCCCCGGGCTGAGCGCGGCGTCCAGTTCGTCTCGTAACCTCCCGCCTCTGCGGCGGAGCCGCACGGCCCTGCGGCATCCCTTACCGTGAATAGACGGCGCCGACCAGTCGTCACCGGGCGATTGCCTGCGGGCTGATGTGGCGGCATTCTCGATTGTGGCTCACGCATGCAACTGCGGCGAGTGCAAAACTCACATTCTTGCGCCTGTATACAAGTGTCAGTATAATCTGAGAGTGGTGGAGCCTGTCCTCCGACCCGTCGAGTGGCTGGGTGACAGCCGGGAGCGCGTCCGCGCGTTCCCCCAGTCGGCGCGCGAGGATGTGGGATTTCAGCTCGACCGAGTGCAACGCGGACTCGATCCGGCGGATTGGAGGCCCATGCCGCTGGTGGGTGTGGGAGTCATTGAGATTCGGGTACACGCTGGCTCCGAGTATCGGGTGTTTTACCTGGCGAGATTCAGACACGCGGTGTACATCTTGCACGCGTTCGTGAAGAAGACGCCGCGAACAGCCGCACGAGACATTGTGCTTGCACGGCGGCGTTACCGCGAGTTGCTGAGGAGGA
>JBEKLJ010000217.1:0-5599 GCA_050010255.1 Bryobacteraceae bacterium
CAGCTAATCCTCGATCCTGCATGCGGTACCGGGGGCTTTCTGATCGCCGCCATGAGCCACGTGATCGAGGCCATCCGTAAAGGCGAGATGGCGCGCTGGGGCAACAACGTCGAGCGTGCGGAGACAACGATCCGGCAACGGGTCACGCGCTTCGCCGACAAAAACATCGTTGGCATCGACTTCAACCCCAACCTCGTCAAGGCCAGCAAGATGAACATGGTCATGAACAACGATGGCGCTGGCGGTTTGTTTCAGGCCAACTCGCTCGCCAGTCCCGCGACGTGGGAGGACGGGCTGCGTACGAGGAATATCATAGGGGAGGTCGACGTCGTGCTCACGAACCCGCCGTTTGGCTCCAAAATCCCCGTTGATGACCCCGCCATTCTGGAAAAGTTCGATTTGGGTCATATCTGGAACTACGACGCCGAGTCTGACCAGTGGCGCATGACCTCCAACATCCAGAAATCGCAGCCGCCAGAGATTCTGTTCATCGAGCGCTGCGTGCAATTTGTGAAACCAGGAACCGGCCGCGTGGCGATGGTGCTGCCGGACGGCATCCTGGGAGCACCCGGTTTGGGCTATGTGCGGGAATGGCTGCTCACCAACACCCGCATCCTTGCGAGCATCGACTTGCATCCCGATACCTTCCAGCCAAGCGTTAGTGTGCAGACCAGCATCCTCGTTCTGCAACGCAAGGCCCATGATGAGATCGCTTTTGAACAGGCGGCGGGTCAGAAATGTGATTACAACGTCTTCATGGCAATGGCCAATCACGTCGGTCACGACAAGCGCGGAAACAGGACCTACGTTCGCGACAAGAAGGGCAACGAGATCGCCGAGGAACTGGAGGAACTCGTCAAGGAATACGACGACGGCAAGCCTGTTTACCGCAGGCAGAAGACCCAGCGCAAAGTCGTTGATGACAACACGCGGCAGATTGCGCAGGAGTTTCGGCGATGGTTGAGCGAGCAAGACTGAGCCCACCGCGCCCAGAGGCTCCGAACGCGTGGCCCTGGCATGAGGCGAAGTGGGTGTCGCTTCCGGCTTCCACCATGATGTCCGGCGACCGTCGGCTTGAAGCGGATAACTATCTCGGCACCGGCTATGGCGTCCGTCTCGCGATAGAGAGCAGGAAAGAAGGCTGGAGTCGCCTCGGGACACTCGCTCGTACTTGGCAGCCGTCGCGTCTTAAAGGGATTCAGGTCAGCCGCGGATTCGGCACTCCCTTTTTGGCAGCCACACAAGTATTTGATCTGCGGCCGACCCCCCGAAAATTCCTGTCGCTAGAGCGAACCGATGACGCCAAGAATCGATTCGTCCGTTCTGGCCTCATCCTCGTGACCTGTTCCGGTAGTGTTGGGCGCACGATCCTTGCATATCGACCGCTTGAAGGCGTGCTTGTATCTCATGACCTGCTGCGGGTCGAGCCGCTGAATTCCGACCACTGGGGATGGCTCTACGCGTTCCTCCGCTCACCGAAATGCAAGGCAATCATGACTGCCGCGCAGTACGGCCACGTCATCAAGCACCTCGAGGTGAGTCATCTCGACGCGCTTCCGGTTCCGGACGTTGACGAAGACCTGCTCCCTGAGTTCACGCGGGGCGCTGAACAAGTATTGAACAAGCGCGACACAGCATTCGACCTCATGAAGGAGGCAGAAGACCTGCTTGATAATGAGATCGGACCCGTCAAGCCGAAAGAAAACGCGGAAGTCGGCTTCAGCGTTCGCTCATTCGCCCTGCTCGGAGGCCGGCGCAGGCTGGAAGCGGCGTATCATCATCCGACCGCCGACGCGATTCTAAAACGCTTCCAGAAGTTAAACCTGGCCTCGGAGCCGCTCCGCGAGGTCACCGAACGCATATGGTGGCTCACTCGTTTTAAGCGCGTATTCGGCGACGAGGGCATGCCCTACATGAGCGCCGACGAGCTCTTTTCGGTGAATCCGTCCATCACCAAGCGGGTCATGGTGGAACAAGCGGAGACCCCAGAAGACTATTACGTCAAGGCTGGCTGGTTGGTAATGGCCTGCTCGGGGCAGACCTATGGTCTGAACGGCTCGGTCTCGTTGTTGGACAAGCGGCATGAGCAGAGCTTTTTTTCTCACGACATAGTGAGGATCATGCCCCGCAAGGACCGCATCCGTCCTGGTTATCTTTACGCGGTGCTCGGACATCCGCGTCTGGGGCGACCACTCGTGATTCGTCACGCCTATGGAACCTCGATACCACACCTTGACCCCGGCGACGTTGCGACCATTCCCGTAGTCCGCTTGGCTGAAGAAGTCGAGAACGCGATTGCCGATCGCACGGAGAAGGCCGTGAGTCTAAGGGCCGAGGCTGACGAAATCGAGAATGCATCAGCGGCGCGCGCCGAGCAGGTCATCGACGACTTCCTGCACGCAGTCTGACGGCGGTTTGGGAGTTCACATGTCCCAGCGGTGACCGCGGGATTGAAAAAACCCTCTATGCATATGGCTAAGGGAAAATGTCTTCCCAACGGACGCATTTCAAGAGTCGATACCGCTCGCGCGCACGCGCGAAAAAGCATGTCGGTTGCCACGAGATCGCGGCCAGAAATGTGGCAACCGAATCGGGGTCGTTGGCACTGGGATCGGGGTCCGGGCGGGGTCCAACTTCGTCGAGGCTGGACTCTGGGGTGCGGATGGGGTCCAGATCTCGTGCGCGTGAGTCTGGTTTTTTCAAGCACAAACACCTGTAAGTTGTTGATACCAGATCCCTGAGAAGGTTGGCGTTCCCGCCTCGATTCGGCGCCCTGCGATTGCAATCGAGTGTCCGAATTCGAGCAAGCAGAGAGTTCCAGGAAGATGTGATGTCCGTGTGGTGCGATGGTGATCTACAAACCCTCCCATGGTTAGCGCACGGTTCGAGCCGGACACCTTGCCAACACTCTGCGTATATAGTTCACGTAAGCCCACCAGACAGCGCGTCGACCGCTAGGCGGAGATCGTTGTGGGTGTCGAAGCGACACGACCATGCGAGCCCTCCGCCAGCCTCGATCAAGCCAGAAGCACCGGAGAGATGTGCAGGCTCGCGATGGGTCTGATAGTGGGCCTTCGATCGCTCGGCTCTTCACGCCCTCCGAACTCGATCTCGACGAGCTCTCCGAAGCGATTCGAGCGCTTCTGGCGTGCGACACCGCGCCAGCAGGGGCTGAGTCTCCGACCCGGCCACCGGCGGACTTGCTTTCCCTTCGCCCCCGAGGGACTCATGTGTTGGAGGCGACCGAAGAACCCTGATGGCCGTTGCCGTATACGTCCGCGTCAGCACCGAGGAACAACGAGAGCGCCAGTCCATCCTGACCCAGCGCGAGTTCGCGGAGCGCTACTGCCAGTTGCACACTCTCGCGGTCGACCGCGTCTATGCCGACGACGGCGTCTCCGGCACCGTTCCCCTGGACCAGCGCCCCGAAGGCGGCCAGATCCTCAAGGATGCCCAGCTCGGCAAGTTTGACCAACTCCTCGTCTACAAGCTCGACCGCCTTGGGCGCGAAACCCGACTGATCCTGAATGCTGTGGCGGACCTCGAGAAGCTCGGTGTACGCATCCGCTCGATGACCGAGGAGTTCGACACTGGCACCGCGACTGGCCGCCTCATGCTCACCCTGCTTTCCGGCTTCGCCTCGCACGAGCGCGAAGTGATCCGCGAGCGCTCTGTCGCTGGCACCAACCGCGTCGCCGAAGCCGGGGGTTGGCTTGGCGGCATCGTGCCCTACGGCTACCGGAAGGTGGGGGAGAAGCGGGACGCCCACATCGTCATCTCCGAGGAGCCGATTCCAGGTCTGGCGATGTCGGAAGCGGACGTGATTCGCGAGGTTTTCCGCATGGCCGCGGTCGAGCGGAAATCCTGTCGGGTCATAGCAACCCGGCTGAACGATCTCCGCATCCCGTGCGCCTACGTTCGAGATGATCGCCTGACTATACGGGGCAAGCGGAAGCAGCGAACATCCGGAGTGTGGCGCGCGGGCCGGATTCGAGGGCTGATCACCAACAAGACCTACATGGGCATCCACGAGTTCGGCAAACGGGCGGTCAGCCAACGTCCGGTCATCTCGCGGGCGGTCCCAGCCATCGTCACAGAGTCGACCTGGAAGAAGGCCCAGAAAACGCTCCGGGACAACTTCCTGTTCAGCCGGCGGAGCGCTCGGAACCAGTACCTGCTGCGGGGCCTAATCAAGTGCGGCCTGTGCGGTCTGACCTATATCGGCGTCGCCGCCAACCGGCCCAACGGGAAACGGGAGTTCTACTATCGCTGTAACGGGGCCCACTCCCCCTCGGTCTACTCGAAGCTGGGGCGGTGCCAGGCCAAAGCAGTCCGCGGCGACCACCTGGAACAGCAGGTGTGGTCGGACGTCGAAACGCTCCTGCGCAATCCCGAGCCGGTCCTCCAGCAGCTTCATGCCCGGCTGGAATCGGACGCGAAGGGCTCCGACCAGATCAGGAAACAGGTCACGCGGCTGGAGGGTTTGCTCGCCCAGAAGGCGGCAGAGCGCAGCCGGGTGGTGGGCTTGTTCCGCCGCGGCCGATTGACCGACGCCGATGTGGACGCGCAGATGGACGAGATCGGCAAGGAGGAGACGGCTCTGGAGGCGCAGGTTGCCGAACTGGGCGGCAGGATCGCGGGCGCAGACTCAATCGGCGCGTCCCTCGGCTCCGCGCAGGCGCTCCTGGAACAGCTCAGGAAACGGCTCGACGAGCCGGTCTCCTGGGAACTGAAGCGGCACCTGATCGAGGTCCTCGTGGGTGGCATCCGGGTCGATACCGTCGAGGAAGGCGGCGTCAGGCAGACCAAGACCACGGTCACCTACCGCTTCAGCCAACCCGACCAGCCGATGCCGCTCGTGTTGCCGCAGTCGTACCCCGGCTCGCTGATCCGGATTCCGACCCAGCCGCAGACGGTGGGCGATCATATCCGGCGCCGGCGCTTGGGGCTGAAGATGCTCCAGAAGGATGTGGCGGCGCAGATCGGGGTGGACAAGACGAGCGCCTTCAACTGGGAGGCGAACACGGCTGCGCCGGAGATTCGGTACATGCCGGCCATCATTCGGTTCCTGGGGTACAACCCGCTGCCCGAGGGCACGACGTGGGGTGAGCGGCTGCTGCGGCAGCGCACAACGCTTGGGTTGTCGCAGAAGGAAGCGGCGGGCCGGTTGGGCGCGGACCCGAGCACTCTGGCGCGGTGGGAGAAGGGCGACGCGGAGCCGGTGGGGACGGCGCTGCGGCGTGCGGAGCGGTTCCTGGCTGGTGAGGAGCAACCAGCCGCAGCCGCGCGCTTAGCCGGGTGATAGCCGAGGCTTGTTCGGCGAGGACATCCTCACTTAGCTTCCTGGCGTTTGCTGGTGGGAACGGGATTTCGCAACAGGCAGCTGATTATGCACCAGGGTGCGGGAATCGGCTCCGGCGCGCCGGTTACGCTGCGGTTCGGATTACGATGGTAAGGATGGACGAAGCAGTCATTGTCGAGGCGTCGGAGGACAGCGTAGCCGTCTGCTGCGGTGTATGCCTTTGGACGAACGCTGCCGGGCTGCTACATCTTGAGGAGGATTACCGGGTGGCCGGTGAAGTCTGGCGCGTCCGCAAGA
>JBEKLJ010000218.1:0-5578 GCA_050010255.1 Bryobacteraceae bacterium
CGCGGCTCTTTCGCTCGGCGGGAAGCGAAACCAGAACAGGCGGCGACGCGTCTCGCTTCGAGTAGGAAACGGCTATCCTGTTAGACCTGCTGCCGCGGTGCCGGCGGCGGTGTTCACGCAGAACGTGGCGGGTGGTGAGGATTCCACGATCCGCACGGAGGAGCAATCATGAGCACGACTCGCAGGAACTTACTTCGTTCCGCCGCGCTCGCGGGCGGCGGTCTGGCCGTCGGCGGCGGCGCCCTGGCCGCGGACGCGCCGAAGGCTGCGCCGGGCGGTGATGCGGCCGGTCTTCTGGCCCTGTTCGCGAAGCGGCAGTCGGTCCGGCGCTACAAACCTGATCCGGTTCCGGACGAGCACCTGCGCCTGATCCTGGACGCGGCGCGCCGTGCTCCCACGTCTGGGAATCAGCAACCCTGGAAGTTCCTGGTCATCAAAGACCAAGCCAAGATCGAGCGATTGCGGACGCGGTGCCTGGACTTGGCCGTACCGCATCTCGGGGGTCAGTCCCTTGCGGAATGGCAAGACCGCAGGCAGAGGATGGGGAAGGCCATGGCCGGTTACTTCTCCGCCCCGGTCTACGTGGTCGTACTGACGGACTCGCAATCCACCTATCCCTCCTACAACCAGCACGACGGCCCAATGGCGGCGGGCTACCTGATGCTGGCGGCGCGCGCGCTGGGGTACGGAACCGTCTACATCACCGACTCCATCCCCGAGCCGGTCACCCGGGAGGTGCTCGGCATCCCCGAACGTTACAAGCGCGTCTGCATCACGCCGATTGGCGTGCCGGATGGCTGGCCCGAGCCGAAGCCCAAGAAGAAGCTCGAGGAGCTGGTGGCCTACGAGACGCTGTAAGGGTGTGGTGAGCGCGGCAGGAATCGAACCTGCAACCTACTGATTAAGAGTCAGTTGCTCTGCCAGTTGAGCTACGCGCCCACGCCGTGAACCTCACCTTTATAGCACGCCGCGCAACCGCCGCGCCACGCTTACGTCAAGTGGTCCGTTCAGCCCCGCAATCCGTCCGCAAGCAGAACCTGCTGCACGACCCTAAAGCACCGCGCCCCAGGCTGCGGAGGGATTACGGTCCGCAGACCGCGCCGGTCCGCGGGCGTAAATCGGCGGGGAATCGTCTACCATGGTTCCAGCCCGATCTTCTCACACGCCTTCGGCTGCGGCTTGCGGGAGGCCGGCATCTTCGGCGTTGCGCTCGGGGTGAGTCCTCGCCGTACTGTTCAAGTACGCCTGCGGGCTCACCCCGTCGCGCGCCTTGAATCTGCCGGCCTCGCGCCGCGCCTCGCTTCGAACGGTGTGAGAAGATCGAGCTTGATGCCTCGCCTCGGATTCAGATCTCTGGTTGTTTCGCTGTTGGCCGCGGCTGCAATCCTGGGGGCGCAGGAGCGCCCGCCGGAAGCCGTCGAGACCCGGCTGGCGCTCGATCGGTTGAGAGTACTGGGCAGCGTGCTCATGATTGGCGCCCATCCCGACGACGAGCGCACCGACACGCTGGCCTACTTCGCGCGCGGCCGCTTGATGCGCACGGCGTACCTCTCGGTCACGCGCGGCGAGGGCGGGCAGAACCTGCTCGGGCCGGAACAGGGCGACCTGCTGGGCCTCATCCGCACGCAAGAGCTGCTGGCCGCGCGCCGCATCGACGGGGCCGAGCAATACTTCACGCGCGCCATCGATTTCGGCTTCTCGAAATCGGCCGACGAGACGCTGGCCAAGTGGGGCCGCGAGCGCATCCTCTCCGACATCGTCTGGGTGATCCGCCGCTTCCGGCCAGACGTGATCGTCCTGTGCTTCTCGGGCACCACGCGCGACGGCCACGGGCACCACCAGGCCGCGGGCATCCTGGGCCGAGAGGCCTTCGCCGCCGCCGCGGACCCGGCGCGCTTCCCCGAGCAGTTGCAGTGGGTCGAGGCCTGGCAGGCCAAGCGCCTGGTCTGGAACGTGTACGGCCGCGCCGAGGGCGCGAACCTGCGAATCAGCACGGGGGACTACAACCCGCTGCTGGGCCGCTCCTATGCCGAGATCGCCTCTCTCAGCCGCAGCATGCACCGCAGCCAGGGGATGGGCAACCCCGCGCGCCGCGGCCCGGTCTCAAGCGAGTTCGTGCCGGTTGCCGGTCCGCCCGCCTCGACGGACCTCTTCGACGGCATCGACACGAGCTGGGCGCGGGTTCCGGGGGGAGCCGCCGTAGCAGCGGCGCTCCAGGGGGCCTGGGAGGCCTTCGATCCCAGCCATCCCGAGCGCATCGTCCCGCAGTTGCTCGAAGCGCGGCGGCGCATCGCCGCCTTGAGGCACCCCTGGGCGGAACGCAAGCTGGCGGAGATCGACGCTGTAATCGCCGCCTGCGCCGGGCTATGGCTGGACGCGCCGGCCGACCGCTGGAGCGCCGCGCCGGGCGAAACCATCGCCATTCGCCCCAGCGTGATCAACCGCTCTCCCCTCTCCATCAAGCTAGTGGGACTCGACTTGGGCGAGGGCGGCGCGTCCGCGGCCCGGAACGTCGAGCTGGCTTACAACCAGCCGTTCACGGACTCCCTGACGCTCCGCGTGCCGGACGGAAGCCCGTATGCTCAGCCGTTCTGGCTGGTGGAGCCGAAGCAGGGTGACACGTACACGATCCGGAATCAGCTCCTCATCGGCGAGGCCGAGAACCCCCCGCTCTGGCAGGTGCACTTCCGGCTGCGGTTCGGTGCGGACGACATCGACTTCTACCAGCCTGTCCGGTACCGCTACACCGACCGCTTGCGCGGAGAGCTGGTGCGCCCGGTGGTGGTCGTGCCCTCCGTGGCGGTGCAGGCGCCGGCCGCGGTGCTGGTGTTCCCGGACCAGCGGCCCAAGCGGGTCGAGGTGGTGCTGAAGGCGAATACGGGCGCAACCGGCCAACTGCGCCTCGAGGCTCCCGCGGGCTGGCGTGTCGCGCCGCCGGCGCGCGAGTTTCGCATGGCGCCGGGCGAGGAGCTAACGCTGGCCTTCGAAGTAGCCCCGGCGGCGGAGCCCGCGCGCGGCCGCGTGCGCGCCGTCGCCACGGTCAACCAGAGGCAGATCGCCTCGGGAATGGACGTCATCTCCTACCCGTACTTTCCGCCCCAGGTCGTCTTTCCGCCCGCCGAGGCCGCCACGGTGCGCTCCGACATCCGGGTGCTGGCCCGTCGTGTCGGATACGTGATGGGCGCCGGCGACGAGGTTCCCGACGCGTTGCGGCAGCTCGGCTGCGAAGTCACTCTGCTGTCGGCCGGTGACCTCGAGAGCGGCGATTTGGGTGCTTTCGACGCCATCGTCACCGGCGTGCGGGCCTACAACGTGCGCGCCGATCTGCGCGCCAACCAGGCGCGCCTCCTGGACTACGTCCAAAAGGGCGGAACGCTCGTAGTCCAGTACAACACGCTCGAATTCGGTGCTTCGGCCGGCGCGCTTTCCGGCATCGGCCCGTATTCGATCAGCGTGTCGCGCGACCGCGTTTCTGTGGAAGAGGCGCCGGTCGCCCTCACGGCCGCGTCCAGCCCGCTGCTTAGCGCTCCCAATCGCATCACCGCGGCCGACTTCGACGGCTGGGTCCAGGAGCGCGCCCTGTATCTGCCCGGTGAGTGGGATGCGCACTACCAGACGCTCTTCGAATCGCACGACCCCGGCGAGCCGCCGCACACCGGCGGCACCCTATACACCCGTTACGGAGGCGGCGCGTACGTCTTCACGGCGTACTCCTGGTTCCGGCAGTTGCCCGCCGGCGTGCCGGGTGCGTTCCGCATCTTCGCCAACCTGCTGAGCGCGGGAAAGGTGCTCCATGAACAACCTTCCCGATGAGCCCCCGCCGTTCCTGGGCGCCTGGCGGCGGGTCTATGCGGCCATCCTCGCCTACCTGGCCGCGCTGATCGCGCTCTTCTACCTGTTCACGCGGGCTTTCCGGGCATGAGGCCGCTCGACTGGATCGTCCTGGCCGCGACGCTGATCTTCATCATCGGCTACGGTCTCGCGAAGAGCCGCGGAAGCAACACCGTAAACAAGTATCTGCTGGCCGGCAAGACCATGCCCTGGTACGCCATGGCGCTCTCGATCATGGCGACGCAGGCCAGCGCCATCACCTTCATCTCCACGACCGGCCAGGCCTACGTGGACGGCATGCGCTTCGTCCAGTTCTACCTCGGCCTGCCGATTGCCATGGTGATCCTGGCCGCCACGGCGGTCCCGATCTTTCACCGCGCCAACGTCTATACCGCTTACGAATACCTGGAGCAGCGCTTCGATGCCAAGACGCGCGCCCTGGTCAGCGGCATCTTCCTCATCCAGCGCGGCCTGGGCGTCGGTTTCGCGCTGGCCGCACCGGCGATTGTGCTGACCGCGATTCTGGGCTGGCCGGACCGTCTGACCATCTTCGCGATGGGCGGCATTGTCATCGTCTACACCGTGGTTGGCGGCGTCAAAGCGATCACCTGGACCGACGTCCAGCAGATGCTCATCATCTTCGTCGGCCTGCTCACCGCTCTCGGCACCGCTATCTGGCTGCTGCCCCCCGAGCTTTCGTTCCTCGACGCCGTGCGCGTCGCCGGCGCGGCCGGCCGCCTCAATGCCATCGACCTCAGCTTCGACTTGAAGGACCCCTACACCCTCTGGAGCGGCCTGCTGGGCGGGACTTTCCTGTTCCTGTCCTACTTCGGCACGGACCAGTCGCAGGTTCAGCGCTATCTGACGGGCCGCTCGATTGCCCAGAGCCGCCTCAGCCTCTTGTTCAACGCCGTGGCGAAGATCCCGATGCAGTTCGTCATTCTCTTCACCGGCGCGATGGTCTTCGTGTTCTACATTTACGTGCAGCCGCCGCTGCTGTTTGTTCAGACGGACTTGAAACGCATCCAGAGCCTCCCCGCGCTGGCCTCCGTCCAGGAGTCCCACCAGCAGGCATTCGA
This sequence comes from Bryobacteraceae bacterium, assembly GCA_050010255.1. Classification (GTDB taxonomy): domain Bacteria; phylum Acidobacteriota; class Terriglobia; order Bryobacterales; family Bryobacteraceae; genus JBEKLJ01. The sequence goes on from JBEKLJ010000218.1 coordinate 4,911, forward strand.
GCGGCGGAGACAGGCCGTGACGGACTATCTCCGGGCGCGCCGGGCCTCCGACGAGGAGGCCGCCGGCCGCAGCGTCGCCGGCTATCGCGCGGCCCAACAAGACCTGGATGGGGCGCGGGCGCGGGCGGCCGAGCTGGCCGGCGGCGTCAACGACACCAACTACATTTTCCTGAGTTTCGTCACGCGCTACATGCCCGCCGGCATCGTGGGGCTGGTGCTCGCGGCGATTCTGGCCGCGGCCATGTCCTCCACTTCGGCGGAGATCAACTCGCTCGCCACCGTGTCGGTGATCGACATCTACAAGCGCCATGTCGTCAGGACGGGCTCCGACCGGCACTATCTCTGGGCCTCTCGAGCATTCACCGCCTTCTGGGGTTGCTACGCGGTCGCCTTCGCGCAATACGGCAAGAACCTCGGCTCGCTGGTTGTGGCGGTCAACAAGGTCGGCTCTCTGTTCTACGGCTCCATGCTGGGCGTCTTCGTGCTGGCCTTCGCCTTCCCGCGCGTGCGCGGCACGGCGGCCTTCGTGGGAGTGCTGGCGGGCGAGGCAGCCATATTGTCGGTGCACCAGTGGACGGAGGTTTCCTTCCTCTGGTACAACGCCGTCGGCTGTCTGGTGGCGGTGGGAGTGGGGCTGCTCGGGTCAATGCTCCAGAGACAGGCGACGG
>JBEKLJ010000219.1:0-5477 GCA_050010255.1 Bryobacteraceae bacterium
CAGGCGCTCCGAGCCTTGTCGATGTCGCGCGAGGCGAGGGCGACGATCTCCGAATACCGGCCGTGCTGCATGGCCGGGATCACTTTCGCGGTCGCGATCTTGGCCGCGCCCAGGATTCCCCAACGCACCTTTTCACGCATACCTGAGAGTTTATCCCCTATGCCGCAGTCCGGCGGGGCGGTGGCTGTCTGGCGGAAGGCGCAGCCGCGGCATCGTCAGGATCAGGAAACCTGCCAATATATGGAATAACGCTCGCCGAACAACCTGTTGAATGGAACCAGCGTCACGTTCCGCTCTTGTCCAACGGTCCGAAACGCCAGGGCCTCGCCGTCCGCGGGCTTGATCCAGGCCGACGGGTCGGCGCCGGGAGCGTGGAACGCCGGCACCTTCATCGGCAGCTTCCGCACCTCCGGACCCATCCGGCCCACAACCATCTCCTTCGTCAGCCCCTCCGATCCGAGTCTGCCCGCCAGCACCAGCGGTCCGTACAGGATTGCCCGCACCGCCGGATCGTCCGGCATCGCCTCGATGTGCAGCCGCATGGGAAGAGCCATCTCCACACGGTCGCCGCTCTTCCAGATCCGCGACAGACTCAGATAGCTGCCAGGACCTGAGAATGCGCCAACGGTGTTCCCGTTGATTCTCACCGAGCCGCCCGAGGTCAGCCAGGACGGCACGCGGATGTGCATCGTCATCCGCACCGGCTTGTCCGCGCTCACGACCAGAGCCGTCATCTGCCCTTCGGGGAACTTCGTCTCCTGCCGGATCCGGACGCCCTTCTCCGGCCAGTTCACTTCCGAAGGAACAAACAGGTTCACGTAGATGCCGTCGTCGTCGTGGAAGTAGATGCTGTCGTTCAGCTTGGAGAACTCCTCCACGCCGGTGCCGGTGCAGCACCAGAAGGAGTCGTACTCCGAGTTAAACGTCTTCCAGGCGCCCGGAAAGACCGAGAGATAGTAAATCGTCGCGCCAGTCTTAGGCTCGATCGCGCCCAGCCGGTGGTTGAGCAAGGTGCGCTCGTAGTAGTCGAAATACCGCGGATCAGCCGTCCAGGCGTAAAGCTGGCGCGTCAGCTTGAGCATGTTGTAGGCGCAGCAGCACTCGGCGGTGTTCGCGCCGCGCTGGAGCTCAGCCGCAAGCTGGCCGGGGTCCACCAGCCAGCCTTCGTTGTTGCTGGTGCCGCCGGTGACGTAGGCCCGCGCACTCGTCACCTCATACCAGAAGTAGTCCGCGACGTCGCGGAAACGCCAGTCACTCGTCAGCTCATAACGCCGCGCCGCGCCGATCACTTGGGGAACATGCGTGTTGACGTGCAATCCGCGCAGCTCGTCGCGCCGCAGCGCGAGGGGATTGAAGAAGCGCTTCTTCGTAAACCGGTCTCCGACTCTCCCGTAACGGTCATCCCCGGTGACCGCGGCGAGATTGTAGAGGATCTCGTTCATGCCGCCGTATTCGGTGTTCAGAATGTCCTGCATGTGCGGTTCGGGAAACGGCGCGCTCCACTTGCCGGTCCAGTCCGCCATGCCCTGGAGCACTTCGAGCGCCTGGCGGTTGCCGCAGTGCTGGTACATGTCGAGCATGCCCGCCATGATCTTGTGGATCGTGTAGAACGGCGCCCACACCTCCTTGCGCGCGCTCAACCTATCGAACAGCTCGGTTGGGAATGCGCTGAGGTAGCCACCGGCAAGCTTCTGCTGGCACTTTGCCAGCTCGGCTACGATGTAGTCGCCCTTGGCTTTGATCTCCTGGTCACCCGTGGCGGAGTACATGAGGCCGCAAGCGGACAGGAAATGACCCGTGAAGTGGCCGCGCAGCTCACAATCCGGCTTCTCCCAGCCGCCCAGGGGCTCGGCCGGGGACGGCAGGCCAGCATTGACCCGAAAGTTATGAATCAGCCGGTCGGCAGGCAACCGCCGCAGGACGCCGTGGTTCTCCTCCTGCGCCTCCTGGAACGGGCCGGCCATCAACCTAACCTGGGCCGGCGGGAAGTGCTGCACCTTGGCCGGCGCTTCCTTTCGCGTGAAGGAGAGCGTCTCTTGAAAAGGAGCCGCTGGTGGCTGCGTGCCCCTGCGCGGGGGAGCCGCGGCGGCACTCTCAGCGCCTGCATTCTGCGGGACAACCTGCGCCCACAGCGCGCCGGATGCGCTCCCGGCCGCCGCAAGGGCCGCAAAGCGGCGCCGGCTCAGGCGCCCTGATTCCAGCAACTCACTCATCATCGACCTCCTCGAAGCTCAGGCCGGCTGTGACTCTCCGCCGGGCGTGCGCGACTCCCAGCCTACATCGTCAGCCACAGCTCCGCCACATCCTTCAACGCATCGCACGGAAGTCCGGGCCGGAGCCGCGTGGCGTCCGTCGGCCGCCACCTCAATTCCTCGCGGACAGTCTGGGGATGAGGCGCGGCACGCGGGTGCAGTATTCGTCGTAGACGCTCCCAAAGCGCGCCCGGAGTTCCCTCTCCTCCAGCCAGATAATGATCCGCAGCAGGACCACGCTGGCGGCGAAGATCAAGTACGTGGCGAGGTAGTTGGCGAGCAAAGCCCAGGCTAAGAAGGTCAGCATCACCTGGAGGTACCTGGGGTGGCGGACCCTGGCATAGAAACCTTCCGTCAGCAGAGGGGTTGAGTGCCGATCCGGCGCAAGTTCGGGGAGTCCCGTCAGGATCCGCTTGTTCAAGTGCCGGGAGATCTGCACACGCAGCACGAGGGCCACGGCGAGGAGCGGCACGGCCAGCGCGATGAGCAGGGGGTGGGTGCCAAACTCGACCGAGAGCAGCGGCTTGCGGAACAGGAACAAGCCGAAGGCCAGGACCATCACGCCGGAGTAATGGATAAGGAGCGTCAAGCGCGGCCCAACTCTGCGCCAGAAGCGGATGAAGGGGTGGATGGAGAACCAGTAGAGCACCGCGCCGGGCGCGAACATGAGCAGGTACACGGCCGCGTAGTAGCGGATGTAGTCCAATTTGGTCCCGAACCTCTAGCCTACATCTCTAACGAACGAGCTACTGCGGCGCGCGATGGAGCCGCATCTACTGTGTTGCGCTCGGCCAGCGTCCTAGCCCGCATTTCTCACCAACAACCTGCTGCGGCGCGCCCCGGCCTGCCGCACGGTTAGCGGCCAGCCGCTTGCCGAGGCGCGCGGAACCGCTCTCCCCAGGCCTGATTGCCGTCGGGCCTTTGCCGTCTCTGGCCGCAGCCTATCCGAGACGGATGATCGGAGGCGGATGAGGCGATCTGAAGCCAAGATGTGATACGATGCTCGCAGCATGGAGTGTGCAGCCACCATCGCAGCGAAGGTGCCGTAATGCTACACCTTTTTCTTCGCGCTAGGCGCGATTCGCAGTCGTATGATAACGAGTGGATTGACGACTTTCGCGTCCGCAGCATCAAGACTTATGATGCGGTAGCCCGATGCTGCCGAGAAGCAATGGAGTCCCACACCCCGGTGCGTATTCACCGCAGGCGCTACGAGCGCATCCCCGCAGCCATCTGCTGTGAGTGCACTGTCAAATCCGTCACAGCTGAGCAAGCCGGCTTTCGCGTAGAGTTTGAGAACTTCCGGTCTTTGAGCGTCGAGCGAGATCGACGGCTCCAGCGAGGATATTACTTCGCCGATCCGTCAGACTATGAAGACCCCGACGGCGAAGAACAGGTCGAGGACCCATATGGGAACTCACAGTAGAGTTGTGGGTCAATTCGGACTGAAGCGCTCCGCGTATCAGGGCATGTTTGGCACTCCCCTTGTTAGCAGATCGCTTTGGCATATGATAGGCTAACGCGATGTCCCCAAACCAGCAAAAGCCCAAGAGAAAGGCTAGACCTCGACCAACGATCCCTACAGTGTCTCCGCGCAATGTCGGCATACGGTCGATACCCCCCTGGCTGCGCAGGCTCTTTGGCCCTTCCGTTATCGGTGGGGGCATCCAAGTGCTACCCACAAGCTACTGGTTTGGGATCTGTCTGATCTACCTCGGGCTGTTTATACTGTTTTTTGAGGTGTGTTTTGAAGGCTGGTTCTTGAACTACCACAAGTTACGGTACGCGGCATTGTGTGTGATCATCTTGGCTGGCGTGGAGTTTAGTGTGACCTACGTATTCTTTGGAGCCCCACTTCAGATAGTGGCCTCTGCTTCTGATGTGAGTTATTCAGATGGAACACTGGTGGATGGTATCTCCTGGCAGTCTGGTCTTTCTGAACTGCGACTCTCTATATCGGATGAGACTGCTATTGATTACCGCGCCGTGGAACTATCGGTGAGGACGGATCGCTTGATTAACCAGATAGTTTGCATCGGACCGTGTCCGACATGTACGGCCGGTTACCCCATGAGGCCCATGGAGGACTCTAGCCTGACGCCGATCACTGGTCCAGGAGGACAGCCGACCGGGCCGGCACTTCCAGTTCGGATAGCAGGCGTTAGCGCGTTTACAATTCGATGCGACCGGCTCCAGCATCATACTCGACTCACTTTCTTAGCCAGCACCTTTGTCCCTGACAAGCCCATAGTGGTGGACGATGAGAATACGGTTCATCATGTATATTCGATCATGGGCGTAGTACCGCCAGGGGAATCAAGGAAGGCCGAGCGCGTTGATATTGCAGGTAGCTATATCGTCAGAGGAAGGGTATTTAGGACAAAGCTGCGAGACGCGCTTAACGAGCAAGAGCCACTGAATGGTCGCAACGCGCCATAACCATTTGGAGCGTCTTCGTTGCCCTTCTGACGGATCATCAACGCACTTTTCAGACACTACCAGGCGGCGAACTCCGGGATTCCCGCCGCGCTGTGGACGCTAAGCGCTACTATCGCGGCGCGGCCCACAGCAGTCCAGCCAGGATGTTTCACCAGCAATCTGCTGCGGCGGGCGATAGCACCCCGTGGCACGGGTGGGCGGTCACAAAAACCGGGTACAGACAGGCACTTTTCGGTAGTGGGTCAATTTGAGCCACCTGCTTAAGCGAATTGGCGCCTGGAATGTGAGGCGTGTGCCACTCCGCTTTAGCAGGTGGTAGACTGCGGAGATGCCCGAGGAAGGTTCTGCACAGCCTACGACTCCGCAACCGCCAGCACCGGTGCTACCGCTGCACCAATCTGACCGCACAGCTCTTGTGCGAGGGATCTTGGCGAGTGGTGTCGTCGCCCTTTTCTTCGCTTCAATATTCACCTACTTCTCGGTGGCGGGGCTGATCCACATGGTCACCGCGAGAATCATTTTGGCGTTCGCTTGGGTACTCGGAGTTGTCGGTATTGTTATCTCGGAAACTATATGGGGAAAGGGTTTAAGACACAGGATTCGTATTGGCCTTTTGTCGGCAGCTACCCTCGCTGCTGTACTCTTTGGGATTGATACATGGACAGTCCACCATCTGCCGCGCGAGGAGTACGGTACGGTTGCGGTGTTCTTTGGAGATACGACGCGTTTCCCCGCGACACCGATTCAATTCAGGGAGCTAAACGATCTGCCGTCTCTGTTGCCAGC
>JBEKLJ010000220.1:0-5476 GCA_050010255.1 Bryobacteraceae bacterium
ATCGGCGCCGAATGCGAGGGCCACCATCACGAGCGCCAGTACCGGCGAAAGCAGAAACCTGCTGCAAGTCATCGTCGACCTCCTCATGGCCGCGTTGCTCAGTCCACCACTCTACCGCGCCGTCGCTGCGGTCGCGAGCGTCTTGGGGGGGCGCTCGCTGCTTGAAGGATCCAGCCCGATCTTCTCACACGCCTTCGGCTGCGGCTTGCGGGAGGCCGGCATCTTCTCAAGTTGCACTCAGCAGTCCGCGCCCAGGCGGCAATTCTCCGCTTGACTGAGACCGAGGCGGGTGCATAAGATGTCGTGGTGAGAGCGCTTTCATGCCCGGCCCCATGCAGACAACCGCGTGCGGCCGGCGGAGGTTGCTGAGCAAGCCAAACGAGGACTAAACCCCATGCGCAGCAGAAGGCATTTCCTGCGAACGGCCGCCACCGGCGCGGCCTGGCTGGCCGCACCCGATATCGTCATCTCGAGCCTGTCGGCCCAGGCCACGGAATCGCGCGTCGAGGTCCTGCTAGACGAACCGATCGGCGCGATTGCGCCGGAGATTTACGGCCACTTCGTCGAGCATCTGGGCGGCGTCGTCTACGATGGCATCTGGGTCGGAGAGAAGTCCAAGATCCCCAACGTCGGCGGTCTTCGCAAGGAGTTGGTGGATGCGCTCGCCAGGATCAAGCCGGGCGTGATCCGCTGGCCGGGCGGCTGTTTCGCGGACCAGTACGACTGGAGAGACGGCATCGGCCCGCGGGCGAAGCGGCCCAAGCGGACCAACTTCTGGCTGGACGCGCGGGAGTGGTCCCAGACGGCGCGGCGCGACGGTCCCGCGTGTTACGATCCCAACGAGTTCGGCACCGTCGAGTTCGCGCGCTTCTCGAAGCTAACGGGCGCCCAGCCGTATGTCGCCGCCAACGTGCGCAGTCTGCCCGCGCTGGAGTTCTCACGCTGGGTGGAGTACTGCAACGCCCCCGCGGGCGCCACTACCCTGACTGAGCAGCGGGCGGCGGATGGCGAGCGCGATCCGTTGAATGTGCGTTTCTGGGGCGTCGGCAACGAATCCTGGGGCTGCGGCGGCAACTTCCTGCCCGAGGATTATGCGACCGAGTATCGCCGCTACTCGGCGTGGCTGCCGGGCTACGGCATGCGGCTGTCCCTGGTTGGCTCGGGGCCGAACGGGGGCGATGTCGAATGGACGCGGCGGTTCTTCAAGAAAGCGGCCGAAGGCGGCGTGCTCCGAAGCATGTGGGGCTGGGCTCTGCACCACTATGCCTGGAACGCCAGCGGAGGACGCACCACCGATTGGCTCCGGGGCAAGGGCGACGCTCTGAAATTCGACGCCGAACAGTACTACGAGATCCTGCGCGAAGCCAACCTGATGGAGTCGTTGATCAAGGCGCACTGGGGCGCGATGGGAGAGTCCGACCCCCGGCATGAAGTCAAGTTGGTGGTGGATGAGTGGGGCGCCTGGTACGCCTCCGGCACCGAGCCGTTTCAGGCGGCTCTGCTCGGCCAGCAAAGCACGATGCGCGACGCCGTGCTGGCCGGCCTGACGCTGGACACTTTCAACCGCCACGCCGACAAAGTGGCGCTCGCCGCCATCGCGCAGCTCGTCAACTGCCTGCAATCACCGTTCTTGGCGCACGAGGACAAGTTCTGCGTCACACCCACGTATCACGTTTTCGCCATGTACGCCGCTCATCAAGGCGCGCAATCCGTCCGGACGGTGTTTGCGGCGCCTGAAGTAAAGTATTCGAGGAACGCGCAGCCGGCCACGCTGCCCGGGCTGGCCGGCTCGGCGTCGCTGAACGGGAAGCAGTTGACCCTGACGGTCACGAATCCGAGCCTGGATCAGGTGCGCGAGGCCGAAATCGCCGTCCGCGGCGCGACGGTAAGCGCCGTGCGGGCCGTGACCCTGGCCGCCAGCGATGCCCACGCGCACAACAGCTTTGAGGCGCCCCGAGCGGTGGAGCCGAAGGCAGAGACCCTCTCCGTGCGAGGCTCGGCTCTGGTGCACCGGTTCCCTCCGGCATCGGTCACAAAACTGGAGATCACACTCGGGCAGGGTTGAGCTCTACAGCCGGGATGATCCCGCGCGTCACTTGCCTTCGGCTCGCGGCGGCGCGGGCTTGGCGCGATTCTGGGGCCTCGGATCGTACACGCTGGGGACGATGCCCTGGCCCTCCTCGATGCCATAGAAGCGGTCCACGGCGGGGACCGTGATCCGCTCCACTGCGCCGCTGGGCCAGCGGATTTCGACCCCATCGACAGCCGCGGCGTCACCCAGCCCGAAATGGACTCGCTGATCGTGGGATGACGCATGGCTGCCGCCGCTCATGACGTCACCCCGCTGGCGCATGCCGAGCTAACCCCACGCTTAGTGCTTTTGCGCCCCGTAAGCGCTTTCAAAGCGTCCGGCTCATGATCGGCCGGCGGGTCAGTGGTCTGGCGGTAACTGTCTCCCAGATGGAGAAGGCCCCTCAATCACCCACTGGAGGGACCAGTCGCCACGCGCATCAGCGTGTCCGGCTGGGCGACAACGGCCGGCGTCGCCCCGACCAGTCCGGACGCCAGGTTCCGGATCGCCGGGGCGCGCCGCAGCGCTCAATTGGTTGCCTTCGGAGTGGGTTGGTTCGCTGCAGCTGACGATGGTATGTCATAAAACAGAATGCTGCTTCCCGACAGTACGGCCACCCTGTGTCCGTCGGGAGAGAGCGCGAATGTCTGCTCGGTCGCGGTGGGAGACGGGATGCGAATCTTCGCCACGAGCCCGCCATCCTGAGTGTTGTAGATTGAGATACGCCCTTCGGCCAAATCGGTCGCCCTGAAGGAAGCCCCCGGAATCACCGCTCCTGCCGCCTCAACGACGCCGAGTGCAAATAGCTGGCCTGCGTCGTTGCCACTGGCGTATTGCATCATCTCGGGAGACGAGCAACTCGTCTTGAGAATTGGCTGCCCATCGGGCTTGAGCACCCGGCACCACTTCTTTCTCGTCACTCCCGCACAGCCGGAAACGAGAATCAGATTCGGGGGCACGCTCGCCAGATCCGGCGTGCATGTCGAGACTATGGAGGCCACGTTCCGCCTCTGCTTGTTCCAGCCATACTCCACGATGCGATACCTCTGAGCGGAGCTCAACAGCAGTCTGAGCTCCCCGCCGTTCGAAAGAACCGGGACAGCGATGTTCCCGGAATGCACCCAGGAGCCCAGAAGCCGCAAATCACCGTCCAGCAGCCTGACTTCCACGTCTTCTTCTGGCGGGCGTTCCAGATCCCTCTGGAGCTGTCGATGTATCTCCGGCGAATGGCGCTCGCGCATGATGCCCAGCGCGATCGTGCGGCCGGAAGGCGAGGTGCTCAGGAACGCCAGGGGACCGGCGAGTTTGGTCTTGTTCTGCAGTCTAAGTCCGGGGCCGTAGACGCGCAGTTCGTCTCCGACATGAACGAGCACGCGATTCTCGTAGGATGGCCATAGATACTGCTTGTCGTCGAAGACGCGCCAATCGAGAGCGCGCGTCACCCGCATAGTCGTTACATCCACCAGGAGGGCGCGGATGACGCGCGTTGCGTCCTCCGCCGCGCTGCGCTCCACAAGGGGATGGGAATTGAAGGTGCACAGAAGCTCTCCCGGACCGAGAAACGCGACTGCCGCTTCATGATCGAAGTTGTAGGCTTCGCGGTGCAGCCGTGGCGCGTAATGTAATTCGGCGATCGAAACGCTGGCTTCCGTGCGCGCGGTGGCCGCTGCGTTGGCATCCGGGAGTACGATGCTGCAGTGCGGGGGAGAGCAGGTCTCGGTTTCGTCCACTGGAACGCTGGCTAGCGCAGCGGGCGGATCCGCAGCGGAGGAGACCGCTGGAGGCGGAGACGGGGCGCTCGAAGGCGCCGCTGTCGTGGCAGTTGCACCCGCGGCCGCCGGCGGCGGAAGCGTCGTGCCGGGGACGAGATAGAACCGAGAGCCGCGTTCGAGACGGACGTTTTGTCCCGTTGCGGACACGACGGAACTTCCTTCCGGACCGGTTCCCACGCTCAGCCTCAATCCGCGGAGTCCAACCACCGAACCGGGAGTTACGGTTGCCGGCCTTTCCTCCCGGACCAACTGCCTGTTCGCCGTAGCGGGAGCAGTCATCACGTTCCGCATCCCGCCTTCAATACCGATCCCGACCGCCTCGTTCAGTGGAGGAGTTACATCCAAGGCCGAGCTCGGCAACGGCGCGAGGACGGCAATCACGGTCAATGGCAGCGATTTCATCTGGCGGCCGACGCACTCCCCACTGTCAAACACCAAGGCAAGGCTCGAAGTCTTTGCACTCCTCGAACGCGCGACCGCAGCAACCAACCTGCCCTTGAGGATTCCGCCGGCGCGAAGCGCGCAGGCGGGGCTCTGCCAATCTGACACGACACGGGCGTAGATTGGTTTCCCGACGCTGGTACCGTAAACCGAAACCGGGATCAGCAACTCCGCCTCAACCAACGGAGGAACCGGCAGCGATGCGCAATATGCAACGGGAACGCAGGATAAGAAAAGAAGAATCCCCGCTACCGGCAGAACCAGCCGACGGTCGGCCATGCTACCCTCCATGGACAGAATCGCAAAAGGCGTTCGGCCTGACATCCACGTTACCTCAGATCATTCCACCGTGAACAGGACCCCGGCACGTGAGGGCGCGCGCCCATGGCGTCGGTCTGTTGCCGGACGGCGACAATGGTTCGGTCCGAGGTCCTGGCTCCCCCTCGTTCCGCAGCAACAGGTGGGTTCCTCCGGGCGGCTCTTACCGTTGCCGGAACCCGGCTTCTCGGAAGCGCGCCGCTGGGCTGCATCGCTATGGCATCCGCTTTGGCGCGCCCTGCGAGATCGAAGAGCAGCGGGACGCCGTCGTAGAGCTTCCTCTGATACAGGGCTCCGGCCGTCGCGCGCCTTGAATCTATCGGCCTCGCGCGGCGCCTCGCTTCGAACGGTGTGAGAAGATCGGGCTGGATGGACACCGCCGCACTGCTGGATCCGGTCGCTGCCTACGATCGGATCGCGCCGGTATTTCCGCGACTGGCAGCGGAACGCAGAGCGTATCTCGATGCAGTCGACCGGCTTGTCGTCTCCGGAATCCCGCCCGGCAGCCGGTCCCTGCTGGACGTTGGCGCAGGAGATGGCGCTCGTGTGTCGCGCATCGCCCGAGCCTCGGGGTTGCGGGAACTCACGCTGCTGGAACCGAGCGCCGTCATGCGGAGCCGCTGCCCGCCGGAGGCCCGGATTTGGGCCATGCGGGCTGAGGATCTCGGCCGCGAGCAGGGACGCTTCGACGTGATCACCTGCCTTTGGAACGTCCTCGGACACATCTTCCCCACAGCCGCCAGGGCTGAAGTCCTGCGCCAGTTTGCCCGCCTGGTATCTTCGACGGGCACGATCTTCATCGATGTGAATCATCGCTACAATGCGCGCCATTACGGAACGCTGCCGACGGCGCTCCGTTTTCTCCGGGACCTTG
>JBEKLJ010000221.1:0-5461 GCA_050010255.1 Bryobacteraceae bacterium
CTTCAGGAACGTCTACGATGTCTGGGTTTATCCCGACACAGTCGATACGGCGCCCCGCGACGTCGTCGTCAGCCGGGCGCTCGACGAGAGCACGCGTCAGGCGCTTCGATCCGGCGGACGGGTCCTGCTGATGCCGGAACCCGCCAAGCTCACCAACGGCGTGGGCGGCATGTTCGCCTCCGATTTCTGGAATTACGGGATGTTTCGCAGGTTCGCCGAGGAGAGACATGTCCCGGTGGCGCCCGGAACTCTCGGCATCCTGTGCGATTTGAGGCATCCGGCCTTGAACCGCTTCCCGACGGAGTTCCACAGCCACTGGCAGTGGTTCCACCTGATCCAGAATTCGCGCGCGGTGATCCTGGACGGGATGCCGGCCGGCTACCGACCCGTGGTCCAGGTGATCGACAACTACGAGCGGGCGCACCGGCTGGGAGTGCTCTTCGAGGTGCAGGTCGGGTCCGGCAGGCTGCTGGTGTGTACGATGGACCTGCTGGGGCAGCAGGACAAGCCGGAGGCCCGGCAACTGCTGCACAGCCTGCTCCAGTACATGAACTCCGACCAGTTCGCTCCCCTCACGGCCGTGGAGGAGGCGGCGCTGGAGCGCATGCTCTAGCCCGGATGTTTCACCAGCAATCTGCTGCGGCGCGGGGCGGCAGCGCCAGCGCGGCTCGAAGAGTATAAACTGTCGTCTATGAGCCTTTGTGACACTCTCGCCCTTGTGGGCCTCCTGACAGTCACGCTGGCTGCGCAGGCGCAACCTGCTTCGCAGCCGGCCTCCACCGAGAAGCCGGCGCGCGCACCGGGCCTGTACGCGACCTTCCAGACGACCATGGGTGTGATCGTGGCCCAGTTGTTCGAGAACGAGGCGCCGATCACGGTAAGGAACTTCATCGCCCTGCAGAAGGGACGCAAGCCCTGGAAAGACCAGCAGACCGGGCAGATGGTGCGGCGGCCGCTCTACACCGGCACGATCTTCCACCGCGTGATCCCGAACTTCATGATCCAGGGCGGCGATCCGGCGGGCAACGGCATGGGCGACCCCGGGTTCACGATCCCAGACGAGTTCAGCCTGAACCTGAAGTTCGACCAGGTCGGGCGGCTCGCCATGGCGAACATCGGGCAGCCGCACACGGGCGGGTGCCAGTTCTTCATCACCGTGGCGCGGACGACGTGGCTGAACGGCAAGCACACGATCTTTGGCCAGGTGGTCGAGGGCCAGGACGTGGTGGACGCGATGTCGAAGGTCAAGACCCGCAACCCGGGAGCCGAGGACCGGCCCATCACTCCGATTCGGATCACGGCCCTCACCTTCGAGCGAGTGGGCCCGGCGCCGCCGAACGATCCGCTTGGACCGCCCCCGCCCCCCGCGGCGAAGAAGGCCCCTGGGGCCAAGCCCAGCGCCCCCCGGCCCTCCGCAGCCAAGTAGCGCCGCCGCGCGCCAGCCGGCCGAGAGGGCGGCTGGTGCTTTCGCCGCCGCGGCAGCGCCGAGGCTCAGCGCGCGCTCGCGGCCACCTGCCGCAAGACGGGCAGCACGTCGCCGATCGCGGCGGCGGCGCTGGCCGGCTGGCCCAGCGCGAAGTACAGTTTGCGGTAGAGCGGAAAGAGCCGCTCGTAGACGGCGTGCTCCCGTGCGTCGGGCTCTACGGTGCGGAACTTCGGGCAGAGCCGCTGCTGCGCCTCCTCGATGGTTTTGAACGCGCCCGCCGCCAGGAACGCGAAGATGGCCGAGCCGAGGCTCGTGACTTCGCTCTCGGGCACCAGCACGGGCATGCCAAAGACGTTGGCGTAAATGCGATTCAGCGTCTCGTTCTTCTGGGGGACGCCGCCGCCGTTGATCACGCGGCGGATTGGCACGCCGTGCTCGGCCATCCGCTCCAGGATGATGCGGGTATGGAACGCCGTCCCTTCGACGGCGGCGAAGAGCTCGTCCTGCGCCGTGTGGGTGAGGTTCCAGCCCAGCGTGACGCCGCCCAGCTCGGCGTTGACCAGGACGGTGCGGTCGCCGTTGTCCCAGGTCAGCCGCAGCAGGCCGGTTTGGCCGGCGCGGTAAGCGTCCAGGCCGCTTGAGAGCTCGGCCACGCTGCTGGCGGCGCGCCGGGCGATCGCGTCGAAGATGTCGCCGGTGGCCGAAAGCCCCGCCTCAATGCCGTAGTAGGCGGGGTGAATCGAGCCCTTCACCACGCCGCAGACGCCGGGGATCAGGCCGACCTGCCTGGCCATCGCCATGATGCAGGTGGAGGTGCCCACGACGTTGACCACGTCGCCTTCGCGGATGCCCGCGCCGATGGCGTCCCAGTGCGCGTCGAAGGCGCCCACTGGCACCGGAATGCCGGGCCGGAGGCCCAGGCTGGCGGCCCACTCGGGCACCAGGCGGCCCGCCACCTGGTCGGAGGTGGCGTACCGGCCGCCGAGCCGGACGCGGATGCCGCCGAGCAGCGGGTCCACTTTCTCCAGGAACTCCTCGGGCGGCAAGCCGCCTAGCGCGGCGTTCCACATCCACTTGTGCCCCATGGCGCAGATAGAGCGCGGGACCTCGGCCGGGTCGGTGATGCCGCAGAGCACCGCCGCGACCATGTCGCAGTGCTCGAGGGCAGTCGCCAAACGGCCGCGGCTCTCCGGGTTGTGGCGCAGCCAGTGCAGCAGCTTGGCGAAGCCCCACTCGGAGGAGTACACGCCACCGCACCACTCGATGTTCTCGAGCTTCTCGCGGTGGGCGGCCGTGGTGATCTGGGCGGCCTCCTGCTTGGCGCGATGGTCGCACCAGAGGTAGTAGTCGTCCAGCGGCTGGAGCCCTTCGCCGACCGGAAGGACGCTCGAGCCGGTAGTGTCGAGCGCGATCGCGGCGACTGCATCGCCGCGGACGCCGGCCTGCGCCACCGCCTTGCGCGTCGCGTCCGCCAGCGCGCTCATGTGGGCCGCGTGCGACTGCGTGGCGTGATCGGGGTCCTCCCGCTTGCGGATCAGCGGGTACTCGGAGACGGCCGAGCCGATCCTGCCGCGCTCGCTATCGACGATGGAAACGCGCACGCTCAGCGTGCCGAAATCGACTCCCGCTACAACGGCCATGGTAGAAGCTCCCAGAAAACCGCCGCTCGCTTGCGGTCGCGGCTCGGCCTCAGTCGGGTGGGGCGGCTTCTCAGAGTCGCGCCCGGCCCCGTGGCTAGCGGTGCCAGTAGATGTCCCAGCCCAGATACTTGGTGGCGGCCTCGTACACGGCGCCGGCCACCTCGGAAAGGTTGGCCGCCACATGGTGCTCGAAGCCGTTCTCGCAGATGAGGCGCAACAGCGCCTGCATGCGCGGAATCTCGACCACTCCGGCGCCGCCGAAGGTGTCCAGCGGGTCGGTGGTGAACCGCCCCTGGCCGACGTAGCCGCGAATCTTCCCGGCGCAGTCGTCGGTGGAGAACCGCGCGAAGCTCATCGGCCCCGCTTTCACCCGGCCCACGCAGGTGCCGAAGGTGTTCTCCTTGCCGACCGTGCCCGCGATGATCTCCTGGTAGTCCATGCGGACGCTCTCGAAGAAGTGCTTCGGCAGGTTCGAGCAGTGGAAGCAGATGGCCTTGTCGGGGTCGTCGCCATAATTGTTGTTCCAATCCAGGAGCGCGCTGGGCGTCTGGGAGGCCAGCGCCAGCGCCTGCATGGCGACCACGCCGCAGACGTCCACTTCGCAGGCGCTGGGCATCAGATCGTCGCTCAACATGCTCATCACGGTGCAGGGGACGACGCCGAAGTACTCCTCAATCGCGGTCCAGCATTGCACGGCCGTGACGGCGACCTCGGTCTCCTTCATCCACCCGTCGATGACCGCGCCGAGCTTGGCCATCTTGAGCAGCGCCGGGGCGGGAACGCCGCTCACCGGCAGGTACTTCTGGATGCGGGCGAGCTTGGCCACGGCCGCCGGGTCGGAGTCCTGCATGCGCCCGATGCGGCCGAGGATCTCCGAGAGGTCCACCGTCTCGACGTCGATGCCGCTGGCCTCCAGGAGCTTCTCGCTGTAGCGCACGGTGTTGAACGCGGCCGGCCGCGCGCCAATTGCGCCGACGCGCAGCTTCCGCAAGCCGTTCGCGACCCGGCATACCGCGGCGAACCACAACGCGTCGTTGCGGAACTGCTCGGAATCGGGCGCCTCGGTGTGCAGCGCGGTAAGCGAATACGGGATGCCGTACTGCTTCAGGTTGTTGCACAGCGACATCTTGCCGCAGAAGCTGTCCCGCCGGTCGGCGATGGTCATCCGGCCAACCGAATCCGGGGTGGCCTGGATGAGCACCGGGAGGTGCAAGCCCGCCATGTGCAGCGTCTCGGCCACCCCGCGCTCTTCGCCGAAGTTGGGCAGCGTGACGATGACGCCGTCGAGCTGGTCGCGGTTCCGGGCGAACAGGGCCGCGCACTTCTTGGCGTCGTCGCGAGTCTCCACGGCGCCGTACTTGGTGTCGTCGGGGCCGAGCACGACGGCCCGCATGCCCGCGCGCTCGAGCGCGGCGATCATTTCTCCCCGGCCCGACTTGGCAAGGTGGTCGGGAAAGAATCCGCGGTTGCCGACGATAACACCCATCGTCATCTGCTGTTTCACAAAAAACCTCCACAAGGCGCCGGGCGCCGGCACCGGCCGGGCCGAACACAGAAAACGATTTCAGCAGAAGTGAAACCGGATTGCAAGCGCTTCCAAAAGCGGCGACCAGCCCCGCTCTGAGGTTAAGATGAAGATTCTATGGCCATCCTCGTGACCGGCGGCGCCGGCTACATCGGCAGCGTGACCGTGGAACTCCTGCGAGAACGGGGCGAACAGGTGGTGGTGCTCGACGACCTCCGCAGGGGCCACCGCGCGGCGCTCGACGCCGACGTGCCCCTCTATGCGGGCGAAGTGAAGGACGCCGCCCTGGTGGCCCGCATCGCGCGCGAGCATTCCATTGACGCCTGCATTCACTTCGCCGCGCTGATCGAGGCCGGCGAATCGGTCCGGGACCCGGCGCTGTACTTCGAGAACAACAGCGCGCAGACCACGCAGTTGCTGCGCGCCCTGCTCGACTGCCGGATCACCCACCTGGTCTTCTCATCGACGGCGGCCGTCTACGGCGAGCCCGGGGAGACGCCCATCAGCGAAGAGCACCCGCAATGGCCGGCCAACCCCTACGGCTGGTCGAAGTTCTTCATCGAGCGGATGCTGGAAGCCTGCGACGGCGCCTACGGATTACGGTTCGTCGCGCTGCGATACTTCAACGCCGCTGGCGCCACGGAGCTCCATGGCGAGCACCACGACCCCGAGAGCCATCTGATCCCCAACGTGCTGAAGGTGGCGCTCGGCCAGCGTGACTCGGTCTCCGTGTTCGGGCGCGACTATGCGACGCCGGACGGCACCTGCGTGCGCGACTACATCCACGTGGCCGACCTGGGGAGGGCGCACCTGCTCGCCCTGGACTACCTGCGCGGCGGCGGCCGCTCAGAGTGCGTCAACCTCGGCAAC
>JBEKLJ010000222.1:0-5348 GCA_050010255.1 Bryobacteraceae bacterium
CACGCTCTACCGAGCCGGCGCCAGCTTCGACGTGGCCTCGTTGCCCGAGTTCATGATGGTCTACGAGAACATCCGGCGCCTCCCGCCCCGGGAGCAGCAGGACTTCATCTGGGACAAGATCGTCTACGCCAATCCCATCAAGCCCAAGGAGACGCTCCGGGTCCTGGATCAATACAAGCCGCTGGTGACCTACGACAACCTGGCCGAGCTGCGCAAGATCAGGCAATATGCCCCGCACGCCGGCGTGGTGCTGCGCCTGCGCGTGCCCAACACCGGTTCGATGGTCGAGCTCTCATCCAAGTTCGGTTGCGATCCGGGCGAAGCCGTGGACCTCGTCGCCGAGGCGTTCCGCATCGGCCTGGTGGTCGAGGGCCTCAGCTTCCACGTCGGCAGCCAGTGCACGAACTTCGAGAACTTCGTCCAGGCGCTCAACATGGCGGCGGCCGTGATCGGGGAAGCCAGGGCACGCGGCCGTGAGATAAAGATCCTGGATATCGGCGGCGGCTTCCCGGCGCGCTACAACCGCCACGTCAAGCCCTTCAGCGTTCTGGCCCGCAAGATCAATGCCGAGATCGACCGCCTGTTCCCCGGCGACATTGAGATCCTGGCTGAGCCCGGCCGGTTCCTGGTGGCCACGGCGGCAACCACCGTGGCGCGGGTCATCGGCAAGGCCGTGCGCGACGGCAAGCCCTGCTACTACATCGATGACAGCGTCTACCACACCTTCTCCGGCATCGTCTTCGACCACTGCCAGTACCACCTCAAGGCGTTCAAGAAGGGGCGGACCGAGGTCTGCGCGGTCTTCGGCCAGACCTGCGACGGCCTGGACGTCATCTCCCAATCCGAGGAGCTGCCGGAGCTGGAGATCGAGGATTTGGTCTACTCGGAGAACATCGGCGCCTACAGCGTCGCCTCCGCCACCTTCTTCAACGGCTTCCCGCCTACCAAAGTCGTCCACGTCAACGAGTAGCATGGTGTCGCGAGCGGCGTGCCGGCCTGCCAGCCTCCCGCAAGCCGCAGCCGAAGGCGTGTGAGAAGATCGGGCTAGAGGGCGTACCTCGAGGAGGGCTGATGGAAGGGTTTCTGCTCGGCGTGGTTTCGGCGCTCTGGCTCGGCATCCTGACGGCGATCAGTTCCTGTGCGCTCGCCACCAGCGTCGCCGCGATGGCGTTCATCGCCAAGGAGCTGGGCTCGCCCAAGCGAGTGCTCCTGATCGGCACGCTGTACACCGTCGGTTGCGCCGTGGCGTCCGCCGCGCTGGCTGCGCTCCTAAGCGCCAGGGCATTCGCTCTCGCGGACGCTTCCTTCTTCCTGGAAACGTACGTGAACAAGGCCCTGGGTCCGATTCTGTTCGTGGTCGGCATCCTTCTGCTCGATGTGGTCCCCGCGAGTGCTTCGGCTTCCGGCGTGACAGCCCGGATCGCCGTGCGTCCGGTGACCTCGGGCTGGCTTGGTGCGGGCCTGCTGGGCATGCTGTTTGCACTTCCTCTCTGCCCGGCGTCGGAGGCGCTGTTCTTTGGAAGCCTGGTTCCGTTCGCGGCGAGTCACGACTCCACGGTCGTGCTGCCTTCTTTCTTTGGAATTGGGTCGGGCCTCCCGGTGTTTGCATTTGCCCTGCTGATCGCGCTCGGCGCCCAGCGCGTCGGCCAAGCGCTCAACCGCCTGGCGCGGTTTGAAAAGTGGGCGCGAAGGATTGCCGCCGTGGTCTTCATCGTGGTGGGGATTGGTTTCTGTCTCAAGTACATCTTCGACGTGCAAGTATGAGGATTCAGGTGGCCGCAAGACGGATTCCGCGATCCCGTGCTCGTCGAACGCGGGCTCCGCGAGCTCCCCTTCATCGCCGAGGTCAGGAATGAGCTGGCGGATCGCCTCGCTCTAATACCTTGGAAGCCGGAGGTGCCCGTCGGCCCGGAGCGGCTCGGAGAGCTCGCGCGCTCCGCCCGGATGAACGAACCGGCTGCGAGCCGGACAGAACATTAAGACAGCAGATTATGGCAAACGCACAAAGTGCGCCCCGGCTTTCTTTCCTGGACCGGTTTCTAACCGTATGGATCTTTGCGGCGATGATTGTGGGCGTCGCCTCGGGCTACCTGTTTCCGGGGATCGTTCCCTTCCTGAACCACTTCAATGTGGGGACGACCTCCATCCCCATCGCGATCGGCCTCATCCTGATGATGTATCCGCCGCTCGCCAAGGTGAAGTATGAGGAGATGGGCCGCGTGTTCGGGCACCGGAAGGTGCTGGCTCTCTCGCTCATTCAAAACTGGGTGATCGGTCCGCTTCTCATGTTCGGCCTGGCCGTCCTCTTCCTCCACGACAAGCCAGAGTACATGACCGGCCTGATCATGATCGGCCTCGCGCGGTGCATCGCCATGGTGATCGTATGGAACGATCTGGCTCACGGCGACCGGGAGTACGCCGCCGGCCTGGTGGCATTCAACTCGATTTTCCAGGTTCTGTTCTTTTCCGTCTATTCGTACTTCTTCCTGGCGGTGCTCCCGGGCTGGCTGGGCATGACCGCGGTGCGGGTGAACATTTCCATGCGCGATATCGCCGAGAGTGTCTTCATCTATCTCGGCATCCCCTTCATCGCCGGGTTCTTGACCCGGTTCCTGCTGATCCGCGTGAAGGACAAGGAGTGGTACCAGACCCGCTTCATCCCGAAGATCAGCCCGATCACCCTGATTGCCCTGCTGTTCACCATCGTTGTCATGTTCTCGCTGAAGGGCGGGATGATCGTGCAGTTGCCTTTCGATGTCGTTCGCATCGCCATTCCTCTGAGTGTCTACTTCGTGGTCATGTTCTTCGTCTCGTTCTGGGTGAGCGCGCGCGTCGGCGCGACCTACCCGGAAGCCACGACTCTCTCCTTCACGGCGGCTTCGAACAACTTTGAGTTGGCGATCGCCGTGGCCATCGCGACTTTCGGAATCAACAGCGGAGCGGCATTCGCCGCCGTAATCGGACCGCTGGTAGAGGTTCCCGTCCTGATCTCTCTGGTCAACGCCGCCCTCTGGATCAATCGGCGGTACTTCGGCGGCCGGTTTGAGACGGTGACGGCGTGCCGCCAGCAGGAGGTGTAGCGATCCCGCGGATGGCCGCGGAGGGATCCTTGCTGCGGGACCTGCTCGGCGATGGGACCGATCCGGTTGCCGTCTTCCTGGTGGCGTCAGGCCAGGAAAATGGCGCCCTCGCCGCGCCTCGCTTCGAACGGTGTGAGAAGATCGGGCTAGCGTTCTGCTACAATCGTCTGTCTTAATGGTCAAGCCCGAGCGCGAGTTGCGCGAGGATATCGTCGAGATCGGCCGGCACGTCTGGCAGAGGGGCTGGGTTGCGGCCAACGACGGCAATATCAGCCTGCGGCTCGACCAAGACCGCGTCCTGTGCACCCCCACCGGCGTGTGCAAGGGGCTGATGCGCCCCGAGGACCTGATTATTTGCGACATGCAGGGCCGCAAGCTCGCGGGCAGCAAGGAGCGGACCTCGGAGATCGCCATGCACCTGACGATCTACGTCCTTCGCCCGGACGTCGGCGGCGTGCTGCATGCGCACCCGCCGGTGGCCACCGGGTACGCCGCCGCCGGCCGCTCGCTGAATCTGGCCCTGCTGCCCGAAGTGGTCATCGCCCTGGGCTGCGTCCCCCTGGTCGATTACGGGCTGCCGGGCACGCGCGAGCTGACCGAGCCCATGCTGCCGCTCATCCCCAAGTACGACGCGCTGCTCATGGGCAACCACGGCGCGGTCTGCTATGGCGAGGATGTCTGGAAAGCCTACTTCCGCATGGAGACCGTCGAGCACTTCGCGCGCATCTCGCTGGTGGCCGAGCTGCTGGGCGGCGCCAATGTGCTGCCGCGTGGCGAGGTGCGCAAGCTGCTCGAAGCCCGCTCTCGATACGGCGTCAGGACGCGGGCGGGCGGGGAGCCGGGCTGCCCGCTCGCCGCCGAGGAGTTGGGCCAGGGACAGATCACGCTGACGCGCGAAGAACTGATCGCGCTGGTGGATGAGGCCCTGCGCGCCCGCGGATTGACGTAGACTGGGTCGTGGGCGGCGGCCGGCGGCCCCGCCCGCTGGAGGACTTATGGGTGAAGCGCTAGGAATGATCGAGACCCGCGGCCTGGTGGCCATGATCGAAGCCGCCGACGCGATGGTCAAGGCCGCCAAGGTCGTGCTGGTCGGCTGGGAGAAAATCGGTTCGGGCTACGTTACCGTGCTGGTTCGCGGCGACGTGGCCGCGGTGCGGGCCGCCACGGACGCCGGCTCCGCCGCCGCGCGCCGCGTCGGCGAGCTCATCTCCGTCCACGTCATCCCGCGGCCGCACCCCAGCCTCGAAGAGGGGCTGCCGATCGGCAAGGCGCCGGCCGCCGCGGCCAAGTAGCGCTAACCGCGCGGCTGGGCGCCTGCGGCGCAGTGGCCGAGCGTCCAGTTCGTGAGAGACGTTCTTGCGCAGGTTTCTGGAGAGAAACGAATGATCCTGGCCCGCGTCGTAGGCACGGTGGTCGCCACGCGCAAAGATCCGCGCCTGGAAGGTAAGAAGCTGCTCGTGCTCAAGCTCATCACCCCGGACGGCAAGGACGAGGCCGGCTACGTGGTGGCTGTCGATACGGTCAGCGCCGGATTCCGCGAGACCGTTCTGGCCGTGGCCGGCAGCTCCGCGCGCATGGCCGAAGGCTGCAAGGACCAGCCGGTCGATACCGCTATCGTCGCCATCGTCGATACCGTCAGCCTCGACCAGAGGAAGTAGCGCTATGTACCTCGGGCGTGTCGTGGGCCGCGTCTGGGCCACCGTCAAGAACCAGAACCTCACCGGCCAGCGCCTGCTCATCGTCCAGCCCGTCACGCCCGAGGGCGAAGACACCGGCAAGCGTCTGGTTTGCACCGACATGACCGGCGCCGGCGCCGGTGAGCTCATCTACTGGGCGCGCGCCCGCGAGGCCAGCTTCGCCTTCCTCCCCGAGGAAGTCGTCACCGACGCAACCATCGTCGGCATCGTCGATGAGGTCCACCTGCAGAGGTCCTGAGCCATGCTGATCGGACGAGTCGTCGGGGATCTGGTCGCTACCCGCAAGCACCCCAGCCACGAGGGTCTCAAACTGCTGCTCGTCCAGCCGCTCAACCTGGACGGCACGGACCGCGGCGACCCGGTTGTGGCCGTCGATTCGGTCCAGGCCGGCGTCGGCGACCGAGTCCTGCTCGCCACCGAGGGCTTCAGCGCCATGACCGCGGTCCAGCGCCCGCACAGCCCCACCGAGATGGCGGTCATCGGCATCGTGGACGAGATCACCCTGCTGCCGGGGACGAAGTGAAGGTTTCCGCCGAGTAGACTCGGGCGCTTCCAACCCACATGTGCGGTT
>JBEKLJ010000223.1:0-5329 GCA_050010255.1 Bryobacteraceae bacterium
TCACAGACTACTGCGGCTTACGACGCGCCCTGGCATGGAAGAGCATACCAGTTGATGAACGCCATTTTCATGCTCGCGGGTGCCGCCTCGGGCGGCATGGCTCAGAACTGTCCCCGGTTTTTGAAACGGGGGCCGGGCGGGCCGGCCCCCGTCCGTCTACTGGCCACTCGGCACTGTCCCAGCGGCGAAGACCGACTGCCAGTCGGGGCGCCCCTGGCCACGGGCCACGTTCCGCATAACCTTGAACGCGACCGCGGCGCCGGGCTTCAGCGTTTCGCTGATCCGTCTGACGTCGCCAACCGAGTTCACCGGCTGGCGGTTGATTGCCGTGACGACGTCGCCCGGCAGCAAGCCGATGTCCTCGGCGAACGATCCCGCTTCGACGTCGGAGATGAGTACGCCGCCTCGCTCATCCAAGCCCGCGGCTTCGCGATCCCCCGGAGACAGCGCGCGCACCGAGAGGCCGAACTTCACATGCTGGCCTTCCTCGCCGCCCTCGCCGCCCGGCACGCCGCCGCCCGAGGCATCGCTGGCGAAGATCTGCGCCCGCTCGCTGACCTCGACGGTCATCGTCAGGCTCTTGCCATCGCGGAGCAGGGTCACCGGTACCCGCGAGCCCACCGGCATCTGCGAGACCCGATTCACCAACTCCTCACCGTTCTTTATCGGACGGCCGTCGAGCCCGGTGATGATGTCGCCTTCGCGGATGCCGGCCTTCTCCGCCGGCCCACCCGGCGTCACCTGCTCGACGAATACGCCCTCGGAGGCGCCGTAGGCTTTCAGCAGCTCGCGCTTCTCGTCGCGCCGGAAACGCACGCCGATGGCGCCGCGTGACACCTTGCCGGTCTTGATGATCTGGTTGTAGGCCTGGACGGCCATGTTCATCGGCAACGCAAAGCCCACACCCTCGCCGCCGCCGCCGCGGCTGGCAATCATGGTATTCACGCCGATCACCTCGCCGCGGATGTTCAGCAGCGGTCCGCCGCTGTTGCCCGGGTTAATGGCCGCGTCGGTCTGGAGGAACCGCTGGAGCTGGTGCCCCGCGATGCCCAGGTCGCGGCCCTGGGCGCTGATGATACCGGCAGTGACCGTCGCCTCCAGGCCGAACGGCGAGCCGATGGCGATGGCCCAGTCACCCACCTGGACGCCGTCCGAGTTGCCGATCCTTACCGCTGCGAGCGGCCGTCCGGCGTCGATCTTGAGCACCGCCAGGTCCAACTCCGCGTCCGCGCCGATCACCTTGGCCACGTACTCGGTATTGTCCCCGTTGATCTTCACCCGCACGCGCGCGGCGCCGTCGACCACGTGGTTGTTGGTCATGATGTAGCCGCTCGGATCCACGACGAAGCCCGACCCGGTCCCCTGGCTGCGGAACGGCCGCTGCGGCATGGGCATCCCAAACGGGTTGTCGCCGAAGAAACGGCGGAAGAAATCTTCGGGGTCCTGCGGCGCTGCGCCGCCGCGGTCGCGGCGGTCGACGCGCTTTTCCTCGATCGTGCTGGTCACCTGCACCACTGCGGGTTCCAGTTGCTTGGCCAACTGGGTGAAAGTGGTGGAGAGCTGCACGGGATCGGGAATCACCAGCGGCTTGGCATCAGCCGCCGGGCCCGGCGCAGCCTGCGCGGCCTTCAGGCCGGCGCCACACAGCGCCCCGACCAGCAGACCAACCATCAGCGTTAGGAGCAGCAAGCTCCTGTTGTTCCGGGTAAAGCTCATCGCTATCCTCTCTTGTCTTCTCCAGGGTCGCGGCGCCCGCGCGCGAGCATCGCGCGCTCAGGATGGCCGCCCCCGAGTCTTTGTTTCCCAGTCTCAGGCTCCGTGCAGGCGAGGCCCCTCAGGCTTTACCCGCACCCAGAGAATCCGGATCCAACCCGACGATTCTCCGTTCCAATAGAAAACGCAATACAGAAACTCCTCGCCCCCTCGCGACAGGGCGCTGGCGTCCTGAACCGGCGCCCCAGACGGCGGTTGGGCCGGCTGAGCATGCGCCAGCAGGCGCGGGGGCGCTGGTTGTACCGTTCGAGCACGCGCCAGCAGGCGCGGTCGGGCCGGCGCGCTCGCCTGCGTGGCCAAGGACGCAGGCCGCCGGGCCTGGGCCAACTCCGCAGGCGGCGCCACGAGAACGGCGCGCGCAGGCTCGGGCGCAAGCGGTGCGGTAACCGTAAACGGCGCCACCTTCAGAGTGCTGCCCGCCACAACCAGCGCCGCGGCGACCGCTACGGCGGCAGTCGACCAGCGCCGCCGCGGCTGCGCCTCGCCGCCCAGCAGCGCTTCGATGCGCAGCGTGAACTCGCGCCGGCCGGTGATTGCGGCGGAAGCCAGCCGCGGCCGGGCGCGCGAGAGCGCGCCGCGCGCCAGCTTGAGCAGGCACGCCGCGTAGGGACGCGCCCCGCTCGTGTTTCTGACCACACAATCGTCGCAGGCCAGTTCCCGCTCCATCTCCAGCCGCCCGCCGATCCACCACACCGCGGGATGGAAGAAGAACAGCGCTTCGAAGGTCCTCGCCACGAGGTTCGTCCAGTCGTCCCAGCGGCGGATGTGAGCCAGCTCGTGCACCAGCACCTGGTCTAGCTCATCGCGGGAGAGCTCGCTGGCCAGCGAGGCCGGCAGCAGGATCACCGGTTTCGACAACCCCGCCGCCATGGGCACGGCTGCCTCCGCCGAAGCCAGCAGGCGGACCCCCCGCGCTCCGTGCTTCCGCCCGAGCAGCTGGCAGCGATCCGCGACGGCCTCGGGCAGCGCCCCGGCCGAGCGCTTGAGCCTGCAAAGAACGGCGTAGCTCCAAGCCAGCCGCGCCAGCAACAAGCCGCTCGCCAGCAGCCACAGGGCGAAGACCCAGGCCACCCACGTCCCCGACCCCGGCAGCACCAGCGCGGGCGGCGCCGCCGCACCGGTGGCGCGCGCGCCGACCTCGGAACCTGCTCCCAGATTCGCCAGCGGCAGCGCCACCACCGCTAGCAACACTCCGATCCAGAGGGCGTGGCGTGCCGAGGCGTTCAACCGGACGACGCGCAGCGCCAGCCACACGGACGCCGTCAGCACCACGCCCTGGCACAGGCCATTCAAAACCGCCGCCAGCACCTCCGCGCCGAACCAGGCCGTCATGGGACGGGCTCCTCCCCTTCGATCCTCTTCCTTAGCCGCTCCAGCTCGGAGGCCTCCAAGGCCTCCTCCCGAAGCAGGTTGACGACGAGCAACTCCGGCGAGTCGTTGAAGAAGCGGCGCAGCAATTGCCGGACCGCCGTCCGGCTGGCCTGGCCGCGATCGACCACCGCGTGATAGACGAACGCACGCCCATCTTTGGTATGCCGCACGTAGCCTTTGCGTTCCAGGATTCGCATGAGGGTCAGCACGGTGTTGTAGGCGGTGGGCTTGTCCTTGGCGAGCGCCTCGGCCAGGTCGCCCACCGTGGCCGATCCGCGCTGCCAGAGAACCTGCATGAGCGGCAGCTCGGCCTCGGTGAGCGTCTGGGACTTTCTGCGGGCCATGGGGATCGTCCGAAGTCCTAATGATTTAATACTTCAACTCCTTTTTAGCGCACCTCGAGTGCGGTTGTCAACTAATTCTTTAAGACATGGCAGCCCGCCGGGCGGCAGGAGGAGGACGGGCTACCCGACGTAGAGCGGCGCGATCGCCACCAGCGCCAGCCCCCCCGCAAACAGGGCGAAAGCCAGTGTCACCATTGCGCGGACCCGCATCTCGGCGCCCCGACACTCTCTCCACACCACCAGGCCCCACAGCGCGGCGAGCAGCGTGGCCGCCTGGGCCAGGGCGTAGCCGATCGCCGGGTTCAGCAACGGTTCACCGGGCGCGGCAAGATCTAACGCCGCAGCTCCCTCAAGGGGTTTCGTAGCGCTGGAGACGACGAGAACTGCCAGCAGTCCGGTCGCCCAAACCGCCCCGCCGAGCACCCCCAACAGGTGCTGGCTGGATCTGCCGCGGAAGTAGTCGCGGAACTCGACGGGCTCGCCCTCGACCGGAAGGTTCATAAAGAAGATGTTGCAAGCGAGGGTCGAGAAGAAGATGCCGGCGGCGAACAGGCAGCCGATCGAATACGGCCCTAGACCGCCCTGCTTGCTCAGATCCACCAGAGGCCAGGACGAACCGATCAGTAGGCCGGCGGGGACCGAGACCAGGATGGCCTTCCAACTGGCCTTGGGCTTAGTGGACCTGGTCTTGCCCGCTTTGATCAACCCCTCATAACGGGAGCGCGACATCGCCCGGTACACCGCGGTCTCGAGCAGGATGGCCGCCACCACGAGCAGCGAGCCAGCAAAGAGCAGGGTCGGGTTGCCGGACGGCTTGAGAATCTGGTTCCAGACGACGCCGACGATCAGCGCCAAACCCATGCCCACTGGGAAGGCCACCGACATGCCGGCCACGGCGATCGCAGCCAGCAGCAGCATGTTGCCCAGGTTAAAAGTGACGCCCGCGGCGAGGCCGTAGACGAGAGGGCGCCGCCCGGCGTTCAGCAGATCGTCCGTAAACAAGAACCCGTCAAAGCCGAGGCTGCCGAAGGTGAGTGCGGCAACCACCCCGACCAGCAGCACGCCGAGTGCGTAATCCCAATAGAACAGCTCGAAACGCCACTTGCCGGTCAGCTTGTAACTGTTGGCCCACGATCCCCAGCAGAGCATCGAGAGGATCGCCAAAAGGACAGCGGCAACGTAAGTGTGCGGAAGGACCATCGTTCCCCCCTCGCCGGCGCGCTGCGCCGCGAACATGGAGATTAGCAGAGCGGAGGTGCGGAAGGCAAAGGCGCATCCGCCGGCAACCGAGCCGCGACTCGTCGAGACCCCTTGCGGCGCGGCTGGCCGCTGGATTGTCTGCGCTCGCCCGGGGCGGTGTTGTATGATAGCATCCCGTCGAGAACGCGGACTGGAGCGGCCGCCGGGGCAGAGAGCGGCCCTGAGCCGCTGTGGGACCGGTCACCGTTCGCTGATCAGAGGAGGGCAGCATGAGAATCGCGACGATCATTTTGACCGTCTGCTTGGCCGCCGGTACGGCCGCCGCCCAGCGTCGCCAGTTTGCCGCCGTCAACGACGGGACACCCGCGGGGCGGTTGCTCCTCGCAATAGGCGGCGAGCAGGATAACGCCAAGAAGATTGCGCTGCTGGAGGATTTCGCGGGCAAATACCCTCAGCATGAGGGCCTCCCGTGGGTGCTCGATCAGATGACCGCCGCCTACACCCAGGCCGGCCAGTACAACAAAGCACTGGAGGCGGGCGCGAGGCTGTTGGCGCTCGATCCGGAGGACGTGGTGACGGCGCACGCCTGCCTCAAGGCGGCCGAGGCCGTCAGAGACCCCGACCTCATCCTCAAGTGGTCC
>JBEKLJ010000224.1:0-5310 GCA_050010255.1 Bryobacteraceae bacterium
CGCTTTGCTGACGCTGCTGGTCTTCCACATGGACCTGAACATCTACGCGTTTGTCGGCCTCATCATGCTGATCGGCATCGTGGAGAAGAACGCCATCATGCAGATCGATTTCGCGCTGGATGCCGAGCGCAACCAGGGCATGCCGCCGCTGAAGGCCATCTACCAGGGCTGCCTGATCCGCTTCCGGCCGATCATGATGACCACCATGGCGGCGCTGCTGGGCGCGGTGCCCATCGCCCTGGGCTACGGCGCGGGCGGCGAAGCGCGCCAGCCGCTCGGGCTAGCCGTGGTGGGCGGCCTGCTGTTCTCCCAAACCGTGACCCTCTACCTGACCCCGGTCATTTACACTTACATGGCCGCCGCGCTGGACTGGCTGCGCGCCCGCAAACGACCCAAGCCAGGGCCCGAGCCGGTGACGGCGTAGGTCAGCCGGATGCCCTTCAGCGCGCACACTGGCCCATCCAAAGGCCCAAAACCAGGAGCAGGAAGAACGTGCAAGTTTTTTGCAGTGATGGTGCCCGGGGCGGGACTCGAACCCGCACGTCCCTCGCGGGACAAAGGATTTTAAGTCCTTTGCGTCTGCCAGTTTCGCCACCCGGGCCTATCAGCTATTGAAGCCCCACCGTCTGCAACCTCCAGCCGTCATCGAATAATTGGAAAGTCGCCTGTGCTGATGCACGCAGATAATTCCTGACGGGTCGGTCCATAATCCCTTCGCCGTCCAGAGTCTCAAAGGCCGCTTGGTACTGGCTGTACAAGGGAGTGGGCTGAAACGAGAGTTGAACCTGAGCCATCGCAGAATTGTCACCAGTCTTGGTGATTCCAGTGACGGCAGAAGCCACCAAGCTTCCAGCAGGAACGGTGATTGCGTCGGAATACGCTGGCGCATTTCCGGCGAGTTTAGGACCGGGTTGGCACATCACTGTGTCACTTCCTGGAAAGTTCGGCTGACAGGTGAGTACTCCAGCACGTATTAGCTGACGGTAAGCGTCTGCGATTCTATTAAGCTTCGGGACCTCCGATGGAGGCATGAACCTAAAGTTCCCTGACTCGTACTGATAGGCAACGTGACAGGCAAGAGTTCCGACAACCCGCCCCCGCAACAAGTTCATTGCGGTGTCCCGATCAAGTTCCTTCTTCCCGCACGAGCAGCAAAAGCTGGCGATGACGACGAGCGGGATCGCTTTTAACATGAGTATTCGCATCAGATTGTCTCCTTTTGAGAACACCGAATCATATCTCTCTGAATCTCCCAAAAGCAACCGCACCCTCACCCACAGGAAGCCCTCGGTTCGTTCGCCGCCACCCGGTAGACCGGCAGCATCCCACGACGGTGGCGCTCGTTTCAGGCCGGATTCGCTACTCTTCCGGTGGCGCAAGGAAAAACAGCTTCACCATTGGCAGCAGGAGCTTGCTAGCTTCACGGATCTGATCGTAGTATTGCTGCCACAGCTTGATGAGCCGGTCCAGGTCCATCGTCTCAATGTGCTTTGAAGATGCCCGGACTTCCCGCTCGACTTCCGCCGTGAATCCACCCGACGAAACGATCAGGCCAACGTCGCCTTCCTTCCTCAGAAGGGCCTCAAGCTCTCGTACCTCGCCCACCTTGACCTTCTCTTCCCGGTGTTTGACCTGGACCCGAATTCTAGGAGCGACGGTTCCAAGCGGGTCTTTGTAGGCGATCACATCGACGCCACCATCCCGGCCCGGTGGGGCAACGAACGGAACGTGGTAGCCCATCGCCCTGGGCTACGGCGCGGGCGGCGAAGCGCGCCAGCCGCTCGGGCT
This sequence comes from Bryobacteraceae bacterium, assembly GCA_050010255.1. Classification (GTDB taxonomy): domain Bacteria; phylum Acidobacteriota; class Terriglobia; order Bryobacterales; family Bryobacteraceae; genus JBEKLJ01. The sequence goes on from JBEKLJ010000224.1 coordinate 1,789, forward strand.
AGCCGTGGTGGGTGGCCTGCTGTTCTCCCAAACCGTGACCCTCTACCTGACCCCGGTGATTGACACCTACATGGCCGCCGCGCTGGACTGGCTGCGCGCCCGCAAACGACCCAAGCCAGGGCCCGAGCCGGTGACGGCCTAGCCCGCTTTTCTCACCACAACCGTGGCAAGGAGAGCGGGCTGGTGCCCGGGGCGGGACTCGAACCCGCACGTCCCTCACGGGACAAAGGATTTTAAGTCCTTTGCGTCTGCCAGTTTCGCCACCCGGGCCTATCAGCTCATCATAGAACGCGGCGCCTGGCCGGTGTCTGTGCGAACATGAAGGCGATGCCCAAGCTCCGCCGCTTCGCTCTGTTGTGGGTGTGCACCGCAGCGTTCTGCGCCGCGCCCCCGCTGGTCATACGCAACGCCCGCGTCTTCGACGGGACGCGAACCCTGCCGCGCGCGAGCGTGGTTGTCGTGGACGGCAGAATCGCCGCGATCGGTGAGCTGGTCGAGAGTCCCGCGGGCGCCCGCGAGATCGATGGCACGGGCAAGACGCTGCTGCCCGGCCTCATCGACGCGCACGTCCACGTGGTCGCTCTGGACAATCTTCGGCAGGCGCTCGCCCTGGGCGTCACCACCGAGCTCGACATGTTCACCACGGTGACGATGGCCGCCGACGTGCGCCGCCAGCAGGCCGAAGGCAAGCTGCTGGACGCGGCGGACCTGTTCTCCTCCGGCACGCTGGCCACGGCGTCCGGCGGGCACGGGACCGAATACGGATTCAAGATCCCGACCATCAACGGGCCCGAAGAGGCGCAAGCGTTCGTCGATGCGCGGATCGCCGAGGGTTCGGACTATATCAAGATCATCTACGACGACTTGCGCGCTTACGGCGGCCACACGCCGACCATCAGCCGGGAGACGCTCTCGGCCCTGATCGCGGCGGCGCACAAGCGCCACAAGCTCGCCATCGTCCACATCGGCGATCTCGAGAGCGCTCGCCAGGCGGTCGAGGCCGGCGCGGATGGGCTCGCGCACGTCTTCATAGACCGCCGGCCGGACGCCGGCTTCGCCAAATTCGTCGCGGACCATCACGCTTTCGTCATCCCTACCCTCTCGGTTCTTCGAAGCGCCTGCGGCGTGTCCAATGCCAGCCTCGCCCAGGATGCGCGGATTGCGCCGTACGTTGTGCCGGCGGACCTGGGGAACCTCGCAATCACCTTCCCGCGCAAGACCGGACTGGAGCAGGCCTGCGCCCAATCCGAGGCCGTCCGGCAGCTCAAGGCAGCGCACGTCCCGCTGCTCGCCGGCACGGACCCGCCGAACTTCGGTACGGCCCACGGCGCCAGCTTGCACGGCGAGCTGCAACTCCTCGTCGAGGCCGGCCTCACGCCCGAGGAGGCGCTGGCGGCGGCCACCTCCGCTCCGGCCGCAGCTTTCCGCCTCGACGATCGCGGCCGCATCGCGCCCGGCAAGCGCGCCGACCTCGTTTTGGTCAACGGCGATCCCACCAGGGACATCCTGGCCACGCGCGACATCGTGGCCGTCTGGAAGCTCGGCGTCGAGGTGGACCGGGGCGCGCGCCGCGCCCTGGTCGCGCAGCAGAACGCCGAAGCGGGGAAGCTGAGGAGCGCGCCGCCGCCGCAAGGCTCCGAGTCCGGTCTCATCAGCGACTTTGAGGAGGAGAAGCCCGCGGCGAAGTTCGGCGCGGGCTGGATGGCCTCCACCGACGCCATGCGGGGCGGGAAGTCAACGGTCGAATTCAGGGTCGTCCAGGAGGGAGCGCAGAACGGCCGCGGATCGCTGCTCGTGACGGGCGAGATTCGCCCGGGCTTTGCCTACCCGTGGGCCGGCGTGATGTTCTCGCCCGGCCTGGGGCCGATGGCGCCCGCGAATCTCTCGCGCTGGAAGCAGATCACGTTCTGGGCCCGCGGCGATGGCCGGGAGTACCGCATCATGGTCTTCGCCCGGCGCCTCGGTTACCAGCCGGCCATGCAGGCGTTCACCGCCGGGCCGGAGTGGCGCCGCTTCTCCTTCCCCTTTTCGAAATTCGGCGGCACCGACGGCAGCGACATCATGTCGATCATCATCGCCGCCGGCCCGCCCGAGGGGCCCTTTTCGCTCAAGCTCGACGACCTGCGCCTGGAGTAGCGTGGCTGAGCATCGGCCGCGCCAGGCCCCCGAGGTTTAGGCGACCGGCTACGGCTCCACCAGCAGGTTGTCGATGAGGCGGACCGAGCCGCGACAACTACCACACGCCCGATGTTCGCAAGGAAATGTACTCGGAGCTTCGCACGAGCACGCCTGCCACGCTTGGCCGAAATCGGGATGCCTCATCCCGCAAGGAACCGGTCCAGCCGCTTCGTCAGGTTCCTGCTGTCTTTCGTTTCACGCTCCCACACGACACACAGGCGCCAGCCAAGTTTGCCCTCGCGAACGAATCGGCGTCCCCGTGCAGCAGCAGAATGCCGAAGTATTTCACTCGCGACACAGTTGTTTCGAGAATCCCTTCGCGCCGAAGGCCCCACGTGTGCTGACGCCAGAGACCGTCAGCACTGAGCGAATATCCGGTACCGATCCCGACGAGTTCATGCTGCTTCTCGGCCCAGATTTCGGCCACGTTTCTGTGGCATTCACTCTTTCTCATGGTCCTCCGCACCACGGGTCCAGCCATGACGAAGCCAGCATCAATCATGAGCGGCAACGCTGCATCTGGACCCGGGGGCGCGACCAGATGTATGCCTCCAAGGCCGAGCAGCAGCCCCCTCAGTACCTCTAGGTCAGGCTGTTGCTCAGCGGCTTCGCGAAAACGACGGTCCAGAAGACGCTTTTGCTCTTTGGTCATGACGAAATCTCCAGCCTGGCCTCGCGAAGAAAACCCGCTGATCGTGATCTTCACTCGGAGGGTGCTTGATCACTGTATTGCGCAGCGGAGTTCGGCATGCGCGGAGAAGCGCCCCCGACTCGGCGATGCGACCGAGCACCCGCGAACAGCCAGTTGCTCGGAAAGCCTTGAGTCCAGGCCACCATGCGGACGGTGAGTCGGAGCATTCCGGTGCAGTGCGGAGGAAGCATCGTTGGTCAGGCCGAAACCACCTAGACGATGGACCGCCTGGCATCCAGTGGCGCATATGCCAAGGATAGCCGGAGCAATCCCCTTCAACAAGATGTTCTTTTAAGGAACACTCGATCCCCGTTCCGTCTGCTACACAGTAGGGGAATGGCGGTCAAGTCCAGGAAGCGGCCATCGCGGAACATTATCGGGGAGCGGGTCAGAGAAGCCCGTCATCGATGTGATCCACCGCTGACTCAAGATCAATTGGCTGGGAGGTTGGCGCGCGAGGGTGTCCAGCTGGACAGGGTAGCCTTGGCGAAAGTTGAAGGTGGCCTCCGTTCCGCATTCGATTTTGAAGTGAAGGGCTTGGCCGCGGTCCTAAAGGTTGACGCCAATTGGCTATTGGGAATCGATTCGAGCACCCCGCCGCGAGGGAATAGAACAACGCAGCCCGGCAAGGCGCGTGCATGAGCTTCCCGGTA
>JBEKLJ010000225.1:0-5233 GCA_050010255.1 Bryobacteraceae bacterium
TTGTAAAGGCCCTGCACCGAGGCCTGCCCGCGCGCGCAGAGGCCGCCGCCGTTGACCGGGTGTCCGGGGTTGCCCTCCACCTTGTGCACGCGCCCTTCGCGCACCCGCGCCTCCAGGCCGCACCCGGCCGGGCACTCGCGACAGGTGGTGCGATACCAGAGCGCGTGCCCCCGCACCATTTCCTCCGGCGGCACCACGTATTCGGTGAGCGTATCCGGCGCCGTTTTTCGAGTGCAGCCGGCGAGGCCAGCGGCGCCGCCGATGCCGAGGATTCTCAGGAAATCACGCCGGTTCGTGTCGCTCATCGCGCCTCACCTGTGGCACACGTAGCAATCCGTGGATGCCGCCTTCTGCCGGTGGCAGGACACGCACCGGTCCATGTCCAACGGGCGGACCAGCCGCACCTGGGTCATGGTTTCCACCGGCCCGTGGCATTCCTGGCAGCTAAGGCCGCGCTGGATGTGCGGGCTGTGGTCGAAGAACACAAAGTCGGGCTCTTGGACCACCCGCGTCCAGGGAATCGGAGTGCCGCGGTCGAAGTAGCCCCGCAGCCGCACGATCTCCGGCTTGGCGACGGCGGCCATGCGGTGGCATCCCATACAGAGCTGAACGGACGGAATTCCTGCCACGGTCGAGCGGCGCGCACCCGAGTGGCAGTAGAGGCACGGGAGCTTGTACAGGCCGGCGTGGACCTGGTGACTGAAGGCAATCGGCTGGGCCGGCTGGTCCACCCTCGCCACGCCGAGCAAAATCAGCGCGGGCAGCAAGAGGAGACTGCCGCGGATCATTTCTTCACCTCCGACGCCGGCGGTGCCAGAAGCCGCTGGGCGGTCCACGGTCCCTGCCCGCCGGTTTGCGCCCGGATCTTCCCAACCAGTTCCGGTGTAACCGGGCCCGCCCGGTTGCCGAACGACGAGCGGGCATAGGTGAGAACGGCGGCGACATTGGCGTCGCTCAACTGGCCGCTGAGCGCAGGCATTTGGCCCTCAATGGCGCTGCCGCGGGCCGTGATCGGGCCGCTCAGACCGTTGAGCAGGATACGCACGGGGAGCGACGGATCCCCGGTGAGCCATTCCGAGCCGGCCAGCGGCGGATAGCGCCCCTCGACACCGGCGCCTCCCGCCTGATGGCAGGGCATGCAGATCCCGGCGAAGATGGCGTCCCCGGGGAGCGCGGATTCCGCGGCAGCCTGCGCCGCTCCTCCGGGCGAAACCTTCTGGTACAGCTCGTCCGGATCGGCGGAGAATGTGCCGCTGTAACGGCCCAGGTAGAAGCCCATGGCGAAGACCGTCACCACCGAAATCGCCCAGACCCACCACGGCGCAGGCTCGAGACCTTCCACCGGCTCCGGCTTTTCCGCCTCCAGAATGGCGCGATGGATCTGGAGCACCTCGGGCGATTCCGGTTCGCCCAGCAGCGGCGGAAGCGGCACGGGCAGGGGCCGCGCTTCGGGTGGATCGCTCATCGCGGCCTGGTCCTCTCGAGGGGGTAGGTGTGGTTCATCCCGAGGAGGTACTCGCAGAGGTCCAGCGCCTCGCGCGTGGCGACGACCGAGACGCCGGGGCGGCGCAGCGGCGCCGGGACGGCAACCACCACATCCTCAGGGTCCGTGCTCGTCTTCTCCGCGAACAGCCATGGGAATCGCGGCATGATCGACTGCGCGACCGCGGAGCGCGGATCGTAGAGGTGGGCGAGGTGCCAGTCGCGGCTCGGTTGCCGCGCGCCGATGTTGAACAAGTCGGGCCCAATGCGCGCGGTGCCGAGCAGGTGCGGGCGGTCGTAGACGTAGTCGCCCGGAACCGACGGCCGCCCCCAGAGCCGCCTCTGGTCGGCGCCGAAACCCTCCGGCCGGGTCTGTTGCGAGTGGCAGTACACGCATCCTTCGCGCATGTAGATCTCCCGGCCGTGGGCCTGCGGAAAGGTGTATGGGCGCAGCCCCGGCTGAGGCGGCACCGCCGCCAGTTGGACGCCAGGAACGCCTACCAGCGCCGCCCAGCCCAGGAAAAGTGCCGCCAGCAGGCCCGCAAAGAACATCCACAGGCGGATGTACATCATTGGCCCACCCCCTGCGCATTCGCCGCGGCGCGCCGCCCGCCGCGATACAGGATCATCGCGAACAGAACGGCGAAGATGACGTGCCCAATCCCCATCAGCGCCCCGCCCAGGCTTCGCAGCACCAGGTAGGGGCGTGTGATCGCCACCACATCGGCGAACGGTTTGGCGGCGTTGTTCATCCCCGCGCCCTGGAAGAACCCTGCCGTGCACATCGCGACGACGTACAACAAGACGCCGAGCGCGGCCAGCCAGAAGTGGGCCGTGATGAGCTTCCGAGCGGGCCAGTAGCTGCGCGCCAGCCGCGGCGTGATGTAATACATTGCGCCGAACAGGATCATGGTCAGAAACGCGTACACGCCCAGGTGCGCGTGGCCGATGGTGTAGTGCGTGAAATGCACCGTCTCCTGCATCGACCGCAGCGCCTCGGCCGACCCCTGGAAACTCACCGCGGTGTAACTCATCGCGCCGAACACGACGAACCGCAGGGTCATGTCGCTCTTGAGCATGCGGAAGTGGCCGACGGTGGTGAGGTGGTGGTTCACGGCCACCGCAAGCACGGGGATCACCATGAGCACGCTCGCGATGATCGAAATCGTCTGGAGCCAGGCCGGCAACGGGCCGCCGACCAGGTGATGAATGCCGTTCCAGTTGTAAAACAGGGCAAACGTCCAGAACCCGAGCATCGACAGGTAATAGCTGTAGATGGGCCGCCCGATCACCTTGGGGATCATGTAATACGCCAGCGCCAGCCCCACCGGCGTAAACCACACCGCCAGCGCGTTGTGGGCGTACCACCAGTTCACCGCCCCGTGCAGCACGCCCGAGTAAATGGGCAGGTTCGCGATCACGTAGAGGACCGGGAACCAGACCACCGTCGCGACGATGTACCAGAGGCTGACGTAGAGGTACGGGACCGTGCGCTTCTGAAACGTCCGCAGAATGGACGCGCCGAACAGTACGAACGCGGCCGCGATCATCCCCGCCGCCGGCAGGGGATACTCCAGCCACTCCACGCTCTGGCTGAAGCCGAATAGCACCGCTCCGGTGCCGTACAGGAGTCCGATGTTCCAGAGAATCACGGATCCGATGAGCAGGCCACGCCACTGCACAACCACCTGGCACAACCGCGACGTCAGCCAGACGAAGCAGCCGGCGCCCGCCAGCGACGCCCAGCCGTAAACCACCGTGTCCAGATGCGCCGGGCGCACGCGGCCGAAGGTCAGCCAGGGGACCGAGGCCAGCCAGTCCGGAGCATGCAGCTTGAGGGACGAGATCAGGCCGAGCGCCGTGCCCGCGAGCAGCCAGAGAACGCCGGCGCCGAAATAGAGCAGGACAGGAAGCCGGGCCCGGCGATCCATTTCTTCCCGAAGCGCGTTCAGCTCGGGTGCGGGCAGGGCCGCGGCGCTCACAGGCTGCCTCCCGGGTTCTCGCGGTCCTCCGGATCCGGCCAGCGCGCGGCGTTTGCGGCGGCAGGATCGAAATGGCCGTTGCGGACGGCCCAGACGAACAACGCCAGGGCAGCCGACGCGCCAAGGACCGCCACCACGACCAGAAACAGCACCTGCGGAGGAATCGTCAAGGGCCCGGCCTCCAGGGGACTACCGAGATCTGGTTAACCCTCTTTATACGGCGGGCTGCCCCTCTTGGGCAAGCGGCCGGCGCGCGCGGAATTCGCGAGGACCACGGCGCTGCTTGCCAGCATGAGCGCCGCGGCCCAAACTGGCCGCAGACGGCCCGCGGCGGCCAGGGCAATCGCGATGGAGTTGTAGCCGAAGGCCCAGGCGAGGTTTTGGAACGCGATGCGTCGCGCGCGGCGGGCGAGGCGCAAGAGTTCCGGCAGCTTCCACAAACCGCCCTCAACGAAAAAGACCTCGGCCGTCTCTCGCGCCAGGTCCGCGCCGTTCGAGACGGCGATGCCGATTTCGGCGGCCGCAAGCGCCGGCGCATCATTCAGGCCGTCGCCGACCATCGCCACGCGCCTGCCCCGTGCGCGCAGCGCGCGGATGCGATCGACTTTCTGCTCGGGCAGCAGCACCCCTTCGGCGTGCGCGATGCGGAGTCCGCGCGCCACGGCCTCGACGACAGAGGGGCGGTCGCCGCTCAGCAGCAGCGTATCGATCCGCAAGGCCCGGCACTCCGCGATCCATTCGGCCGCTTGGGGCAAGACAGGATCGTGCACAAGCAAGACTCCCGCCAGACGGCCGTCTATGGCGCAGCAGACGACACTCTCTCCGATGCCGGGCAGCGTGGCGAGGTCTGGAGCGCCTTTCAACTGCCCGCCCACCCAGACGGGACTCCCCAACAAAATGGTGGAGCCGTCCTCGGCGGTCGCGCGAACGCCCCGGCCGGCGAGGACCTCCACGCGCTCGGGGCGGGGCCTTGCGCCGGCATTCCCGGACTCGAGCGACGAGATTGCAGCCGAAACCGGATGGACCGAGCCCGACGCCGCGATCGCCGCGGCTGCGAGCACCCGTGCGGCATCACTGCCCTCGCAAGGGACAATCCGGCGCACCTCGACGCGGCCGCGCGTGAGCGTGCCGGTCTTGTCAAAGGCGATCGTGTCGACAGCGGCGAGCCGCTCCAGCGCCTCCGGCGACCGCACGATGACGCCACGCCTCGCCGCGGCTGCCAGGGCGAACGCGTTGACCACCGGCATGGCGAGCCCGAGCGCGCAAGGGCACGCAACGACGAGCACGGACAGGGCGATCATCGCGGCTTTCACGGGACCCAGGAACCACCAGAATGCCCCCGCGCCGGCGGCGACGGCCAGGGTCAGTGGCACAAACCATCCCGCCGCCCGATCGGCTGCGCGTTCCAGCGGGCTGCGCAGCGCTTGCGCCTCCTCGACCGATCGAATGATGCGGGCCAGCAAAGACGAGGACCCGGCTTGCGCTTCGATTTCGAGAACTCCGTCCATGCAAATTGCGCCGGCGTGGACGCGGCCGCCCGGTTCGCAGGCGGCCGGCAGCGGCTCGCCCGTCAGCATCGAGGCGTCGACGGAGGCCATGCCCCGGACCACGGCGCCGTCCACCGGAATCCGTTCTCCGGCGCGCACCTCGACTCGCTCGCCTGCGCTGACCGATCCGGCTTCTGCGCTCTGCCAGGCGCCATCACGCCAAACGCGCGCCGTCGGCGGCTGCAGCTCCGCGAGATGTTGCAGGGTGCGGCGACGTTTCAG
>JBEKLJ010000226.1:0-5177 GCA_050010255.1 Bryobacteraceae bacterium
GACCGGGTGCCGGTGGCCTCGGGCGGGATGCAGCCGTTCGGCGGCGGGGGGACGGGGGGCGGAGGTTACGGCTCGCTCTATAACCAGTTCACTTTCCTGGATGTGGGCGTGAACGTGGACATCACCCCCACGGTGCACGGCAACGGCGAGGTGACGCTGAAGGTGATGCTGGACATCTCGACCGTGCGCGACCGGGTCGACATCGCGGGAGTCTCGCAGCCGTTGATCGGGCAGCGCAAGGTGGAGCACGAGATCCGCATCAGAGAAGGGGAGGCCAGCCTGCTCGGCGGCCTGATGCAGATCCAAGACACCAAAGTGGTCTCCGGCATCCCGGGGCTGGGGAGTATACCGGTGCTGAAGCGGCTGTTCACCAGCGAGAGCCGGGAGAAGGACCAGAGCGAGCTGCTGATCGCTCTGATTCCGCACATTGTGCGCACACCGGGCATCACGGACCTGAACCTCCGGCCGGTGGCGGCCGGCACGGAAAACGTCACCCGAATGAGCCTGACGCCGCGGGCGGAAGCGACGGCCCCGGCGGCTCCCGCCGCCCCGGCCGCCCAGCCGCCGGCCGGAGCACCGCCGGCGCAGCCGCCGCCTGTTCCGGCACAGCCGCAGCCTGTTCCGACACAGCCGCAGCCTGTTTCTGCGCAGCCGCAGTCTGTTCCGGCACAGCCGCAGCCTGTTCCGGCGCAGCCCGCGTCCACGGCGCCGCAGCCGGTCCCGCCGGCTCCGCAGGCGCCCCCGGCTCCCATCTCGCCCGCGCCGATGCGGCTGCTGTTCCGGCCGGGGAGCGTGCAGGCGCGGTCGGGGTCGACCTTCACGCTCCAGCTCGATGCCGACAGTGCGCGCGACCTGGTCGCGGCGCCGTTCCACCTGAAGTTCGACCCGCAGCTTCTGCGCTTGCAGGAGATCGCCGTGGGCGGCCTGCTCTCGAGCGACGGGCAGAAGGTCATCTTCACGCGGAACATCCTCAACGACGCCGGCGACGCGACGGTGAACCTGAACCGGCTGCCCGGCGCGGGCGGCGTGAACGGCTCGGGCACGCTGGCGGTGTTCACCTTCCAGGCAATCAAGCCCGGCGCGACCGTGGTGACGTTCTCCGAGCTGGGCGCGCGGAACTCCGCCATGCAGCCGGTCACGACCGACCTGCCGCACGCCGGGGTCATGATCCAATAGGGACATGCCAGGGGCGGCCAGGCGCGGGAAGGGCCAGCGGGGGCTGACGCTGATCGAGCTGATCGTGGCGTTCATGCTCATCGCGCTGCTGGCGACCATGGCCATCCCGCTGGCGCGGGTCAGGGTGCGGCGGGAGAAAGAGAAGGAGCTGCGGTGGGCGCTCAGGGAGCTGCGCACGGCCATCGACAAGTACAAGGACGCCTGCGACTTCCGCATGATCCCGCCGGGCCAGATCGACAGCGACTGCTACCCGGAGAGCCTGCAGCAACTGGTAGAGGGCGTGCGCTTGCAGGGCAGCCAGGACAAGAAGATGAAGTTCCTCAGGCGCATTCCCAGGGACCCGATGATGAGTTCCTTCGAGTGGGGCCTGCGCTCGACGCGCGACGACCCGGACTCGATGACCTGGGGCGGGCAAAACGTCTTCGACGTGTACACCAAGAGCCTGGATAAGGCCCGGGATGGCACGTCCTACTCGGATTGGTGATGCGCACGGAACGCCGGCGGGGGAGCCGCCTCGGATTCACGCTGATCGAGCTGATGATCGTGCTGACGATCATCACGATCCTGGTGTCGATCGCGGTGCCGATGTACCAGAAGGCCGTGCTGCGGGCCCGCGAGAGCCTGCTGCGGAGCAACCTGTTCACGCTGCGCTCGGTGATCGACGAGTACGCCTACGACAAGCAGAAGGCGCCGCAAGCCTTGCAGGAGCTGGTGACGGAGGGCTACCTGCGGGAGATCCCGATGGACCCGATCACGGGGTCGAACTCGACCTGGCAGTTGATCATGGAGGACGCCGCGACCACGGTGAACCAGGCCGAGCCGGGCATCTTCGACGTGCGCAGCGGCTCGGATAAGGCCAGCCCGCTCGATGGCACGCCCTACGCGGACTGGTGAGGGCGCCGCTGGGAGGCGGTGGCCGGCTCCGCGACGAAGCCCGGTAGGGTGGCTCTCCCGAGCCGCGCGCCAGCCTCCAGGGTGGCACAGCCAGGGCTGGCAGTCCATTGCCGCGCGCTGCTTGCTACACTACCTTTCGAGAGCCTGCTCTCGCCCGCTTCCCCGGTCGTCTAATGGTAGGACAGCGGCCTTTGGAGCCGTGAATCGTGGTTCGAATCCATGCCGGGGAGCCACCCCAGTTTGGCTATTTGCAGGCATTGCTCTTCTGCTTCTTGGACTTGCCGGTTCGAACGCCGCTGGCGCCCCAGAGTGGACTCGAACTCTTCGCGGGCGCACGAGGTCTCCGATCGGCTGATAGCTTGCGGTTAAGGCTGCAATCCAAACGGAATCGGTAAACACCGACTTTCGGCGAGTGATCTTCAGCGGGACGTGCCTTGGCGACGCCTTGTGCCAGCGATCTCCCAAGGCTCCAAGACTGCGCAAATTCCTTTGGAACATACCTCCGGACCTCTGCGTAAAATCCATCTATGAACACTCAATGGTTGTCTCGCGTTGCCGTCCTGTTTCTGCTGGGTTCGCTCGTCGGCCTGGCTCAGCAACCCGCCCCGCCGCCAACCGCACCAGCCAATCCGCTTGGTTCCGACGTGCGCATGGCGTTCGAGTACCTAACCAATACAATAATCGCCTCGGCCGAGAAAATGCCGGCCGAAAACTACGCATTCAAGCCCGTGCCGGAAGTGCGCTCTTTCGGCCAGATTCTAGGGCATATCGCCGACGCGCAGTACTCGATGTGCGCCGCCCTCAGGGGAGTGAGCCGTCCGGAGATCCAGGTGGAGAAGACCAAAACGGCGAAGGCCGAACTGGTGGCTGCGCTCAATGAGGCCGTCGCGTTCTGCAGGCCTGCGTACGCGGATTTTACCGACGCCAGGGCCGCGGAGACGGTGAAGCTCTTCGGAGAGGATCACACGCGCCTGGGTGTGCTCTATTTCAACAACCTTCACGCCGTTTCGCACTACGGCAACCTCGTCACTTACATGCGCATGAAAGGCATCGTGCCGCCTTCGAGCGAGCCGCGCCCGAAGAAGTGACGGCGGCGCCCTGCCTCTTCGCCGCCCGGTTGGGGGAGGACGCCTTCGCTCCGCACGCGTCGATTTTGCCGGCCATCGAAGGCGCCCACTCCTGGGTGTACCAGAAGACGAGGCGTTCGCTCCTGCCGACCATGAGCTTCTGCTCGTCCTGCAACGGGCGCGTGGACGCGAGCTCGCGATGGAAGAGGCCGGTGACGCGCCGGTCCTTCGGGGTCCCAGTGCGCCTGCGCGTAATAACGGTCGCCGCCTGGCTCCGGGACCCGGCCCTCCGCCAGCCCCCGCAGCCAAGGCCCAAGTCGCGCCATCGGGTCACGCAGGACGCGAAGGTTGTCGCCGCCCCTAGCCGGTACCGGTCCCGGCATTCCGGGCACCTGACGCGATCGAGTTCAGCGGGGAGCGCAGCGAGTCCGCTGAAACGAGGCGTTAGGCACCATGCCACCGTCACCAAGGCCGGAATGCGCGCTCGTCGTGCTTTGTGACGGTCTTGGCAAAGAGAACGGTGTGAACGCCCGTCCGAAGATTGATGGAAACGATTCGGCTCGAATTAGTGCTTCGGTCGTAGTCTGTAATGATCATCTCGTCATCGAAAGGCAGGGACCACTCTAGCTGACCTCTCTGCCAAAGCTTCCGGCCGTCCGACAAGGAGAAGCAGGCGGCGTCGTATATGCCGGCAGTAATCACATAGTCGCCGTAGAGACGGAACCTAAGAATCTCCTTGGCCGAGAGATGAAGACGTGTCTTTGGAGTGCAGGCCGGCAGGTCGCAGAAGAAGAGCGTGGCCTCTCCCGGCGCATCGGCGCTCTCTAGCACCGCTAATCCGGTTCCGTGATCGGACAGGTCGAGATACTGTCCTGTTCGGCGAGAGAGCACCTCTCCCATCTCCGGATCTACGACGAGCAGCGTGGACCCGAACGCGCCGTTGATTACCGCAAGAAGGTTGCCGACGCCAACGGATCGCACGGCATCGGGCGGAGATCCTGCGAGAGGCAGCGACCAGCGGAGTGTGCCGTTACCGCGATCGTAGCCATTGAGGGTTGCGCTCGTTACGGTAAATGAAGAGTTGGGGTATGTCTTGCGTACGGTTGCGAGGCCGACGACCGTCTTCGGTGTGACGAACTCGATTGAGTCGACGTTTGAGACGTGCCAGAGGGGCGTGCTTCGCCCAAAAGCGAGGAATTGGATGTCGCGATGTCCCGGGCGCGTATCGACCGAGAACGAATACCGAAGGTCGGCATCCATTACATACGCTTGAAAAGCGGGGAGCGTGAGGAGCATGGTCTTCTTCCCGTCCTTGACATCAACTCGCAAGACCTGACGGCCTGTCTGAACTACGACAGCGGACTCGTCGAGACGCTGTGGGTCAACCCGTTCACTGAAGCCGACCTCCCACTGCAGCCCGCCGTGCTTGTCGAGGGCGATGAGGCGCGTACGGTCCACAGAGGTGAAGACGATTCGGTCTGGGAAGATGAAGGGATGTCCGAAGCAAGGTCGAACCACTACGTTGGCTGATCCCAGGCTGCCGAAGAGGACGGAAGCGAGGGCGATCAGGAGAATTCGAATGTTGTGCACGTGGACCTTTCTGGCGTCTTGCGGGCGTTCGACTTAAGGGCCGACCGCTAGTGCCAAACTCTTGTTTAGGCTGACCGCGATAGAACTAGTCCCGGCCAGCCTGCCACCAAACCGCCATCAGCGAACCTGGGCCGCAACCGCTTTCATTGTAATGACTTCTTCCATGTCCAATGACTTTTCTCCCAGTTCTAGGCCGACCTGGGGGCCGGCATAATGCGGCCGTTCTCGCTGGACCCGGCTTTCCGCAGAGGGTCAAGGGGACTCTGCACCCCTCGCCCGCCATGATTCAATACGTGCATGTAGACCATCGTGGTCTGGAAGTCCTTGTCGTCGGACAATCCCTGACACCGCACGACAAAGCCCTTAGCTTCGGGCTCGCTGTTCAAGTGGGAGCGCCAGAGTTCTAAAGTCGTCCAGGATGGGGAGGGTGTCTGGTCAGGAATCTGACCG
>JBEKLJ010000227.1:0-5134 GCA_050010255.1 Bryobacteraceae bacterium
CTGGGCCAGCCAGTGGAGCGCGACCCTGCTTTCACCGAAGGCAGGCTCACTGATGTCGTTCCCGCGCCCGATTCATGAGGGCGCAGGCAACGCAGAGACCAAGAAAGTTCTTGGTCTCTTTTCTTAGGCGCGGCTCGCTCGGAGGGCCACGCAGGCAATGGCTATAGGGGGAGAGGATCCGCCTCCCAGATGCAAATCGACAAGGAGAAACGAACGTTATGAAGAAACTGTCTGTTGTCGTGGCCGGCACCGGCCAGATCCGTGACGTGGAGATTCAGCCGGGTACCACGGCCGGCGACATTCTCCACCAGCTGACCCTTCCGGACTATCTGCTGTCCAAGGGTCCGAACGAGCCCTTCTTCGCCGCAGCCGAGTCGGTCTACGACAAGGTCAAGGACGGCGAGAAGATCTTCGCCTCGACCAAAGCCGAAGTCGGAGTAACAGCGCTGTGCGCGTAAGAGACCTCGGCATCCGGCCTGCCCCCGTTTCCATCCGCGAGCTGCTTTCGCGGGTGGTGCGGGGGCACGGCCCCGCCATTCCCGTCCAACGCCGCCAGGTTCCCTATTGGCAGGAGCGCGGCTGGACCCAGACGGGGAACCGGTACACCGGCGCCTACCAGACCCCGCATGCGGCTTTCCAAGGCTGGATTGAGCAGCACCGCTCCGGGCAGATCGACTTTTTTCTCTACTGCCCCTCGGTCGAAATCCGCCGCCACAGCCACTGGACCTGTTTCCAGCACCGCGGCAACGACTGGTACCTAATCCACATGGGCAAAGAGCCCAAAGACGTCAGCTCAGGAATCATGACCATCGAACGCTTAATCACGGAGGCTTACGAACAATGAAAACGACCCACCTGGAAGAGAAGAGAATGGCGCTGGTTACGCGGCGCGAGAAGCTGATTGGCCGCTTCAATGAGGCTGCGCGCGCCCGCAAGAGCACCCGGCGCATGTGCACGGAGATCCGGCGGACCAACGAGTTTTTGGAAAGCCTGGAGCGGATCGAAGCGGAGAACTCCGGCAGGCCGAACATCGGCCCGCGCCGCTACGCAGTCAGCTCCCTGTTCTTGCACGAGAGCTTCAAGAAGCTCACGGCGGACCGGGACGAACAGTTCTTCTTCATCACCGGCTCGGAGATCGAAGGCGTGCTGGTCCTAGACCAATGGGCCGAGTTTGCGCACCAGCGGCGCAGCCCCATGGGCGTGGTAGGGGATGTGCCCTCCACGCACAACCTGCTCATCAAGCTCGAACAGTTCGGCCACAAATTCTTGGCCCACTTCCACAGCCACCCTGGCAGCGGCGCCGACGCCACCTGCCCCTCCCGCATCGACGAGAGGTTCCAGAGGCGGCTGGAGAGCGCCGGTCACGTGGCGGTGATGGCCATTTTCAGCCGCGACGGGTTCATCCGCTTCGTGCGGCTGGACCAAAACCTCGAGATCGAAATCTACGGGGAAGGAGTGGACAACCATGCGCCCGGCATCTACCGTCTCACAAACCTCGCTTAGGCTGCGCGGTAAGGCCATTGCTGGAGCCGAAGACCGCCAACAGAAGATCCCCGGCTTTGACCAGGCGATCTTCTCCAAAAGCGGCGTGCTGTGCATTGGCGCAGGCGGCATCATTTCGCAGATCGCGCCGACGCTGGTACGGAAGGGCATCGGTCGAATCGCACTCCTGGACGATGACGTTGTTGAGGCAAGCAACCTCAACCGCCAACGCTTTTATGAGCGGGACCTCGGCAAGAACAAGGCCTTTGCGCTTGCCGAGAATCTCCAGGCCGAATGCATTGCCGAAACCGAGATCCGCAGCCTTCCGTTTCGCCTGCAGGAGGTTGTGGCGCGCGGAACTGACCTGTCTTGCGATGTCGCCGTCTGCGGCGTGGATAACAATCCGGCCCGCGTGTCTGCCAGTCGGCACTTCCGCGCCGCCGGCATCCCGGTGGTGTTCACCGCTGTCAGCGCCAACGGCGACCACGGCTATGTTTTCGTGCAGGGCAGGGAGGGGCCGTGTATTGCCTGCGTGTTTCCGGACATGATCAACGATGACCGCTACCCGTGTCCGGGCGCTCCGGCCATCGCCGACATTCTGCAGGCGGTCGGGGCATTGGCCGTCTACGCCATCGACACGTTGCTAATGAAGCGCCCGCGCGCTTGGAACTACCGCCGCCTGGGTTTGGCCGAAGGCGACTTCGACTGCGCCACTCAAGTGGAGCCCCGAGAGGGCTGCCGGCTCTGTATGCGCGCCTCCAAGGTTGTGCCCATCACCCAGGGAACACGTCGCAGTCTCATCTCCGACTCGGTGCAGAACGGCAGGCTCTGACCTTGCATAGCGCACTTCCGATCAACGAGATTATCCATGGCGATGCCCGAGAGGTCATGCGGGAGTTCCCTGATCAAAGCGTGGACATGATTATCACCTCGCCCCCTTATTGGGCGCTGCGCGATTACGGGGTGGAGGGACAAATCGGCAGTGAACACCAGTTTGGCGATTACATCGCCGCCCTGATTGAGGTTTTTGCGGAGGCACGCCGGGTCCTGAAGGATCGCGGCAGCTGCTGGGTCAACCTGGGAGATACCTACGGCACCGGCAGCGGTGCCGGCCTGCGCGAGGGAAAGCAGGCCACGAACCGCGGCACCCAGTCAAACCTGGGCTGGCAGGAAAAAGGCAAGGCCGGGGTGCCGGGGCTGGAGAAAAGCCTGCTGCAAATCCCTTCTCGCTTCGCCATTGAAATGACCCGCTGCGGATGGATACTGCGCAACGAGATCATCTGGCGCAAGCCCAACTGCATGCCTTCCTCGGCCAAGGACCGCTTCACCGTGGACTATGAAAAGCTGTTCTTTTTCGTCAGGAGGCCGCGCTACTACTTCCGGCAACAACTGGAGCCCCTGGCTCCCAATTCGGATGTAGCCTACCGCGCCAGACTGCGCCAGGGCCGGGCGTATCACAGCAAGCAGCCTTACCGGCTTAACTTCCCGGCATCATTTAGTAATCTGCACGGCCGCAACAGGCGCTGCGTCTGGTCCATCCCCACCCAGCCGTTCTCCGGCGCGCACTTCGCCGTCTATCCTCCAGCCTTGATCGAGGTTCCCATTCAGGCTGCCTGCCCCGAAGGGGGCGTGGTTCTCGATCCGTTCCTGGGCAGCGGCACCACGGCCTTGGTGGCGCTGAAGTACGGACGGCGGTTCATTGGCATTGACCTGAACGCCGAGTACGTAGCGTTGGCCAGGGAGAGAATCAGCCCCTTGCTGGGTCAGGAGAGGCTGGCTGCCTAGCGGATGTCCCCAAGATCCAAGCCGACGCGTTTGCCCGTCGAGCAGATTGCGGTGGGCCAGCGCTATCGCAGGGATTTGGGCGATTTGCGGTCCCTGGCGGCCAGCATTGAGGAGGTCGGCCTGCTTCACCCGATTGTGGTCACGCCACAGGGCCGGCTGATCGCGGGGCAGCGGCGGCTCAAGGCCTGTTTGCTGTTGGGCTGGGCCGAGGTGCCGGTCACCGTGGTTGACTTGTTGCAGGCCGCCCGCGGCGAGGCGCATGAGAATCTCGTGCGCAAGGACTTGCTGCCCAGCGAGATAGTGGCGCTGAAGCGCGCCATCGAACCGCTGGAACGGCGCGAGGCACGCCAGCGCCAAGGAACCAAGACGGACCTCTGTCATCCCGCCACAGTGGCGGAAGGACAGGGGGACGCCCGCGACAAGATCGCCCGCTACCTGGGTGTCGGGCGAACGACCATCGAGCGGGCCGAGGCGGTGGTCGAGGCGGCCGAGGAAGAACCCGAAGAGTACGGCCACTTGGTTGAGCAGATGGATCGCAGCGGCAAGGTGGCCGGCGCCTACCGCAGGCTTACGGTCCTCAGGCAGGCCAAGGGGCTTGAGGCCGCGGCTCCAGAACTCCCGACCGGCCCTTTCCAGGTGATCGTCGCCGATCCCCCCTGGCAGTATGACAGCGGCAACTCGCTGCCGTACCCCACGATGCCCCTCGAAGACATCAAGGCCATGCCGGTGCGGGAGATTGCCGACGAAAACGCCATCCTGTGGCTGTGGACCACCAACGCCCACCTGCCGGTTGCCTTCGATGTGGTTACGGCCTGGGGCTTTGAGTACAAGACGCTGCTCACCTGGGTGAAGGACCGGATGGGAACCGGCGAGTGGCTCAGAGGGCAGACCGAGCATTGCATGCTTGCGACGCGAGGGAAGCCCGTGTTCCTGCACGGGAATTACACCACCGTGCTGGAAGCGGCCCGCCGCGAGCACTCACGCAAGCCGGAAGAATTCTATGCGCTCGTGGAGGCAACGTGTCCAGGCGGCAAGGTGGAGCTTTTCTGCCGCCAGCAGCGAAACGGGTGGCAGGTCTACGGAAACGATACAGGCAGATTCGGCAGCGAGCAATCTAACGGTTAGACGCCCAGATCGGCCCTGAGCTTCGAAACCAATGATCACTGGCCAAGTCCACCGCCGTGGAAGTACCGAATAACATCACACCTCTTCGAAAGTTCACTGACGCACGGCCAGCGGGCCGATTTCGCAGGGGCCTTCGCGAAGGGGACGGCGCTGCATCCGGGACATTAGCCTGGAGGCCTCTTTTCTCCGCCCCCGCAACACCGTGATCTCCCGCTGGTAGCCCTTCTTCTCCAGACCCACGTAGCCTTTGCCAGCCATCGGTGTGCAGGGTGCTGCCCGGCTCCATACAGTCCTCCACGAAGGAGTGCAGGCTGCCGGCTGAGGCGTCCGTGCCACCGTCCCACGCAGCTCTTTCCATGCGCTTCGAGCGCAATTGCGGAAGCTAGGCATCAGCGATCGTGTGCTGTTTCTGGATCTTGTTACGCTCTGTGGCGAATTGATGCTGGAATTCTTCCGTTGAAAAGCCGGAACGGAAAGGCAGCTGATCTCCGCAGGTGCGGACTTGTGCCACAGCCACGGCGGGATCGCGATCGGGTCCGCGTAACCCGCGCTTCGCCTCCTTGGCCTCGCGCTCCAGCCTCTCGAGCGTACGGTCCCCTGGTGCGTACCGCCGGGCCCCCCACGCCAACCCGGCTCGGAGAAGCTCATGGTCCAGGTTCTGACCGTCCGGCAGATTGATCTCCCCAACCAGGCGCCGGCAGCGGTCCACATTGCGGACGCGGACCGTGACCGTCTTCCGGTA
>JBEKLJ010000228.1:0-5100 GCA_050010255.1 Bryobacteraceae bacterium
ATGACCCCGATCCGCTTCCATCAAATCCGCATGCGCATTGCATTGGGGGAAGCAGCCGGTTTATCGGCTGCAAGCTTCACCTTGGCACGCGGCAACTATTCACGAGCAAGAACAAGCCGTTGGACAGGTTCTTGAATGAGGACCAGTTTGGCCGGCTCATCGAATTGATCAGGCCAAAGTTTCCTGGAATCGAATTCCCCCTTCTTGTTTGAGAAGGTTCTTTCAGGACTTGGAAGTATAGTCCACTGAGCCTATTCGCTCTCTGAGTGTATCCGCCTCCGCCACGGGATAGATAAAGGCCAAGAACCCCGCCTCCTTGTTGGAGTCCTCCATGGTTTCGGGGGCATCGAAGCCACCGTAGAACATGAAAATCTCCGAAGCGGGGCCGAGCCGCGGGATCTCTATGCACGAAAGGGCGAGAGCGTGCTTGGCGTTGGCATGCGGGCTGGCGATGAGGATGGCATTTCTTTGAACGCCATCAGGGTCGAGAGTAATGACCACGGGGCCTATCGTCGGCGTCGGTTTGCCGAAACGCATCGCGCTAACATCGAACCATCTGCCCAAGAACTTGAAGGCCTCCGACGGGTGCATGTCGAAATCGATCACGGTCTTCTTGGCTGAATTGATGTCTTTGGTCGGGCTAGCCTCCTCGAGGCCGTCCAGTCCTTGTATCAGCAGGGAGAACATGTGACCGTGTTGGGTGTCGAGCGCAATGGACTGCCTTTTGATCTCAGTGAATATCTTGCCGGTTTGTGAAAAGTGCGCGCGGCCGTCGGGATGATGTGAATACTTGACGAGATGCGACGTCACCTTGCCGCCGTCTTCAAGATTGATCGTTGCCTCTACCGTTCCGGTTGCCGGAATCTTGGAGGAGGAGAGAATCCCGACGCGGTTCCGAAAGTAAGGGAATGTGACGAAGAGGCTTCCATCTGGCCCGAAAACAACCTGGAATGCCTTGCGGCGACGGTCGCCGCGTTTCAATACGCAAACAACGCGCTCGGTTCGGATCGCATCAACGTTGCCAGCCTGAAATCCGCGAGTAGTTGCGTTCTGAGCCATGAAAACTCAATTACAGGGCGTCTTCTGGTTAATCTCCATCATACGGCTTCCATTGGGAGATGTCGTCCGGGCTGCCGAGCGTCGCGGTATGGAGTCCGGACGAGATGGAGAATGTGTGGCCGACCGCGAGGTCTTCTGCCGCCTGCTGAGCGGCTTGGCAACTCCCCAAGGGTCATCGTCGAAGACAGATGGTGCCGGCCATCGTCCTCCGCTATGTGAAAAGGCCCGACGTGCATTTGCCAGACGTAGAGTTTGCGCATACCTGAATCATAGTGTGCTACTTGCGCAGGTGAAACGCCGTTTCCCACGCCTCGCGGCCCGTGGGCGTGTCGATTGCCTCCATGAGCGACTGCTTTCGCGGACTCGCGGACGATAGCTGTTGACAACTGCCCTTCCCATTAGCAATCATGGAAATCGACGGCACGCATCGGAGGGTGTCGGGGTTCCGAGCAGTCCGCTGCCCCCGGCACGCCATCGTCAGGTCCCTGGGCTACAACCCTCCGCCGGCGGGGAATGGCTGGGGCGAGCGGCTCGTTCGGCATCGAACAACCCCAGGGCTATCGCAGAAAGAGGCAGCGAAGCGCTTTGGCATCGATCCCGGCACTCTGGCGCGGTGGGAGCGCGGCGAAAGAGAGCCGGCGAGCGCGCTACTCAACCGTGGGAAGCGTTTCCTTGGTGATGGGGAGCTACAGGCCAGGGACGAGCGCCTTGTCGGGTGATCGCAGCTGTTCGTGATCAGCCCCCCCTGAGATCGCGGGCCTTCTCTGCTATCTCGTGAATGATGGCGTGAAGATCGGTGCCCGCCAGGTCCCGGCCAAGATCGATGTGGCTGACGACCTCGCGATTGCGGCTCTTGGAGTAGAGCGGCCGCCGTGCGCTTGGCGCACGTAGCCCGAACAGGCGTGCTATGAGTCGCTGCAACCGCGGCCACGCACCATTGGCGCCCTCGCTCAAATGGTCCCCGATCGGCACGTCATGAGGCACCGGGAAGTAAGATGACAAATCCCTATTGAGTAACGCTTCCAGCGCGTGGCGCGGGAAGTAGTTCTCGATGCCATAGCATCGGAGTACCCGCAATTCCACCCCGGCCGCCCTAAGCCGCCTCTCCTGCTCCCTCGCCAAGTCCGTTGGGGGTCGGCTCGCTTTGTTCAGTTTTCGTCCATTGTCCCCATCCATCACGACAATGGCCTCTCTGGCCCCGCGCAAGAATGCGTGGGGGTCCTTGTTCACCAGCGCGGGCCACCCTCCAACAGAATCGAAGACCACCTCCGGAACATCGGGAACTTGTGCGAGGAGTCCCCGGAACACCGGCTCGTCAGTCGTGCCCTCGCAGACGACCAGGAGCTTGTCCGCGGACGTGGAGCCGCGCAGCTTCCGCAACACCGTGTCAAACGGCGTGCGTCGCGCCTGCTCGAGGCGCGCGGTCTGTTCGTACTCAACCGCCCGCGTCTGCAGATAGTGCCGCCACGCCGGTGGGGTCGCATCGAGTTGCTGGCGGACAAGCCGGGCGGTCGCCGGTCGGTCGATCTGCGCTAGGGACTCGGTGAGCAGGCTCGTCACGCGGTCCAATTCCAGGTGCAGAGCGCGCTCGCGCAGTTGCCCGAGCTTGCGCCAGGCAAAGGGTTCGCGGATCTTGCCGATCCATCCGATGGGAGAATCATGCGGATACTCGACTTCTCCCGCCCGGAGCGCCGAATCGTTCTTCAGAAGCGCTGCAAGCTCTCGCTCGATGGTCGCCCGGTCCTGTCGCTCGACGAGTATCCCGAACGCCTGACGGGCGACGGCGGGCTCGGGATCCCTGCGCAGGCTGGCGAAGAACGCGTTCGCCTCGTCGCGCGCAGCGAGAATCTGCACCGCATCCACACGGACCATTGGTCCTCGGCTGGGGTCCGCAGCGATCGCGCGGAGGGTCGCAAGCGTCGTGGCGGATGAGAAGCCCGACTGGCGCGTGAAGCGAACGAGGCTTTCCAAAGCACGTGTCGACGGCGGGGTGGCCAGTAATCGCTCAACAGTACGCCCGGCCTCTTCGCTGAATGCGAAACGGTCGTAGTACTTGGCCACGACTTGTTCGTCCATGCCAGTCGCCGGAAACACCAATAGCTCGTCCGGCGCCACCCGCAACTCGTAGCGGGTGATGACCCCCAAGAGCAGTGGCAACACTGGCGGCATCCAGAGGGTGTCGCCCTCCCATCTGATCGTGCGTTCGAGATCAAGGCTCGCCAGCAGGGCGCTCATTTCGCCCGACAGCCAGTTCTTGAAGGTTTCCGGCAACTCCGGCCAATGGTCTTCTCGCAACTGCTGTAGGTCACTGAGCGCGTCCCGAAGGGTCGTTCGCGTCAAGAGGCGCTCCTGCAAGGACTGGGTGCGGCTCCGCTCTTGCCGGTCGGCGGCTTCCTGCTCCGCCGCGTACCGGCGTGCGTTCGCATCCTGAGCGTCGATCACGCCGCCGGAATGCAGCCGCAGCGCTTCGCGCGCCGGCCCGCCGACGAAGGCGGCGAGATCCCGGATAATCTCCATTGCGCCGACTTGGATGAGCCATTCGGCGGTTTCGATCGTTGTGATTGAGGCAAGGAACCGGATCGTGTTGAACCAGGTCCGGCGGGGGCGCGCCTGCTGCAGCTGGCGCTCGAAGAAACGCCGCGCCACCTCGCCGCGCTTGTCCGCCGCGCAGAGCTGGGTCAGTATGACCTGAACCGGTCCCTCCCGATCCGCATAGATGTCGTGCCGCAAAAGCGCCTGAAAAATGTCAACGCACAGCTCGGTGATTTCCTCGTTGAAGTAGTCGGGCAGCGTGTCCAGAATTGGCTCGACATACCCCTTGGCTCGAATGCGGTCGAACTCCTGCGGTTCCCGGGCCAGATCCTGTAACATCGCCACCAGCGCTTCGCGCGATCGCAGCTCACGGAAGTGGTAGTAGGTCGCGCTGAGCACCGCATCCGTGCGCAGAATGAGAGGCAGCACCATCGGCAGCTGGGCAGCATCGGCAAGCGCCCCGATAGCGTCGACGAAGTCCCTGCGGATGGGATCGCCGTCGGTTAACGCGGCCAAGAGTTCGGGGACGTGGGCTGCCGTCCCGGCGTTGACCACCGAGATGATCGCGCACTGCCGGATTGCGGTGCCCCTGGTCTGGTCTTTCATGATTGGCAGCGCGACCGGCAGGACCTCCGGTCGCTTCAGGACGCCGAGCAGCGTGAGCGCATTGCCGCAAAACACCTCGTCGCCGGCAGTCAAGTCCTGCCTGAGCCCTTCTTCAACGGCAGGTGTGACGAACCGGGCCAGGTAGCGGATCTTGACGCGCGAGTCGATGCGCAAGTACTGGTGCTGTCGTCTGAACTCCTCCAAAATTCCGGAGGCGACCGCAGTTCGCTCTTCCTCGGTGAACGCCGCCGGCGACGATTGAACCACCCAGAACGGAAACTTCCGAACGAAAAAGGCCCGCACTTGCGGGTTCAGCTCCGCGAGGTAGCTGATTGCGTTCATCCAGCTGTCGTTCGGAGTGTCGTGGTCGAGGAAGGCGAGCTCGCGGACGCGGTCCAGGCTTGCGCGCTCCAGTTCCTCCGCGGCAAGATACTCGCCGTAGGAGCGCATCTGGAACGCTAGGCCGTTTCCCGTGCGCTTCAGAATCGATGCGTATAACTCGTCGAGCAGTCCCCGGGCATCGTGCGCTGCGATCCGCACCGAAGCGCGGATGACCTGCAGTGCTTCTTCCTCAGTCAGCTCGTTGCGCGAATATACCTCAAGGGCGACGGCCAGCATGCAGAGCGCGCGGCGCTGCCGATGCGCATTGATGTGCGGCCGGCTCTGAATCAGCCGGTCGATCATTGCGCTCATCATCTCGGACCGGCGGTCGCTCAATTGCCCGGTGGCCTTGAAGCGCTCGACGAGGACCCACAGCACAAAAGGATTCGCCAACTCCTCCTGGAGGTCGACTCTGTTCACCGCCTGTGTGAAGGCGTCGAAGTCGATGCCGGAAAGCGTAGCGTACCGCCAGATGTCCTTGTCGGCGAAATCGAGGATGTGGAAAACAGCGCTGAGCTTCAC
>JBEKLJ010000229.1:0-5039 GCA_050010255.1 Bryobacteraceae bacterium
GATTTCCCGCTCAGCCAGCCGCCGCGCCTCGGCCCTGAGGAACGCGCCGTACTCGCCCGCGGCCACCGGCCAGCTGGCCAGGTCCTTCAAGAACGCCTGCGCCCGCCGGGCGCGCTCGCCGGGATCTTGCGCATCGCGCGTCACCCACAGCATCATTTCGCGCAGCGCCTGCCGCAGCCGCGCGCCCGGGCAGGCATTGTAGTTGATGTAGGCGACGCCGTTGGGCGCCAGGCAAGCCCGCGCCAGATCGAGCGTCTTCTCCCGCACCGCCTCCGGCGCCCAGGAATAGAGGCCATAGGCAATGAGGTAATCGAACTCCCCGGCGTCATCGCCGAGTTCCAGGACGTCGAGCTGCCGCAGCGCGATATTGGTCAACCCCAGCTCGCCGATGAGCGCCTGACCCTGGCGGATGTGCCCGGCCGCGAGGTCGATGCCCAGAAAGCGGCCCTCTGGTAACGCCAGCGCCATGGGGATGAGGTTCGCTCCGTCGCCGCAGCCCAGCTCGAGTACGCGGCACCGCTCGGCCGCCGCCGCTTCCGGCCCAGCAGCCGCGCGATGGTGCACATCCGGTCGGGGTGTGTATAGCGATACGGCCGGCCGGGGTAGGGCACTTCGTCGTAAGCGTTCATGCGCGGTTCCCAGGCTAGCAGTTGCAAGGGCCGATCATGATTGACCCCGCGGCCGCGGCAGGAACGCTGCCGGTGCGCAGGGCAGGTCACTCCCCGCTGTAGTAGCGGCGCTTCCAACCGACCAGGTCGAGCACCTCGCGGCCGGCCTGCACCGTGTTCACGTGAATCCTTACCGTGTCCTCCAAGTCCACCGCGTAGCCGCCCGCGAGCACGACCGCAACTGGAACGTAGCACATCAGCGCGGTGGAGAACACCAGCCGGTCGCGGGCCTTCAACCCCTCCAGCGTGAGCGAAAGACCGCCCAACTGGTCCTGGTAGTATGGATCCGCGCCGGCAACGTAGAACAGCAGGTCCGGCCGGAGCTCCGCCAGCGCATAGACGCAGGCGCGCCGCAGCCGCTCGAGATACTCCTCATCGCCGGTTTCATCGGGGAGATGGATGTCGATGTCCGAGGGCGGTTTCTCGGTGGGGTAGTTGTTGAACTGGTGAATCGAGAGCGTGAACACGCTCGGATCCTTGGCGAAGATCACCGCGGTGCCG
The DNA here is from genome assembly GCA_050010255.1 of Bryobacteraceae bacterium. Taxonomy (GTDB): domain Bacteria; phylum Acidobacteriota; class Terriglobia; order Bryobacterales; family Bryobacteraceae; genus JBEKLJ01. The sequence continues at coordinate 1,170 of JBEKLJ010000229.1, forward strand.
TTGGCTTGGTGAACGTCGCAATCCACGATCATGGCGCGCCGGATCGCGCCGTCCTTCTGAAGCCGGCGAATAGCGATCGCGATGTCGTTGATTGCGCAGAAGCCCTCGCCGTGGCCGGGGAAGGCGTGATGGAAGCCGCCGCCCAGGTTGAACCCGATGCCGTCACCGAGCGCCAGGCGCCCGGCCAGCGTCGTGCCGCCCGCAGCCAGCCAGAAGGCGCGCACCATCTGCCGCGAGTAGGGGATCTCGAGCTTGAGGATGTCGCGAAGCGTCAGCCTGCCGGTCTGGAGCCGTTCGACCCAGTCCTGATCGTGCACCGCAAGCACGTCCGCATCGGGCGCCGGCTCCGGCTCGGAGAAATCCTCCGGCGCCGCCAATCCGTCCCGCAGGACACGTTCGCGGAGCAGGCGGTACTTCTCCCAGGGGAAAACGTGATCTCTGAGGTTGAGATCGTAGCCCTCGTGATAGACCAGCTTGAACGGCAGCATGCCGGCCTCAGGCGGAGACCCGCGGTCCCTCCGCTCGCACTGCCGTGAGGATGGCTGTGTTGGCGGCGTCCTCGACCGAGCAGGCGCGCGGGATCAGGCTCGCCGGTGTCGCGATGCCCTGGAGCCGCCCGGCTTGCCGCGCCATGAACTCCGCCGCCGGTCGAGGGAAGGGCATCGGGAACCTTCCATTCTAGCCCGATCTTCTCACGCCGTTCGAAGCGAGGCGCCGCGTGAGTGCGGGGACAGGCCCGGGAAACGTTGCGCCAGACGTCGGCTGAAGCCGACGCTGCAAGCTGAAGCTCGCGCCACGAAGTGGAGGCCGCGCCGGCTTACGGACGGACTACGGCCCGGAGCGCCTCCAGCTCGGCCTGCCGCGCGTAGTCGATCGCCTCACCCAGCAGACGGGCGGCCTCTTGCGGCGCGTGGAACCCCCGCGAGCGATCGGCTGCGACGAACTCGATCCGCCACTGAGCCTTGGTCTGGAGCCGCAGCGCCTGATCGCACCGCGCGCCGGCGGCCTGCGCGGTCTGGATCCGGTCGATGGCAGCAACCAGCGCGTCCTGGGCGCGGGAGAGCAGCGCCGCCGTGCGGTCCTGGATCGTCTTAACCCGCGCGCGCATCTCCTCAAGCGTTGCGCGGTGGCAGCGCAGGCAGGCGCGGTCGAGCATGTCGAGCGGGCTCCGCGCGCGGTGATCGGTGATATGCACGGCGCCGCGCCGGAGCAACGGCATGTGGCAATCGGCGCAGGAGGCGCCCGCGCGCGCGTGGATGCCAAGGCTCGAAAGCTCGAACTGAGGATGCCGGGCCTCGAGGACGCGCGCGCCGGTCTCGGCATGCGTCCAGCCGGCCTGCACGGCGCGCTCGTACCACGTCTCGATCTCCTCTGCTGTCCGGCCTTCGGGGAACGCAATCTGTCCGGCCGGCCCAATCAGGTACTGGCGGTGGCACTGCGCGCACAATGCCGTCCGCAACTCCTCATAGCGCGGCGTTACCTCCTCTCTGAACCGGGCCGCGACCGTGACGGGGCGGAGTCTTTCTGCCCACTCACGCGCGGCAGCCGCCCCTCCCCGCGTCAGCCGCAGCTCGGAGGTCTGCGGGTCGTGACAATCGGCGCAGCCGAGCGGCTTCCGCTTGGCTGCCTCGTAGTAACCGGCCGCCGCGCCCGCACCGCCCGTCGCGTGGCACTCCAGGCAGGCCGCCGGCAACGGCCGCCGCTTGGGGCGTCCCGCCAAGATTCGTCTCCAGCGGGGATCCTCGTCCGGGTCCGCCTCCTCGCGCTCCTTAAGCGAGAATGCGTGGCCGCGCTTCTCCAGCCAGCGTGCATCTTCGGCCGAAGGCCGCCGGAACAGCTCGAGTTGCTCCGGGAAGCGCTGCTCCAGGCTGCCGCCGCGCGCCGCGGCGGGCCGCGATGCGGGCGGCTCGCGCAGCACCAGCGGCGCCAGCAGAAATGCGGCAACGGCCGCGGCCAGCCCAGCCAGCGCGTATCTCATCGCCGCCCGCCCAGCCGCTGGAGCGCGCCATCGGCGGCCGCGACGCCGCGGTACTGCGCCTCCTCGATGATCGAGAAGCCGCTCAGGTCCGAGTGCCCGAAGTACAGCGGCCCGTTCGAGGCGGCCGCCCGCCGCCGCTGCTCGCTCGAAAGGAAGCCCACGCGCGGCCGCGCCATCGCGTGTCCCATGCGCATGACGTCAATGCGCGAGACGCACTGGCGGATGTCGGAATGCGCGCGCGCGAGGTCGTTGAGGATCGCTTCCTTCCAGTAGTTCCAATCCGCCGCCAGCAGCAGCTTGCGGTTGCGCGCCGCTGGCCCCTGCGCCAGGGCCCAGTAGAAGGTCCACACGTCCCGGTCCGGCCGCCATGCGCCCAGCATCTGGTGCGTGGCCACGACGTAGCCCAGCGCCGGCGAATCGTAGATCACGTTGTCCCAGGCGGGCTCGGCGCCGCGCTGGCGCGGCGGCCGGTCCAGCACCAGGTTGGCCGTGAGCCACGGCGAATACTCGAACTCGGATACCGCCGGCGCGCTCTCCAGAACATACGGCGCGAGAAATGTCGGTGCGGCGAAGATCACGGCCTCAGCCAGGTACTCGGTGTCTTCCGTGAGCACGCGGAGCGCTCCCCGGCGGTCGCGCTCCAGTGGCTCAATCCGGTAGACCGCGCTGCCCGTGCGCACGCGGCCGCGGAGCCGCTCCGAGAGCCGCCGCACGATCCAGCCGTTGCCCTCCGGCCAGGTCAGCGGGCCCTTTTCCTCGGGCTCGCGCGCGGCGAAATAGTGGATGCCGGCCCAAGCCGAGGTCTCCTCGGCCAGCGCGCCGTAATCGTCCCGGCAGGCGTAGTTGGCGTACCAGCGCAGATACGGCGAATCGAACCCCTGACGCCGCAGCCAGTCCGCAAACGACATGCGGTCCAGGGCGGAAGCCGGCAGCGGGCCTCCTTCAAGAGGCGGGCCTCCTTGAAGAGGGTGGCCTCCTTCCATGGGGACGGTAAACGCGCCCGAGGCGCGGAACTCGCGGATGCGTTCCTCGAAGCGCCGGTACTGCGCGTGGTCGCGCTCGGTGGCGCCGAGTTCCGGTTCGAGGCCCTCCTGCCAGCGCCCGTGGAGATACAGGCGCTCCTGCGGCGAAAAGCACAGGTGCCGTTCCTCCCATCTGCCGTCCACCAGCACCCCGAGGTCGGCGAGCAACTCACGGATCAGCAACGACCGCGCTCCGGGCACCGGAACGTAGTGCGCGCCCCAGGGGAATCCGCTGATCTGGTTCTGCCCCCAGCGCGAGACGCCGCCCGCCTCGGGCTCGAGCTCGAGCAGAACGAACTCGCCAAACCCGCGCTTCTCTAGCCGCCAGGCCGCGCAGAGGCCCGCCATGCCGGCGCCGACGATCACGACCGGCGCCCGCAGGCTCCGCGCGGGCGCGCGGAACGGCCCGCGGCTGCGCAGCTTGTGGCCGATTTCCTCGGAGCGATCCACGAACCCGCCCGCAATCGCCCGGTCCGTCTTCGGCACGAGCCCTACCAGCGCCGCCGAGAGGAACCGCCGCCGCGTAGCGCAGGCGCTCCCGCGGGCCGCACGGCCGCTCTCCGCTAGTGGGTTATCGCGCTCCATTCCTGCTCGTAGTAGCGCACCAGCACCTGGTCGTTCAACCGGTTCACCTCCACCGGCACCGGCCCCATGTCGCCCGGGAATTCGAACAACTGCGCCAGCGTGCGCGCGTTCAGAAACCGCAGGCCCGCGGGCAGCGCCGACGGCGGCCGGTACGGCGCCAGCGCCCCCAGCACGAAGCCCCATTCGCCGAACGAGGGCACGTAGGCGTGGTAGGGATGCACCTCGAAGCCCGCCTGCTTCATGGTTTCGACAATGCACCAGTAAGAGCGCCGCGCGAACAGCGGC
>JBEKLJ010000230.1:0-5037 GCA_050010255.1 Bryobacteraceae bacterium
TCGCACCGGAAGAGTGGTGAAACCGGCGCTGCTGCGATTCGTGTTTCCGCCGCGCTGGCATTACGATGTCCTGCGCGCGCTGGACTACTTCCAGGAATGTCGCGCGCCGCGCGACGACCGGCTCGCCGACGCCATCGCGCTGGTTCGCGGCAGGAGGCGGCCCGATGGCCGCTGGCGGCTCCCGGCCGGGTATCCCGGCCGGAGGCACTTCGAGATGGAGAAGGCCGGCGAGCCCAGCCGCTGGAACACGCTCAGGGCGCTGCGCGTGCTGAAGTGGGCTGCGTAGTCTTCCCCGGCTACGACACCTGCGGCGGGCTTGAGCTGAGTACACCACCCGGAAGGGGTGCTGTCCGCTTCACGCCCCGCCGATTAAGCACTATGCTGGTATAGCCATGCCCCTGCGGAGCTTCCTGCTGTACCTGTCGCGCCGCCAGAGGTTGCGTCGCTGGATGGAGACCTCGCCGGCGGCCGCTGGGCTTACGGCGCGCTTCATCGCCGGGCTGAAACTGGAGGACGCGCTGGCGGTCGCCGAGCGGCTGGGGCGGGAGTGCATCCTGACGAGCCTGGACCATCTGGGCGAGAGCGTCACCTCGCTGGAGGAAGCGGAGGTATCGCGGGAGGCCTACATCGGCATCCTCCAGCGGCTGGCCGAGCGCGGGCTGGAGGCCACCGTCTCGATCAAGCTCACTCAGTTCGGCCTGGCGCTCTCGGAGGAGGCCTGCCGGGCCAACGTGGGGCGGCTGGTGAGCGAGGCGGCGCGGCTGGGCAAGGTGGTCGAGATCGACATGGAGTCGAGCGACTGCACCGAGCGGACGCTCGAGATCGCGCTAGCCATGCACCAAGCGCACGGCAACGTGCGCGCGGTGGTGCAGGCCTACCTATACCGGAGCGAAGGGGATGTCGAGCGGCTGTGCGGCCTGGGGGTGCCGGTGCGGCTGTGCAAAGGCGCGTACCGGGAACCGCCGCCGATCGCCTATCAGAAGAAGAGCGCGGTGGATGAGAACTACATCCGGCTGATGAAGGTGCTGCTCGAGCGGGGCCGCTATCCGGGCCTGGCAACGCACGATGAGAGGATCATCGACGAGGCGCACCGCTTCACGCACGAGCGCGCGATTCCGCCGGAGCGCTATGAGTTCCAGATGCTTTACGGCATCCGGCGGGACCTGGAGCGGCGGCTGACGCGGGAGGGCTACCGGCTGCGGCTCTACGTCCCTTACGGGGAGGCCTGGTACCCGTACTTCATGCGGCGGCTGGCCGAGCGGCCGGCCAACGTGCTGTTTCTGCTGAGGAACCTGGTCAGGGGGTAGCCTGCAACGGCGGAAGTCTTGCCTGCCGGTCCGCTCACGAGAATGCCGGCGGGGACGCCGGCATGGCAGCCTGGAAAGGCCGCTCCACGGGCACCCGCAGGTGAGCCGGCAGAGGATGCGGTCGCGGCGGTTCGTGAGACAATAGACACGGAGTGGCGTTTCGCATTCAGGTGCCCAGGAAGGCCCGCTGGGCCCGCATATTCTTCCACCCGGCGGGACGGGTTATCTTCGGCGTCTCCGGCGCGTTGGCGCTGATCTTCCTGGGCGTCTTCACCTACTACTGGGTCAAGTACTCGCGGCTGATCGACCGCAAGCTGCGGCTGGGGCCTTTCCAGAGCACGTCGATGGTGTTTGCCGCGCCGCGGGCGGTCTCGGTGGGGGACGAAATGCGGCCGGCGGAGATCATCGCCCAACTGCGCAGCAGCGGTTACGGCGAGTCGAGCGGCAATCGCATGGGTTGGTATCACCGGCGGGCGGACGGCGCGGTGGAGATCTTTCCGGGACAGGATTCCTACTTCGACGATGAGGCGGGCGTCATCAAGTTCTCCGGCGGCCGCGTGTCGCAGATCATCTCACTGCGCGACAACACCGAGCGGGTGCAATACCTGCTCGAGCCGGAGCTGATCACGAACCTCTCGGACCGCAACCGCGAGAAGCGGCGGCTGGTGCAGTTCGAGGACCTGCCGCGGGTGCTGGTCGAGGCAGTGGTGTCGGCCGAGGACAAGCGGTTCTTCCAGCACGGGGGTTTCGACCCGCTGCGCGTGCTCAAGGCCGCCTACGTGGACTTGAGGCAGGGCCGGATCGAGCAGGGAGCCTCGACGCTCAGTATGCAGCTTGCGCGGAGCTTCTGGCTGAACCAGCAGAAGACCTGGAGCCGGAAGGCGGCCGAGGTGCTGATCACGCTCCAGCTCGAGCAGAGGCTGACCAAGGAGCAGATCTTCGAGTTCTACGCCAACCAGGTGCCGCTGGGGCGCCGCGGCAGCTTCGCGATTAACGGCTTCGGCGAGGGGGCGCGGGCCTACTTCGGCCGGAACGTCAGCCAGTTGACGCTGGCCGAGGCCGCCACCCTGGCCGGGCTGATCCAGCAGCCGAGCTTTCGCAACCCCTACCGGCACCCGGAGCGCGCGCGCGATAGGCGCAACGTGGTGCTGGGCCTGATGCGGGAGAACGGCTTCATCACCGAGGCGCAGCAGCGGGCGGCGGCGGCCGAACCGCTCAAGTTGGCGCCGGCGGAGCTGGAATCGACCGAAGCGCCGTACTTTGTCGATCTGGTGAACGACGAGCTGCAGAGCGAGTTCGGCGACTACGATTTCCAGGGCAGCACCTACCGGGTCTACACGAGCGTGGACATGAATTTGCAGCGGGAGGCGGCCGAGGCGATCCGCTTGGGCATGCAGGAGGTCGATCAGCGGCTGGCGCGGCGGCGCTGGCCGAGGGGCCAGACGCCGCCGCAGGTGCAGTGCGCCCTGGTGGCGCTGGACGCCGAGACCGGGGCGGTGAAGGCGCTGGTGGGCGGGCGCGATTACGGCGCCAGCCAGTTGAACCGGGCGCTGGCCAAGCGGCAGCCCGGCTCGGCGTTCAAGCCCTTCGTCTATGCGGCCGCGCTGAACACGGCCCTGAATGGAAGCCCGCGACCGATCACGCCGGTGACGCGGATCCTGGATGAGCCCACTACCTTCTGGTTCGACAACCGGCCGTACGCTCCCGACAATTTCAAGCACGAGTTCCACGGGGAGGTGACGCTGAGGGAGGCGCTCGCGCACTCGCTCAACGTGGCGACCGTGAAGGTGGCCGAGATGGTTGGCTACGACACGGTGGAAGAGCTGGCCAAGCGCGCGGGGATGAACCTGAACATCCAGGCCACGCCGGCCATCGCGCTGGGGGCCTACGAGGTGACGCCGATCGAGGTGGCGGGCGCATACACGATCTTCGCCAATCACGGCGTGTACGTGAAACCGAGCTGGGTGAGCCTGATACGCGACCAGCACGGGAATGTGCTGTTCTCCGCGACGCCGGACAAGCGGCCGGTACTGGATCCGCGCGTCGCTTACATGATGGTGAAACTGATGGAGGAGGTGCTGCGAAGCGGCACCGGCGCCGCGGTTCACGCGCGCGGCTTCGATCTGCCGGCGGCCGGCAAGACCGGCACGTCGCACGACGGCTGGTTTGTAGGGTTCACCACGCGGCTAATCTGCGCGGTGTGGGTCGGTTTTGACGACAACCGCGAGCTGGGGCTGGAGGGGGCGCACTCGGCGCTGCCGGTCTGGACGGAGTTCATGAAGCGCGCTCACCAGTACCGGGAATACCGCAACATCAGCCCGTTTCAGGCGCCCGACGGCATCGTGACGGTGGAGATCGACCCCCTGAGCGGCCAGCTTGCCACGCGGGCCTGCCCGCAGACGCAGACCGAGGTGTTCATCTCCGGTACCCAGCCCGTGGAGAGCTGCCACCTGCATGGCCGGGCGGGCGGAGCCCGCGTGGCCTCCTGGGAAAACGCCCCGGCGCCCGCCGGCGGCGATGTGGTGGGCACGGCGCCGCCTACCTCGATCACGGTGCGACCGCCGTCGCGCGCCACCGAGGCCGCCTCCGCCCCGTCGCCGGAGCAGGCCCGGGCGCAGCCGCCGTCACCGCGGCCGGCAGAAAAGAAGAAGAAAGGGTTCTTCGGCCGGGTGCTGGACGTGTTCCGATAGCCGTCCGAGGCGGCCGCGCCGGCCGCCCAGGCAACTCTCCGAGCGCCGTTTCCTTCGGGCTGTGCTTAAATAGGCAAGTAGCGTGCCTGCCTGCGGCGGGATTCGCTCCGGACGCAGGCGTGGCAGGAGGCGACACATGCCTGGAAGCGGGTTTTCGCGCATCGTCCTTACCATCCTCATGGCCGTCCCACTCGCCGCCCAGATTGAGAGCCCGGCGGCGGGGCAAGCCCAGCCATCCGTAGCTCCGGCCCCGGTTCAAGAAGCCAAGGCCGCTCCGCTGACCCCGGAGCAGCGAGGCGACATCTTCATGGCGCGCAAGATGTACCGGGAGGCTATCGAGCAGTACCGCCAGATGCCCGAGACAGCCGTCATCCTGAACAAGCTCGGAATCGCGAACCACCAGATGACGGACCTGGGGAGGGCTAAGCGTTACTACGAGCGTGCCATCCGAGTCAACCCCAAGTACTCTGAGGCGGTCAACAACCTCGGCACGATCTTCTACGCGATGAGGAGCTACCGCCGGGCGGTGACCCAATACCAGAAGGCCCTGAAGCTGAGCCCGAACTCGGCGTCGGTCTACTCGAATCTCGGCACGGCGTACTTCGCACGCAAGATGTACCGGGAGGCGGTGGAGGCCTATCAGCAGGCCATCAAGCTGGACCCGGACGTATTCGAGCACAGGGACTCTTTCGGCGTGGTGATGCAGGAGCGCGCGGTGGAGGAGCGCGCGCGATTTCACTATCACGTGGCGAAGATATACGCTCAAGCGGGGATGAAGGAGCGGGCGCTGCTTTACATCCGCAAGGCGCTCGAGGAGGGCTTCAAGGAGCCCAAGCGGTTCCTGGAGGAGCCTGAGTTCGTTGATGTGCGGGCAATGCCCGAGTTCCAACTGATGATGGCGCAGCAGCCACGTGCGCTCTAGCCCGCTTTTCTCACCACGACCGTGGCGAGGCGCGATGAGAGGGCCGCAGATACAAGGCGCGCGACGGCCGGCGCCCGGAGGCGTACTTGAACAGTACGTCGAGGACGCCGGCCGAGCG
>JBEKLJ010000231.1:0-4973 GCA_050010255.1 Bryobacteraceae bacterium
CGCTCGGACCCCTTCGAAATCTCGGTTTCGCCCACCGGGCCGGGGCTGTTCACCGTCAACATGCAGGGCACAGGCCAAGCCGCGATGCAGAACCAAGACGGTGTCACGCCCAACTCCACCAATGCTCCTGCCGCGCCCGGCTCGGTGGTCGTTCTCTGGCTCACCGGCGGCGGGGTGACCAACCCCCCCGGCGTCGACGGCCGGCTCGAGACCACGATTCGACCCCTTCCGGTAGCAGACTGTTCGGCGGAGATCGGCGGGCTCCCCGCGGCGGTGGAGTATTGCGCCCAGTCGCAGTACGTCGGCTTGTTCCAGGTCAACACCCGCATCGACCCGGCGGTGGCCCCCGGCGACGCCGTGCCGGTGAAGGTGACCCTCGGCGGAGCCTCGAGCCAGGACGGCGCAACCCTGGTGGTGCGTTAGCCGCCCACGGATCGTCCCCCCGTTGCGGGATAATACGATGCGCCCCCAGCCAACGGCGCACGCGGCCACAAGATGACGACGCTCACCGAGCTTGAGTGCAGCCGCTGCGGCGCCCGGTACGATCCGGCGCAGGCGCGGAACGTGTGTACCTGCGGGGGGCCGCTCCTGGCGCGCTACGATCTGGCCACCGTGCGGGCAAGCTGGAGCCGTGACTGGATCCGCTCCGGCCCCACCAGCATGTGGCGCTGCGCGCCCGTGCTGCCGGTGCGGAATCCGGCCTCGATCGTCTCGCTGGGCGAGGGGCTCACGCCACTGGTCCGCACGGCCCGGCTGGCCGAGCGCATGGGTGCGCGGGAGCTGTGGATCAAGGACGAGAGCCTCAACCCTACCGGCTCCTTCCATGCGCGCGGCCTTTCCTGCGCCGTGTCGATGGCCCGCGAGCTCGGCATCCAGGAAGTCGGGATGGCCTCGACCGGTCCGGCCGCCCACGCGCTGGCGGCTTATGCCGCGGCCTCCGGCATCCCGGCGCACCTCTTCCTGCCCCGCGACGTGCCCCGCGCCGATCTGGTCGGCTGCCAGGCCTGCGGCGCGGAGGTCACGCTGGTGGATGGGCTGCTCGATGCCGCCGCCCAAGCGCTGGCCGCCGCCCAGCAGACCCGCGGCTGGTTCGACCTGAGCGCGCTTCAGGAGCCTTACCGCCTCGAAGGCCAGAAGACCATGGCCTACGAGCTGGCCGAGGAGATGGGCTGGCGCCTGCCCGACGCCATGCTCTGCCCGGTCGGCAGCGGCCTCGGCCTCATCAGCGCATGGAAGGCCTTTGAGGAGATGGAGCAACTGGGCTGGATCGGACCCGAGCGGCCCAGGATGATCACCGTCCAGGCCCAAGGCTGCCGCCCCGTAGTGGACGCCTTCGAGCGCGGCGCCGACCACTGCGACGTCTTCGAGCGCGCCCACACCGTCGCCGCCGGGCTGCGCGTGCCCAAGCCGGCCGGCGACTCGCTCATTCTTGCGATCCTGCGGCAGAGCGGCGGAACGGCCGTGGCGGTCGCGGATCACGAGATGCTCGGCGCCGCCGCCGAGCTGGCTGAGCTGGAAGGCATCCTCCCGGCGCCGGAGGGCGGTGCCTGCGTGGCCGCACTCCGCGGACTGCTTGAGAGCGGCTTCCTCCAGCCTGAGAGCCGCGTCGTGATCGTCAACCCCGCTTCGGGCTTGCGGTACGTCGAGACCTACGCGACCCGCCTCCCGCGTGCCGCGTGTTCAGAGCAGGACAAGCTCGGCGGGCTGATCACGCCCAGGTGAGCTCTGGGCAATCTTCGGTTTCTGCCATTTTTTCTTTTTCTGCCATTAATGCTATAATTGGCAACATGGGTGGATTCACTACGAAAGTTGATCGCGCTGGCAGGATCATCATCCCGGCTCCCATGCGCCGCCGCCTGGGGTTGCAGCCCGGTTCGGAGGTGGTGCTTTCGCTCACCGGCGACCGGCTCACGCTCTGGACCCGCCAGCAGGCGCTCCGCCGCGTCCAGAAGTACTTCCGGACGCTGGCTCCCGACGGAGAACTCTGGTCCAAGGAGCTGCTCACGGACCGGCAGAAGGAGGCCGAGCTCGAACGTGGATCCTGAGTACGTTTTGGACGCTTCGGCGCTCTTGGCGCTGGTTCGTGGCGAGCCCGGTTCCCAGAAGGTGGCGGGAATCCTCGACCGGTGCTCGCTTAGCGCCGTGAACCTCGCGGAGGTGGTCACCAAGCTGCTCCAGAAAGGCGCGGAACGCGCCAAAGTCGAGAGCCTGCTTGGCGACCTTGAGCTGAACGTCGTGCCCTGGACGGAGTCACTGGCCTACGCCAGCGCGGAGTTCGCCGGCCTGGCCTGGCAGCGAGGCTTCTCTCTGGGCGACCGGGCCTGCCTCACGCTGGCCGCGCAGATGCGGGCCACCGCGGTGACGTGTGAGCGCTCCTGGGAGGGCCTGCCCGTTCAGGTGATGCAAATCCGCTGACCCGCCCCGGTCAAGCCGGCAGGTGGGTTAGCGCCGCCAAGGTGCGCGCGAGCACGCTGGCGGGCGACTCGCCTGGCCAGACGCGCACCACCTCGGCAGGCCCCGCGCCAGCCGGCCGCCAGCGCTGGCAGAAGCGCCCGCAGGGGTAGCCCGCGAAGATCGACACGAGCGGCACGCCACAGGCCGCGGCCACGTGCTGACCAGCCGAGTCGTAGCCCGCGTACAGGCGCGAGCGAGAAAGGATGGACGCGAAGCCGGCGAAGGAGCCGGTCCAGGTCTCGACGCGCCCGCCGCAACCGCCGATCGCGCGCCGGACACGCTCGGCCTCTTCGCCGCCCGCCCCGGCATCCACAATCACGGACCCGCGCCCGGCCAGAAATCGAAGCAGCCCTTCCTCGAACGGCGGCGGAACGATCTTGGCCGCATTCTCACCCACGCCCAAGCTCACGGCGATGTCGGCGGCCATCTCGGGCCGCTCGGCGGGCGCGATGAACGCCCGAGCGTCGGCGACGCCGAGGATCTCATCCGCCCACTGCCGGGCCAGGCACCCCAGCGACTCCTCCCCGTCGCCGCCCCAGGAGCGGCTGTCGAAGAAGTAGTAATTCTCCTCGGGGCAGACCGGCAGCAGGCCAAGCTGCGTGATGCGCGAATCGGGATCGATGACTATGCTCGCCGAGTCCCACACGCCCTGCCAGACGCCGATGCGGTCCTGCAGGCCCCCGTTGCGGCCGTAGGCGACCGGCAGGTGCTCGATGCGCGGATCGGCCGAGAAGAGCTCGTAGCCCTTCTCCGGACCCGCGAAGATGATCCGCGCGCTTGGGAACCGCTTCTTGGCCGCGTCGAGCAGCACGCTCGTGACGGCCACGTCCGCCCCCAGCGTGACGCGCGAGAGCACGTAGACCGCGCGCACGCGGCCCGCGTCGCCTTCAAACGCCCGCAACCGCCGGACGCGCCGGTGCCGCTCCACCAGCTCGGCGGGCCTGTAGTGGTGAAGCGCCGCCGCGATCACCTGGGCGAAGATATCCGCGTAGGCCTCCCCGAGCCGCGGCTCGAACCGGTCCGAGAGACCCTCGGCGAGCACCGAGAAGAGCTCGGGAGACTCCGACGAGATCAGCGTGCGCAGGTCCGCGTCGTCCCAGACACGCCCCTCCAGGCAGGCATTGAGGATTCGCTGGGCCTCGGTGGTGTGAGTCATCGGTTATAGGTACTTGCCAACCAGCAGCTCCAGCTTCTTGCGCGTGATCTCCGGCACCACTTTCCGGTCGGTGATGATGGCGTGCGCCAGCGCGCTGCCGCACTTGCAGGCGCGCGCCTCCGGCATGTTCGCCACCGCCCGGCCCACCACCTTGCTGGCGTTCTCGGCGTTCTTCATGAGGTTCGAGATGATCTGCTCGACCGTGACCGCGTCGTGGTCCGGGTGCCAGCAGTCGTAATCGGTCACCATGGCGACGGTGACGTAGCAGATCTCGGCCTCCCGCGCGAGCTTGGCCTCCTGGAGGTTGGTCATGCCGATTACGTCCATGCCCCAGCTCCGATAGAGGTTCGACTCGGCCTTGGTGGAGAACTGCGGGCCTTCCATGCACAGGTAGGTCCCGCCGCGCTTGGCCCTGATCCCCTCGGCCAGGCAGGCGCCGTGGACCACCTCGGAGAGCTGCGGGCAGACGGGGTCGGCGAAGCTGATGTGGACCACCAGGCCGTCGCCGAAGAACGTCGAGGGGCGACCCTTGGTGCGATCCAGGAACTGGTCGGGAATCACGAAGTCAAGCGGCTTGTGCTCCGCCTTGAGCGAGCCGACGGCGCTGAGCGAAAGGATGCGCTCGACGCCCAGCGACTTGAAGCCGTATATGTTGGCGCGGAAGTTCAACTCCGAGGGCGAGAGGCGATGCCCGCGCCCGTGCCGCGAGAGAAACGCCACGTCCTTCCCCGCCAGGCGCCCGACTACGTACGCGTCCGACGGGTGACCCCAAGGGGTATCGACCCGGTGTTCCTGCTGAAGCTCGAAGCCGGGCATCGAATAAAGCCCGCTGCCACCGATGATGCCGATCTGTGCCTTCAACGCGCGCTCCTGGAAGTTCCAGGCAGGCGGAATGCCCTGCCCTTGCCGATGGCGAAAACGCCGGCGACCTCTCATAATACCCGCTTTGACCGGCGCCAGGAACTGCCATGAAGTGAATCCGGGGGCCTGGCTGGACCAGAAAAGTGTTACCTGTGAAGGGTCACCGGTGTCCCCGGCCGGACACGCCCGGACACCGCAGCCCCCCCGGCGCCTCTGGCCCTGCGTCACCGGCCCAGGCACTCCCCCCAGCCGGACCTCACAGGCCGGGGTACTCCCTAAGGTTCCGGCTCAGTGTGACTCCCCGACCCGGAGTCAGGGCAGGCCCGGCGCTAGCCCGATCTTCTCACACCGTTCGAAGCGAGGCGCCGCGCGAGGCCGGCAGATTCAAGGCGCGCGACGGGGTGAGCCCGCAGGTCCGTTACGGATCGAGGACTCACCCCGAGCGCAACGCAGAAGATGCCGGCCTCCCGCAAGCCGCAGCCGAAGGCGTGTGAGAAGATCG
>JBEKLJ010000232.1:0-4969 GCA_050010255.1 Bryobacteraceae bacterium
CGCTACGCCTTCCGCCACCTGTTCACGCCGAACTGGGAAGAGATCGAATGGTACCCACTGCCGCGGCGGCTCTTCCCGCTCTACTGGCTGCTTCGGCCGGCGCGCATCGCGATCCGCTGGGGCCCGGAGATGGCGAAGCTGGTCATCGGCCGCCGCAAGCCATGATCCGTCCGTAAGAACGCGGAGCGGGCCGGCGGTGAGAGGTCCGGGCTGCAATTGCGGATACTAGTGGGATGCCGGTTGAGGCCGAGCGGCGCCGCACTGCCATCGCGCTCGCGGGGACGGTTGTGCTGGCGAGCATCGCGGGGCTGCTGTACGCCTGCGCGTTGAGCATGCCGGCCCGGCTGGCCGCGCCCCTCACGGCGGCGTTTGCGGTCGAGGCGGGCCTGTACGTGGCGGTCTGCCTGGAGCGGGTGCGGAAGCGGCTGGTGACGCGGCTCGGGGCGCCGGCCCTGGCGCTCGTCGCCGCGGCCAGCGCGCTGGCGCCATACGCGATTTACTCCCTGCCGACGGGCGAGTTTTCCTGGCGGGCGCTGGGCCTGCTGGCGGCGCTCGCCGCGGGAGCGTCGTTCTGGTACGTGGTTCTGCCGCGGCGGCCCGCCATCGACCTGCTGTTTCTGGCCCTGGTCGCCGCGGCGCTGCTCGGGCCCGTGTTCCCCGCGATCTACACGAGTCCGACGCCGCGCGTGCCGGTGGGCATCCTGGGTCAGGTGATGTGGACGCGGCTGGCGATCTTCGAGTGCCTCGCCATCGCTGGTATGAGCGTGCGGGGCTTCAGCCTGCTGCCGCGGCGCAAGGACTGGGCGGCGGGCACGCTGAACTTCCTGCTGTTCCTCCCGGTTGGCGCGCTATTGGGGTGGGCGCTCGGCTTCGCGGGCCTGCACGTGCGGCCCGCGCCGTGGTGGCAGACCCCCGGCCTCGCCATCCTGACTTTCGCCGGCATGCTGTGGGTGGTGGCGCTGCGGGAGGAGTTCTTCTTCCGCGGGTTGCTGCAAGAGTGGCTGCAGGGCTGGATGCGGAGCGAGATGGCCGCGCTGGCGGCGGCCTCCGTTCTCTTCGGGCTGGCGCACCTGCCATTCCGAGGCTTCCCGAACTGGCGGTTCGCGGCCCTGGCCACCGTTGCGGGCTTCTTTTACGGCCGCGCCTACCTGGCGGCGCGAAGCGTGCGCGCGGCGATGGTCACCCACGCGCTGGTCAACACCGTCTGGCGGGTATTGTTCTCCTAAGCCGTGCTCTTCAGCTCAGCTTCCTCGTGGCTGAGGGCGGAGATAGAGTCGAGCGCCTGCTCGAAGTCGGCCAGCAGGTCGCGCCAGTCCTCGATGCCCACCGAGACGCGCACCAGGCCGTCGGTGACGCCCGCGATTTCGCATTCCTCCGGCGTCAGGCCGGAGTGCGTGGTCGTCTTGGGGTGGCAGGCGAGCGTTTCCACGCCGCCGAGTGACACGGCATTGTGCGCGATCTTGACCTGGCGGAGGAAGGCGAAGGCGGCCTCGCGGCTGCCGAGTTCCATCGAGAAGATGCCGCCGGGGAAATCGCACTGGGCGAGGCGGATGCGGATTTGCTCGGCATCGTCGAACAGCGTGGGATAGTGCATGCGCCGAACGCGCGGGTGGCTGACCAGGCTTTCGGCGATACGCTGCGCGTTCTTGCTCTGCCGGTTCATGCGAAGAGCGACGGTGGGGAGGCGGCCGTCGAGCATCCAGCACTCGTCGGGCTGGAGGATGTTGCCGAACATGATGCGGCGCTTGCGCATCTGGGCGATGAGCGCGGGGTCGCGGGCCAGCGCGACGCCGGCGAGCAGGTCGCTGAAGCCGGACAGATACTTGGTGGCCGAGTAGAGCACCAGGTCGGCGCCGAGCAGGATGGGGTGCTGGAAAGCGGGTCCGAGAAAAGTGTTGTCGACCATGACGAGGGGGTGGTCGGGGTGGCGCGCGGCGGCGTCGGCGGCGCGGCGGATGTCGGTCATCCGCATGGTGGGGTTGGCGGGCGTTTCGATAAACACAGCGCCGAGCTTGGTGGCGGCGCGTATGGCGTCCTCAAGGGCCGTCATGTGGCCGGCGGGAACGCTCGACGCGGTGATGCCCCAGGGTTGGAGGAGCTCGTGGATCAGGCCCACGGTGCCGCCGTAGAGCGGGACCGTGTAGACCACGGTGCTGCCCGGGCGGAGGAAGGTGAGGAAGGCGCTCATGATGGCGGCCATGCCGGAGTTGAAGACCGCGGCGGCATTGGCTCCGGCCTCGAGCGGGACCACCTGCGCCTCCAGGATCTCGGCATTGGGGTGGTTGATGCGGGAGTAGATCAGATCCACGTCTTCGCCTTCCCGGGCCTGCGCGCGGCCAGAGGCGATCGCGAAGGCGCGTTCGGCGGCCTCGGGGCTCGAAAAGACGTACGTCGAACTGCGGAAAACCGCCGGGCGCGCCGAGCCGACCGAAAGCTTGGGATCGAAACCGCGGGTCAATACGGCCGTGGGCGGATGCATCGGCGGAGAACCGTGCTTGCCATCTCTGAGGTGGGACATCGAGCACCTCCCCCTTCGAGTCTACGCCGGGCCAGGCGGTACCACCAGCAGAATGTGGTGCCCTGGCGCCAGCGGCCCGCCACCGGCCTGGCGCTGCGAGTTATCCTCAGTCTTTCCAGACGCCTGCGTTCACCAAGTTGGGCGGGCGCCGGCCCTCCAGAGCGGCCACGCAGTTCTCGGCGGCGAGCATCGACATCGCCCGGCGGGTCGCTAGCGACGCGCTGCCGATGTGTGGGGCGAGCACGACGTTCGAGAGTTCGAGCAGCCGCAGATGGATTTGCGGCTCGTTCTCGAATACGTCCAGGCCGGCGCCGGCGATCCAGCCCTCAGCGAGCGCCTCGGCCAGCGCGGCTTCATCCACCACCGGCCCACGCGACGTGTTCACCAGGATGGCGCTGCGCTTCATCTTCCGCAGTTCGGGCGCGCCGATCAGGTGATGGGTGGAGTCCCCCAGCGGCACGTGCAGGCTGATGAAGTCCGACTCGGCCAGCAGCCGCTCCTGGTCGACGAATTCGACCTCCAGCTCGCGCTCGAGCGGCGCCGGCGCCCGGCGCGCGTCGTGGTAGAGGATGCGCATGCCGAAACCACGGGCGCGGCGCGCCACTGCCTGGCCGATGCGGCCCAGGCCCAGAATGCCGAGCGTCTGGTGGTGCACGTCCTGGCCGGCCAACAGGTCGATGGCCCACCGCCGCCATTGGCCGGAGTGCACGTAGCGGTCGGCTTCGACCAGGCGCCGGGCCGCGGCCAGCAGCAGGGCGAAGGCCAGGTCGGCGGTGGTGTCGGTGAGCACGTCGGGGGTGTTGGTGACCAGAATGCCCCGGCGGGTGGCGGCCTCGAGGTCCACGTTGTCGAAGCCGACGGCCACGTCGGCGATCACGCGGACGCCTTCGAGCTTCCCGATCTGCGCGGCGTCGAACCGGTCGGTGAGCTGGCTGACGAGGCCCTGCTTGCCGCGGGCGCGCTGGATCAGCGCGACGGGCGAGAGAACGTCGTCGGAGTCGTTGTAGTCGACGTCGGCCGTGCGACGGAGCAGGTCCACCGCCTCGGGGAAGATCCGCTTGGTGACGAGCACGGCAGGTCGCATGCGCTCTCCTCAATGGCCAGCATTTACAATAGTGCACTGGCGTGTCAACACGGGGAGGCGAAGGCGTGATCGTGGCCATCGACGGGCCGGCCGGCGCCGGCAAGAGCAGCATCGCGCGCCGGGTGGCCGAGCGGCTGGGATTCGTCCACATCGACACCGGAGCCATGTACCGCGCCGTCGCGCTGCTGGCGCTGCGCGCGGCGATCGAGCTGGGCGACGCGGCCCGGCTGGAGCCGCTGGCCCGCGGCGCCGACATCCAGTTCGAGCCCGGCGCCTCGCGTGTGCTGCTCAACGGCGAGGACGTGAGCGAGGCCATTCGCGGGCAGGAGGTCTCTGGGGCGGCTTCGAAGGTCTCCGCCGTCCCCCAGGTGCGGCGCGCGCTGGTCGAAAAGCAGCGGCGGATGGCGGCGGCCTCCAGCGTGGTCATGGAAGGCCGCGATATCGGGACGGTGGTCTTCCCCGACGCCGCGGTGAAGGTCTTCCTGGACGCCAGCCCGGAGGTCCGGGCGGCGCGGCGCGTGCGGGAGCTCGAGCAGAAGGGCGAGGCGCCCAGCTCCTCCGGCGTGGCGCAAGAGATCCGCGAGCGCGACCGGCGGGACTCGACGCGCGCGGATTCGCCGCTCGAGCGCGCCCCCGACGCCGTCTACGTCGACACCACCGCCATGCGCCTCGAGGAGGTGGAGAACGCTATCCTGAAGATCATCGCCGAGCGCGCCGGGGTTTCCGGCTGACGGCGGCGAGCGTGGCATGACCATGGACAATCTCCTGCTGATGAAGTTTGGCGGCACCAGCGTCGGCTCGGCCGAGCGCATGCGCGTGGCCGCGTCTCTTTCCGCCGCGCAGCGCCAGGAGCGGCCGGTGGTGATCGTGGTCTCGGCGATGTCGAAGGTCACGGACCTGCTGCTGGAAACGCTGCGGCGCGCCGAGACCGGCGACCAGACCGGCGTGGATTCCAACCTCGAGGAGCTCCGGCGGCGGCACCGCCACACGTGTCTGGAGCTGTTGCCCGAGCGCCAGCACGCCGCCGTGTTGGGGGAGATCGAGGGGCTGATCGGGGAATTCGAACGCATCGCCAACGGGATCCGCCTGCTGGCCGAAGCGCCGCCCCGCTCGGTGGACGAGGCGGTGGCCATAGGCGAGCGGCTCTCGGCGCTGCTCCTGGCGGCGCGCCTGCGCTCCGGCGGAACCCCGGCCCGCGCGGTCGACGCCGCCCAGGTGATCGTGACGGACGCGGTATTCGGGAACGCCACGCCGCTGATGGAGCCGACGCGGGTGAGGGCGCGCCGGCTGCTGCTGCCCATGCTCGAGGAGGGCGTGCTGCCGGTGGTGACGGGCTTCAATGGAGCCACGGCCGACGGCCGGCCCAC
>JBEKLJ010000233.1:0-4937 GCA_050010255.1 Bryobacteraceae bacterium
TTTGGCCTCCACCCATCTGCTGGCGCTCAAGGTCTATGGCGCCAGCACTGCGGGCGTGCTGAACGGCTCGATGGGCTTCGACGAAGAAACGCTCGAGCCCACCTACATCCTGCGGCTGGGCGCGCCGGGCAAGTCGGCGGGCCTGGAGATCGCCCGGCGGCTCGGGCTGCCCGCAACGCTGCTCCAGCGGGCGCGCGCGGCGCTGGGAACGCGCGAGCGGGACCTGTCGCACTTCCTCAGCCAGTTCGAGGACCGCATCCGCGAGCTGGAGCGCTCCCAGGCCGCGCTGGAGCAGGACCGGCAGCGGCTGGCCGCTCGCGAGAAGTCGCTCGCCGAGGAATGGGCCAAGCGGGAAGCGGCGAAGATCCGCGAGCTGGAGCGCCAGGTTGAGCTCGTGCTCGACCGCTTCGAAGCCCAGGCGCACGAGGCCATCGCGCAGATCGCCTCGACGGCCGAGCAGCGCCGCGCCGCCACCCAGGCGCAGCGCAACGTGGCGCGAGTTAAGCGCGAGCTGCGCGAGGACGTCGAGACGGCTGTCCTTTCGGCCCAGGCCGGCGCCGAGCCGGGGGCCGCCACGCCGCTCAAGATCGCCGAGGGCTCCCGGGTGCGCTTGAAGGACCTGCGCGAGCCGGCGCGCGTGCGCCGGCTGCTGGGAGCGGACCGGCTGGAAGTCGAGGCCGGCGTTCTGAAGATGCAGGTCTCGCGCGACGAAGTGCTCGAGGTGCTGCCCGGTCCGGGCGAAGGCGCGAAGCTGCCCCAGAACGTCACCTTCCGGCCCGCCGGCCCGGAGGCCTACGTCAGCACGCGCGAGATCAACGTCATCGGCAAGCGCGCCGAAGAGGCTCACGACCTGGTGGATAAGTTCCTGGACAGCGCCCTGCTGGCGTCCGTCAGCCGGATTCGCATCGTGCATGGCCACGGAATGGGCATCCTGCGGCGCACCATCGCCGAGCTGCTGGCCGCGAACCCCAACGTCGAGAAGTTCTACCCGGCCTCCCCGAACGAAGGCGGGGCGGGTGCCACCATTGTCGAGCTGAAGGAGTAGGCGCTAGCGCGGGCGCTAGCCACCAGAGGCTGTCACCGGCCCAATTCTTTTCCCGCGATTCTGCTCGGCGCACCCAATTTCCGGAAAACCGCGGCGCGCGCGTTCCGAACTGCCGTGTTAACCTCGGACTTCTACGGTATATGGGGGTTGTCGAAGACGCTCGGCCTCGGGAAACAGCGCCCCCCGATCACCCGCTCGCTAGCGTGGCAGGCCGCCCGCCCGCCGCCTCCGGCCGGAGGCGCGAGCTGATCGTCGTCGCCATCGCGGCCATCGTCTTTCTGGGCGGCGTCATCAGCCCGCCCTCACTGATGGACGATGTGGACGCGGTCCAGGCCCAGCTAGCGCGCAACATGCTCTCCTCGGGCGATTGGGTCAGCGCCCGGCTCGACGGCGTCCTCTACCTGGAGAAGGCCCCGCTGAAGTATTGGATGACCGCCGTGTCGTTCATGCTCTTCGGCGTGCACGACTGGGCGGCGCGCCTGCCGTCGGCGCTCGCGGCCATCCTGCTGTGCTGGGTGGTGGCGCGCTTCGGCCGCTGGGCGTTTTCCGCAGCGGCGGGCTTCTACGCCGGCCTGGTGATGGCCACCTGCCTGGGCCTGTTCCTGTTCACGCGCATCGGCATTCCGGACGTGGTACTCACGCTCGCCATGACGGTATCGATCTGGAGTCTGTTGCGCGCGCTGGATGAGGACGAGCCGCGGCCGCGGCTGTGGGCCTGGGTCCTGGCCGTCAGCCTGGCCGGCGGCGTGCTCCTGAAGGGCCTGATCGGGCTGCTGTTCCCGCTGGGCGCCGGCTTCTTTTACCTGCTCTTCACGCGCCAGCTCCTGGCGCGGCGGACCTGGCGGCGATTGCACCCCATCTCGAGCATACTGATCTTCCTGGCGATCGCCGCGCCCTGGCACGTGCTGGCGACGCTCCGCAACCCGCCCTACCTGGATTTCACGATGCACAGCGGGCCGGGGGTCTGGCGCGGCTTCTTCTGGTTCTATTTCATCAACGAGCACGTCCTGCGGTTTCTCAACCAGCGCTACCCGCGAGATTACGATACGGTGCCGCGGTTGTACTTCTGGGCGCTGCACCTGGTGTGGTTTTTCCCCTGGAGCGCCTGTTTGCCCGCCGTCGTGAAGCTTGGCTGGCGCCCGGCGGACCGCGCCGGCCGAACCCGGTTCATGGCCCTGTGCTGGATCGGCCTGGTGATGCTGTTCTTCTCTTTCTCGACCACGCAGGAGTACTACTCAATGCCCATCTACCCGGCCGTGGCGCTCGTGATCGGCTGCGCCATGGCGGCCGAGCTCGGCTGGATCCGCCTGGGGACCAGGATCGCGGCGGCGGTGGCGGGCGTGGTGGCGGTGCTGCTGACTACGATTCTGATCCTGGTGCGCGGGCTGCCGGCGCCCGGCGACATCTCGGCCGCGCTGACCGTGAACCCCGGGGCCTACACGCTATCGCTCGGGCATATGCGGGACCTGACGTTGCACGCCTTCGCCTATCTGCGCTTGCCGCTGGGACTGGCGGCGGCGGCCTTCGCCCTGGGCGCGATCGGCGCCTGGCGGCTGCGCCGCGAGCGCGCCTTCCTGGCGCTGGCGCTGATGATGGTGATGTTCTTCCAGGCGGCGCGGCTCGCCCTGGTGGTCTTCGATCCGTACATGTCGTCGCGGCCCCTGGCCGAGGCGCTGCGGCGCGCGCCACGCGGCCGCCTGGTTATCGCCGGGCCGTACTATACCTTTTCCTCGGTCTTTTTTTACACGGACTATCGAGCGCTCATCCTGAACGGCCGCCTGAATAATCTCGAGTACGGCTCCTGGGCGCCGGACGCGCCCCGGGTTTTCATCGGAGATGCGGAGTTCGCGCGGATATGGTCGGAGCCGGGGCCCTGCTACGTGGCGGCGGAGAGCCAGGCCGTGACGGGGCTGGCGAAGCTCGTCGGCGCGGCCAGCTTGCACATCGTGGCCGAGGCGGGCGGCAAGACGCTGCTCTCAAACCAGCCGCTGAGGATCGCGGCCAGGCGTGCCTTCCCATATGCGGGTATGCATTGACGCCACCCCGCTGCTGCTGCGCAGCGCGGGAGTGAAGAATTACATCTACCACTGGCTCGTCGCCCTGAAGGGGCAGGCGAGGAGGGGGGAAAGCGTGTGCACCTTCCCCTTCGTGGCGCCTCCCCGCGAGCTGGATCACGAGCACTCGATGGTCGGCCCTATGCACACGGCCTCGGCGCTGTGTCTGTTGCACGGGCTCAACGTCTCCGGCCTGCCCTGGACCGCGCCCGGCGTCGATGTCTTCCACGCCTCGCACCATATGCGGAACCCGCCGCGCCGCACGCGCCTTACCAGCACCGTCCACGACATGACCTGCTGGCTGACGCCCGAGTTTCACGCGCCCGCCAACGTCGCGGTCACCCGCTGGTTCGGCGAGCACATCATGAAGCGCGCCGACGGGATTATCGCCGTCTCGGAGAACACGCGGCGCGACGTCCTGCGCATCCTGGACCTCGAACCCGCGCGTGTCCAAGTGATCCACCCCGGCGTCCCCGATGCCTACTTCGACGTGACGGCGGCCGAAGTGCATGCGGTCAGGCAGGCCCTCGGACTGGCCCGGCCGTACGTTCTCTTCGTCGGCACCATCGAACCCAGGAAGAACGTTCCGGGCCTGCTGGATGCCTGGGCCGAGCTCAGCCCGGACTGCCGGGAGGAGTACGAGCTGGTCATCGCCGGGCCGGCCGGTTGGGCGGAGCGCGGGACCCTCCAGCGCCTGCGCGCGGCTACCAGCGGCGTGCGGTACCTGGGCTACCTGGAAGAGGCGAGACTGCCCGGGCTGACGGCCGGGGCGGCCCTCCTCGCCTACCCCTCCTTCTACGAGGGCTTCGGACTCCCGGTCGCGCAGGCCATGGCGGCCGGCGTGCCAGTGCTGACCTCCAACCTCTCTTCGCTGCCCGAGGTCGCCGGAGACGCCGCTCTGCTGGTGGATCCGAACAGCACCGCCGAGATCCGCGGCGCCCTGGAGAAGCTGCTCACCTCGCCCTCGCTGCGTGAGCGGCTGGGTGGGGCGGGCCGCCGCCGCGCCCGGGAATTCCACTGGGACGCCGTGGCGCGGGAGAGCCTGGCCTGGTTGCGCGGGATTGCGCAATAGGCCGGCGCGCGCACCCACCGGCACTTAGGAACGGATGCTATAGTCCTCGGCCCTGCGCGTCAGGTTCAGGCTGTAGAAGGGATCGGCCGCGATGACTTCATACCAGCGGCTCCTCATCAGCATGGCCGCGGTGGGCGCGGCCCGAACACGCCGCGTCTGCTTGGACCGCCCCTCGTGGTGCCTCAGTACCGCGTGCGGCGTGTACAGCACGCGGTAGCCGCGCTGCCCCAGCCGCAGGCACAGGTCGATGTCGTTGAAATCGATCGGCAGGCTGGCGTCGTCGAATCCGCCCACGCTCTGGAACGCCTCGGAGCGCACCAGCAGACAGGCGCCCGTCACCGCGCTCACGTTGCGGATCACGTCCGGCAGGTCGAAATAGTGCCGCGCGCTTCCATCCAGCCCCCGGAACGCATGACCGACATTCCCGAAGATGCCGGCCACAACGCCGGCGTGCTGGATTCGGCCATCGGGATACAGGAGTTTGACCCCCACTGCTCCGACCTCCGGGCGCGCACCCAGCTCCAGCATCGCCTCCAGCCACCCGGGCGTGATCACCTCGGTGTCGTCGTTGAGGAACAGCAGAAACGGGGCGTCGGTAGCCCGCGCCGCGGCGTTGTTCATAGCGGCGAAGTTGAACGGCCGCCTGCGCCAGTCCACGTACCGTACCGGACGGCCGTGCCGTTGCCAGCGCCGCAGGAATCGCTCCACCGCACCCGACCGCGAATTGTCGATCACGGTCAGTTCGTAATCCGGATAGGTCGTCCGC
>JBEKLJ010000234.1:0-4924 GCA_050010255.1 Bryobacteraceae bacterium
GAATTCGAGCCGTCCACCAGAATCTGCACCGAGGTCGTAACACCCCGGGTGACGTCGCGGCCGAAGCCGGGCAGCACGCCGAGTACGGCCTCCACATCGCCGCGTTCCAGAAGGCGCTCGGCGTCCGGTTCACCCGACGGCGCGGCGACGATGCCAAAGCGGTTCGAACCGGCGAAGGCGGCGCGCAGGTCGCGGCTGGCGGGCGTGCGGTCCATGTCGAGCCAGGCGATGCGGACGAGGTTGACATCCAGGTTGACCGCGTAGCCGAAAACGATGAGCTGGAGCAGGGGCGGGAAGAACAGCAGCATCCGCATGCGCGGCTCGCGGAGCACCTGGCGGAACTCCTTGCGGATGATCTCGCGAACCCGTTTCCACATCTCAGGCCACCTTCTGACGGAGCTTCCGCGTAGCGAAGAAAAAGACCATCGCGGCAAAGGCCAGCAGAAACGCGATCTCGCCCCAGAGGATCTCCAGGCCGATTCCCTTGAGGAACACCCCCTTGAGCACCGTGACGAAGTAACGCGCCGGAACCACGTGGCTGATCACCTGAATGACGACCGGCATGTTCGCGATGGCGTAGACGAAGCCCGAGAGGAGGAACGCCGGCAGGAACGAGGTGAGCATGCCCATCTGGTAGGCCAGCACCTGTGAGCGGGCGATGGCCGAAATGAGGATGCCCCAGCAGAGCGTGCCAATGAGGAACAGCGAGCTGGCCGCGATCAGGAGCATGGGGCTGCCGCGCAGCGGGACGCGGAAGACGAACACGCCGACGGCGATCGAGACCAGCGTATCGACGAAGCCCAGGGCGAAGAAGGCCAGCATCTTGCCAAGCACCAGCTCGGCGGGCCGGAGCGGAGTGGATAGCAGTTGCTCCATCGTGCCGGTCTCCCACTCGCGGGCGATGGTGAGCGACGTGATCAGCGAGGCGATGATAGCCAGGATGACCGCGATGAGGCCGGGCACAATGTAGTTTCGCGACTTGAGCTCGCTGTTATAGAGCACGCGGAGGCGGCCATCGATAGGCAAATCGAGCTTCGCGCCGGCGCGCCGGTCCATGGCGCGGCTGCGGACCGAGGCGGAGTACGCCTGAAGGACGGCGTTGGCGTAGCCTCTGGCGATCGAGGCGGTGTTCGAATCGCTGCCGTCGAAGATGAGCTGCACCTGCGGGCGGCGCCCGGCCAGCAGCTCGCGCGCGTAATAGCGCGGGATGACGAGGCCGAGCAGGCAGCGGTCCCGGTCGATCTCGCGCTCGATGGCGCGGTAGTCATCGACGGCGCCGAGCACCTGGAAGTAGCGCGAGCCCTCAAAGCGCGAGACCAGCTCGCGGCTTTCGGGCGTGTGGTCGGAGTCGTAGACCAGCGTAGGGATGCGGTCCACGTCCAGCGTCAAGGCGTAGCCGAACAGCATCAGCATGAGCAGCGGCACGGCCAGCGCCATGGCGAGGCTGCGCTTGTCGCGAACGATGTGCAGGAACTCCTTGTGCATCATCGCGCGAGTGCGCCGCCAGCTCATGCCGCGCTCCTTTCCTCCCGCTCGATCATGGCGACGAAGACGTCCTCCATGGAGGGCGAGATGGCGAGGAGCCGGCGGATCTGGATGCCGCGGGAGGCGAGCCGCCCTCGGATGACGTCCTCGGCGGCAGCCGGGTCAGCGACGGTCACGTGCAGTCCGGCGCCGAAGACGGCCACGTCGAGGATGCCCGGGGCGCCGTCGAGCGCCGTCATGGTGTCCAGCGCGTCGGAAGATTCCAGCGCCATCAGGTGGTGCGCCTGCAAGGCTTGTTTAAGCTCCGCCGGGGGGCCCAGTGCGATGATCCGGCCGCGGTACATGAGGGCCAGGCGGTGGCAGTACTCGGCCTCGTCCATGTAGTGCGTGGAAACGAAAATCGTGTGGCCGGCCTCGGAGAGCTGGTAGATGAGGTCCCAGAAGTTGCGCCGCGCGATGGGGTCCACTCCGGAGGTCGGCTCGTCGAGGAAGAGGATGGGGGGCTCGTGGAGGATGGCGCAGCCGAGCGCCAGGCGCTGCTTCCAGCCGCCGGCCAGCAGGCGCGTCATGCTGTGGCGCCGCTCCTCCAGCCCGGCCATGCCGAGCACGTACTGCTTGCGCGCGGCGCGCAGGCCGTCGGGGACGCCATAGATGCCGCTGAAGAAGTCGATGTTCTCCTCGACCTCTAGGTCGTCGTAGAGCGAGAACCTCTGGGACATGTAGCCGATGTTGCGCTTGATGGATTCGGCCTGGGTGGAGAGGTCGAAGCCGCCGACGCGGGCCGTGCCCGAGGTGGGCGTGAGCAGGCCGCAGAGCATGCGAATGGTGGTGGACTTGCCGGCGCCGTTGGGTCCGAGGAAGCCGAAGATCTCGCCGCGAGCGACGGAGAGCGAGACGCGATCGACGGCCACAAAATCGCCAAAGCGTTTGACCAGGTCGCGGACCTCGACGGCGATGCCGTTGTTCATGCGCGCGCCTCCGGCGGCCCGGAAATGGGGATTGAGTGTACTGTCCCGGGTTTCGATTCCTTTTGGATCAGCGCGATGAAGACGTCCTCGAGCGAGGGCGCGATGGGGGTGAACTCGGCCGGGCCGGCGCCGCGCCGGTCAAGGAGAGCCGCCAGCCCGCCGGGCGTGGTGATGGCCGGAGCCAGAAACAGGTGCAGGGCGTCGCCGGAAGGCTCGACGCTGAGGACGCCGGGCGCGTCGGAGAGCGCCTCGCGGGCGGCGCGGCGGTCGGGGACGCGGACCTCGTAGCAGGTCTCCTCGAGCGAGGCGCGGAGCGCGGCGGGGGCGTCGCAGCGGATGAGGCGGCCGCGGTTCATGAGGCCGACGCGGTTCGTGCGCTCCGCCTCGTCCAGATAGGCGGTGGTGATCAGGACGGTCATGCCGTCCCGGACAAGCTGGTAGAGGATGGCCCAGAAATCGCGGCGCGAAACCGGATCGACGCCGTTGGTCGGCTCATCCAGGAACAGGACCTCGGGGCGATGCAGCAAGGTGCACATGAGGGCGAGCTTCTGCCGCATGCCGCCGGAGAGCTTGCCGGCCTGGCGCCCGTGGAACGGCTCCATGCGCGTCATGCGGAGCAGCCGCACCATGAGAGGATCGCGCTCGGCGGGAGCGACGCCGAACAGGTCGGCGTAGAAGAGCATGTTCTCGTCCACGGTGAGATCGGAGTAGAGGCCGAAGCGTTGCGCCATGTAGCCGATGCGGTCCTTGACGGCGTCGGGCTCGCGGGCGACGTTGCGGCCCGCGACCCAGGCCTCGCCGGCGGTGGCGTCGAGCAAACCGGAGAGAAGGCGCAGAGTGGTGGTCTTCCCCGCCCCGTCGGGTCCGACGAGGCCGAAGATTTCGCCGCGCGCGACTTCGAGATCAAGCCCCTCCAGCGCGGTGAGCGCGCCGAAGCGGCGAGTCAGGTTCACGGCCCGAACGACCGCCCCATCGGGCACGTCAATTCCCCCCGGCGATGAGGATCTCGGCATCCGCCGGCATGTTGGACTTCAGCTCGTGGCGGGGGTTCTCGACCTCGATCTTGACGCGGTACATGAGCTTGACGCGCTCCTCGGAGGTCTGGATCTGCTTGGGCGTGAACTCGGCCTCGGAAGCGATGAAGGAAACGCGGCCGCGGTAGACCTTGCCGGGGAACGAGTCGGTTGTGACCGCAACCCGGTCGCCGAGCCGGACGCGGCCCAGGTCGCGCTCGCCGATGTAGACGCGGAGCCAGGGGTGATCGATGTCGCCGACGGTCAGCACGCTGGCGCCGGCGGCCAGGATTTCGCCCACCTCGGCGGATTTGACGAGCACCACGCCATCGATGGGCGAGACGGCGTCGGTGTCGGAGAACTGGACGTTGAGAACCGAGAGCTCGGCCTTGCGTTGGGTGATGTCGGAGGCGCGCGTGACTAATTCCTCGCGGCGGCGCTTGAGCTCCAGACGCTGCGCTTGGGCGAGCTGGAGCGCGGCCTGGGCCTGGACGAGCTGGGCGCGGGCGGCGTCGATATCCTCGCTGCGCGGGCCTTCCAGGACCAACCCGAGCTGCTGCTGGGCGGTCTTCAGTTGCGCCTCGGCGGTCTCGAAGCGTGCGCGGTACTGGTCGAAATCGGCGGAGGAGATGTCCTGGTTCTGGATCAGGCTCTGGGCGCGCTTCCAGTCGCTGGCGGCGCGGTCGTACTCGGTCTGCGCGCGCTCCAGGGCGGCGCGGGCTTGCTCCTTTTCCTGCGTGCGCGAGCCGGCCAGAAGCGCCGCCAGGCGGGCTTGGGCGGCCGTGACCTCGGCGCCGCGCTGGAGGATGGTGCCCTCGAGGATGGCGCTCTGATACTCGATGGCCGTCTGCTGCTGGACCAGCAGGGACTCGGCGCCGGCGACGGCGGCGCGGGCCCGGTCGCGCTGGCTGAGGAGCTGTTCCTTGTCCAGCCGGGCGACAATCATGCCCTTCTTCACCGCATCGCCCTCGTCCACGGAACGCTCGATGAGCCGGCCCGGGACCTTGAAGGAGATGTTGACCTCGGTCAGCTCGATGTTGCCGGAGACGCGAATGGTGCCCTCGTCCGCGCGGCCGAACCAGGAGCGCGCCCCGAGAAGAATGACGACGGCGGCGACGACGAGCACGGCAAGCAGTATCAGGATCTTCTTCATGGCCCGACTCCTATTGAATCACCTGCCGGATGGCGCCCATGGCCTGCGCCAGGCTGATCCGGGCGATGTTATACGCCAGCAGCGCGGCAATGCGGTTGTCGCGCGCCCGCGCCAGGCGGGTCTGCGCGTCAATGGGTTCGAGGCTGGTGGCGACGCCGGCCTCGTAGCGCCGCTGGGCCTGCGCCACTTCGCGCTCGGCCTGCTGGAGGCCTTCCTCGGCCACCTTCAACTGGTCCCCGGAGGAGTGGAGGTTGTCCAGAGCGAGGCGGATTTCGAGCTCGACCTGCTGGCGCAAGTCGGCGGTC
>JBEKLJ010000235.1:0-4922 GCA_050010255.1 Bryobacteraceae bacterium
GTCTTCGGCGCCCGGAGGCCCACGGAGACCGCTCTGATCCAAGCGATTCGGGGCGGGCTGCCGCAGGCAGCGCTGGAAGCCGTGGCACGGCAGTTGAACTCGCCGTCGAACCTGAACGCGCTGCTCTCCGCCTCCAAACGCACCTTCGCCCGCAGGAAGAAGCAAGCGCGGCTGACGGTGGGGGAATCCGACCGCTTGGTCCGGCTCGCCCGCCTGTTGGCGCGCGCAGTCACTATCTTCGGCACGCGCGAGAAAGCGGTCGCGTGGCTCGAGCAGCCCAACCGCGCTCTTCGCAACCTGGCTCCTCTCTCGCTCATGGACACCGATATCGGTGCGGTGGAGGTGGGGGCCGTCCTCACGCGCATCGAGCACGGTGTATTTGCCTGATGCGGGTCTGGCGGATCTGCCGTCCGGAGCACGCCCGCTTCGATGGCGAGGGCGCCCGGCTGGTTGGTGGCCGCTGGAACCGAATCGGCGCCAGCATGGTCTACACGGCGTCGAGCCTTTCCCTGGCGGTGCTCGAATTGCTCGTTCACCTCGACCTGGCGCAGATGCCTTCCGGGCTGGTATCCATCCCGGCCGATATTCCGGACTCGCTACATGTCGAAACGCTCACCGATAGCGACCTTCCCGCAGGCTGGGCTGACCCCGGTCCGCCGCGGTCGACTCAAGCCCTCGGAACGGCATGGCTCAAGCGCGGCGCGACAGCAGTCTTCAGCGTGCCGTCGGTCGTGGTTCCCATCGAACGCAACTATTTGCTGAACCCCGCACACCGGGACTTCTCCAAGATCAGGATTGGCGCTCCCGTGCCCTTAGAGGTCGATCGCCGGCTGCGATGACTGCCGCCATCTGGCGCCTCACCGCGGCTGGCGGAGCACGCGGCGCACTTCGCCCAGAAGACCCGGTACCTAAGACGGGACGCGCCCTCAGAATTGCCGCGCCGTGAGGAGGCAGCCGGCGATCATGTCGTGCAGCGCCTGCTTCCTCTCCGTCCAACCCGCCATCATGAAACCGACGTACAGAATCATCGCGGAGATGAATTTCGCGAAATGCCGCCCGGTGGCGCGCCCGAAGGAAATGCGATTCCCGTTGAGGTCCGTGACCTTGATGCCGAGCGCCATCTTGCCGAGCGTGGCTTGCCTGGTGGAACTCTCCATCAGGGCCGAGTAGAGCCAGAAGCCCGCCGGGCCAACCACGTAAAACAGGAGCACTATGGGGACGATCATCCCCACCGGCGGCGCAGACCCGGGCTCCATCGCGGCGAACCCTCCGGCGCCGACCCCGGCGATGAGCATCACGATGAACGCGACGATCCCTAAGCAGACGCCAAACGCCAGGCCGTCGATCAGGGCAGCCACGAACCGGCGCCAGAAGCCGGCGTACCTCACCATCGGGTATGGCGCCCACTGCGGCGCGGCGGCATAGGGAGCGTACCCCGGAGGCGGACCAAAGCCCGGCGGCGGGCCGTAACCCGGCGGCGGACCGTAACCCGGCGGGTAGTAAGGCTGGCCGGGCTGCGGCGGCGGAACCGCCGGCTGGGGAACGTAGCCCTGCGGAGGCTGCGGCGGCGGCCCGGCTGCATCCGCAGCCGGCTGAGGCAACCCCTCAACCCGGCTGCCGCACCCCGGGCAGAAGACCATTCCGGCCGCCACCGGTTGACTGCAACGCGTGCAAAACATCGTCCCTCCCTGCGCTCACTCTGTGTGGGCGCCGGCGGCCTGCTACATTCCTACTAGCGGCAGACCACCAGACAACTGGCCATCATGTCGTGAATGCCCTGCTTCTTCGCCGTCCAGCCCACCAGCATCCACCCGATCGCGAGAGGAATCAGGGAGGTGATGATTTTGGCGAAGTGCCGGCCCGTGGCGCGCCCGAATGAGACGCGGTTCCCGTTGAGGTCGGTCACCTTGATGCCGATGGCCATCTTGCCCAGCGTGCCCTGCTTGGCCGAGCTTTCCATCAGCGCGAAGTACAGCCAGCCGCCGACAACGAGGAACGGCACGATAAACAGACACATGCTCAACACCGCTGCCGCGCCCGCCTCTCCACTAGCCGCTGCTGCGGAGGCGCCGAGGAGACCCAGGACGATGAACACGATGAGCATGGCGGCGCCCATCAGAAGCCCATCGATCAGATACGCCGCGACCCGCCGCCAGAAGCCGGCGTACCGCACCATCGGGTACGGCGCCCACTGGGGCGCAGGAGCAGCATACGGAGCGTAAGCCTGCGGGGGCTGCGGTGGCGCGCTATAGGGTGGTGGAACGCCATACGGCGGTGGAGCGCTGTACGGCGGCGCGTAGGGTGCGGCCTGCGGGGGCGGCGGAGCTGGCGGCGGCGCCGCTGGCGGTGGCGCGTAGGGTGCGGCCTGCGGGAACTGCGGAGCTAACGGCTGCGCCGCTGGCGGCGCGTACGGCGCGGCCTGCGGGAATTGCGGAGCTGACGGCTGCGCCACTGGCGGCGCGTAGGATGCGGCTTGCGGGGGTGGCGGAGCTAACGGCTGCGCCGCTGGCGGCGCGTAGGATGCGGCTTGCGGCGGTGGCGCTTCCGCGGGCTTTCCGCAGCCCGGGCAGAATCGGGTCCCAGAATCGATCTGGTGACCACAACCGGTACAGAACATGGCTTGCCTCCGAATTCTGCGCTACTCTAGCACAAAAGCAGGCCACCGGCACAACTTGCGTTGGGTTGCTATTGTCAGGCCATATACCATATACTCGATAGACAAAGTCATGATGGCCGGCGGAAACCACTGGCGGTACGCGGCCGTCTTCAATTGGAAAGGAACGCCATGTCCAGTCAGGAGCAGGACTATCGAATAGGGACGCTGGCCTTGCACGCGGGCCAGGAGCCCGACCCGGCCACCAGTGCGTGTGCGGTTCCGATTTACGCCACCACGAGCTACGTGTTCAAATCCAGCGCGCAGGCGGCCAGGCTGTTTGCGCTTCAGGAGTTCGGCAACATCTACTCCCGGCTGATGAACCCGACCAATGACGTCCTGGAGAAGCGCCTGGCGGCGCTGGAAGGCGGCATCGGCGGGCTGGCGCTGGCCAGCGGTCAGGCGGCCATCACCGCCGCCATTCTCACCATCACGCACGCCGGTCAGAACTTCCTCTCGGCCACCAGCCTGTATGGCGGGACCTGGACGCTGTTCACGCAGACGCTGAAGAAGCTGGGGATCGAGGTGCGCTTCTTCGATCCGGATCGCCCGGAGGAGATCGAGAAGCTGGCCGATGAGAACACGCGGCTGGTTTATCTGGAGTCGATCGGCAACCCCAAGAACGACGTGCCGGACTGGAAGCGCATTACCGGCGCCGCGCACAAGCTCGGGCTGCCGGTGGTGGTCGATAACACGGTGCTGACCTCGGCGCTGTTCCGGCCGATCGACCACGGCGTTGACATCGTGGTCTACTCGACGACGAAGTTTCTGGGCGGGCACGGCGTGCACATCGGCGGCGCGATCGTCGATAGCGGGAAGTTCGTTTGGGCAGACAACCCGCGGAAGTGGCCCGAGTTCTGCGCGCCCGACGATGCCTACCACGGCCTGGTGTTCGCCGAGGCCTTCAAGCCGGTGGGAAACCTGGCTTACATCCTTCACATCCGCACGCACTGGCTGCGCGACACCGGCGCCTGCATGAGCCCCTTCGCGGCCTTCCTGTTCCTGCTGGGCGTGGAGACGCTGCACGTCAGAATCGAGCGGCACGTTGAGAACGCGCAGAAGGTGGCCGAGTTCCTCGAGGCGCACCCGGCGGTCGCGTGGGTGAACTATCCCGGCCTGGCAAGCCACCCGCACCACGCGCTGGCGAAAGAGTACCTGCCGAACGGCGCGGGCGCG
This sequence comes from Bryobacteraceae bacterium, assembly GCA_050010255.1. Taxonomy (GTDB): domain Bacteria; phylum Acidobacteriota; class Terriglobia; order Bryobacterales; family Bryobacteraceae; genus JBEKLJ01. Next base: position 3,830 of record JBEKLJ010000235.1, read on the forward strand.
ATCCTCGGCTTCGGCATCCGCGGCGGGCTCAAAGCCGGCGTGCGCTTCATCGACTCGGTGAAGCTGGCCAGCCACCTGGCCAACATCGGCGACGCCAAGACGCTGGTGATCCACCCGGCCTCGACCACGCACTCGCAGCTCACGCCCGAGGAGCAGGTCGCCACGGGAGTGACTCCGGAGTACGTGCGCGTGTCGGTGGGCATTGAGGACATCGACGACATCCTCGCCGACCTCGACCAGGCGCTCCAAGCTTCACAGGCCGGAGGCGCGGCGGCTTGAGCCGCGAGCCGGCTCGGGCGGGCGTCAGAGGAATCCAGGTCGTCAGCGCCCATGGCCCTGACCCGGCCTTGAGGCAGCGGAAGCGGAGGGGTGTAGGCTTGCGCCCCATCTTCGGCTAGAATGAGGCTTCGGAGAATCAGACATGAAACGACGCTACGCTCTTATCGCCCTGCCACTGGCGCTGCTGCTGAGCGGTTGCTCGGAACAGCCCAAACCCGTGGAGAAGCCCAAGCCGGCCACGCCGCCCGAGCCGGTGTCGGCGCTCTCGGCGGTCTACAAGATGTACACGCAGGCCCGAGCCTGGGCGCCGGACTGCTGGCTGCTGCGCGTGGGCGCCCTCGATCTGAAGGAGGTGCCGAGCCAGGGCGGCAAGGCGGGCGCCTGGGAGGCGACGTTTGTCTCCGAGCGCGCCGGGCAGTCGCGTCGGTACACCTACTCGGTGGTCGAATCCGTGGCCAGCAACCTGCGCGCGGGCGTCGTTGGCGGCTCGGGCGATAGCTGGTCCCCCGGCGGCCCGGCCCGGCCCTTCCTGATCCAGGCGCTCAAGGTCGATTCGCCCGCGGCCCTGGAGACGGCCATGAAGAAGGGCGCCGCTTACGCCCAGAAGCACCCCGAGCTGCCGATCCGGTTCCTGCTCGAGCAGACCTCCCGCTTCCCGGACCCGGCCTGGAGGGTGATCTGGGGCGAGTCGGTATCGAGGAGCGGCTTCTCGATCTTCGTCAACGCGACTACGGGCGAGTACCTGCAAACGGCCCACTGAGGCGGGCCGATTCTTTCACTGACAGGCTCCGCTGCAGGGGCGCGGCACGCCTCC
>JBEKLJ010000236.1:0-4914 GCA_050010255.1 Bryobacteraceae bacterium
GCCGGTCCGTAGCGTGAGCCGAGTTGCACTGCCGCTCCAACAGAGCCGGGTGAACGTGCGGCTCGACTTGGAGCACCGGCAGAAGGGCCTGCTCTGGTACAGCACGTACGCGGTCGCCTATTCCGGCCTGTACACGTTCCGCAACACCAGCGGCCAGGACCAGATGGTCACCTTCATCCTTCCGTTCCCCGCCGCGAGGGCGGTCTATGACGACCTGGAATTCACCGTGGACGGCAAGCCGGCGCCGCTCGCGAACGCCAGCAGCGCGGCCACGGCGCTGCTGCGGATCGGAGCGGACCAGGACGCGGTGGTGCGGGTGGGTTACCGCTCGCAAGGGCTCGGCTCCTGGCACTACCGCTTCGGGGGGGAGGTCACGCAGGTCCACGACTTCGTCCTCAAGATGACGACCAACTTCCGCGACATAGACTTCCCCGAGAACACCCTGTCCCCGACCCAGAAGCGCGCAACAGCGGGCGGCTGGGAGCTGACCTGGTCTTACAAGAACCTGGTTTCGGGGTTCGACATCGGCATGACCATGCCGGAGAAGCTGCAACCCGGGCCGCTGGCAGGGCAGATAAGCGTCTTCGCGCCGGTTTCGCTGCTGTTCTTCTTCTTCCTGATGTTCATCATCACGACGATGCGGGGCATCGAACTGCACCCCATGAACTACTTCTTCCTGGCTTGCGCGTTCTTCTCGTTCCACCTGCTGCTGGCCTACCTGGTGGACCGGATCTCGATCCACGCGGCGTTCGCGATCTGCTCGGCCGTGTCGATCTTCCTGGTGATCAGCTATCTGCGGCTGGTAGTAGGGATGCGGTTTGCCGCGGTCGAGGCCGGCCTGGCGCAGTTGATCTACCTGGTGCTGTTCTCCTACGCCTTTTTCTGGAAAGGCTTCACGGGACTGGCGATCACGATTGGCTCGATTCTGACGTTGTTCCTGGTGATGCAAATGACGGGGCGGATCCGGTGGGCGGAGAAGTTCGCGCGGCCAGCGCCGCCTGGACCGCCGCCGGGCTACCCCCCGGCTCCGCCGCCGGGCTATCCCCCGGCTCCGCCGTCTCCGTACGGGCGCTAGCCGCGCGGCTGGGCGCCTCTGGCGCAGAAGCGGCACATCGCGGGCGCGGGAACAGCTGCGAGCTATCAGCTACCAGCTATCAGCTATCAGCTATCAGCTTTCCGCGATCAGCGGACAGCGGGCGCGCCTCCGGCGCGAGTCCTCTCGTCGCGCCTCGCCACGGTCGTGGTGAGAAATGGGGGCTAAACCGGCATCCAGACACGGAAGCGGGAGCGATCGTTCCAGGTATTGCCGGCCGATGCGTAGTCGCACAACGGCAGTTCACCGCCGGCGCCGGCGACAAAGGCCATCTCAATGCCAGCCGGAGGCGGAACACTCTGCATGGCAATGTGCTCTTGCTCTTTCGGGATTGCCGCGACTGTTTCGCCGATCGAGCCTGGCTGCGCCAGCCGGACGTCTCTGGCCAGCGCCAGCGGACCGCGAGCCACCGCGACATAGGAACGCGAGCTGTCCGTTGCGCGCAGGATTCTGCCGCGCAAGTCGAGCCGCAGGCTCACGTGGTCGCCCGGTCTCCAGCGCCGCTCGACGAGGGCCCAGGCGCCCGGCTCGACGCCGCTGAGCGGAGATCCGTTCACCGCCAGGGACGTCTCCCGGCTCCACGCGGGAATGCGGAGGCGCAGGGGGAAGGACACAGGCCGCTCCGGGCGCAGGACGATGTCCACGTTTCCGGAAGCTGGATAGTCCGTCTTCGCTTCCAGCCTGCAGAACACACCGGAGGGCAGGCGAAGCCTCCACACGCCGCCGGAATACAGAGTGACGCAGGGGCCTTCCTGGTGCATCACGACGGCGGCTTCCCCCAGCAGCATGAGGCCGCGAGGCCCGTTGGCCACGCAGCAGTTCAGGTTCATTCCGCACTGCGGCGGCCCCAGTTCGCGGACGCCATCGAGGGAGCTGTACTGCGCGAACGACGATCCGTCGGGGGTCATCGCGCCCAGCAGCGCATTGTAGGCGGTCTTCTCGATCTCGTCCCCGAACCGTGCGTCTCCGGTGATGCGCAACAGGCGGGCCGAGAGCTCGATCCAGCTTGTGGCGACGCAGGTCTCCATGGCGCGGTGCGCGGGCTGCGCCTGACGCGCCTGGCCGCCGTACCAGCATTCGTCCGCCGACCCGGATCCAGCGACATTGATCTCGGTGTCGTGAATGTTCTCGTACGTCCGGACGGCTGCGTTCAGGCAGTCTTTCCAACCCGTTTCCCGATACAACTCCAGGAGTCCGGTGTAGCAGGACATCATCTCGTACGCCTTCTGGCCGTTTTCCCAGGACCACCACTTCTCGGGACGCGGGAACCTCTCTGCTACAGGCACGCCGGCGAGCGCCTTCTCGATCAGATGCGGGCCGCGCGGGGAGTACCACCGCGCGACGATGTACTCGGCAAATCGCAGATAACGCTCTTCGCGAGTGCGGCGATAGAGCTCGACCACAGGTCCGAGCACGGAACTGCTGGCCATCCCGCGGTACAGCCCCAGTGTGACGATGTCGGCTTTGCCGGGGCCGACTTCGCTGAGCAGATGATCGGCGAGCCGGCGGGCGCCTTCGAGCGATGCGGGATCGGCGGTGAGGCTGTGCCAGGCAAGCAGGCCCAGCAGCGTGTACTTCCGGCCCCAGATGTCCCACGACTTCAAATGGCTGTCAGGAGCGTAGTTCCCGATGTACCCGTCCGGGTCCTGCGTGGCCAGGAGTTCCTGGACGGACTGCCGGAGCCGCGCCTGCCATTCCTGGTTTCCCGTGTATTCGCAGGCCGCGGCGGCTGCCGAGAGCCATTTGCCCCAGAACTCCGTTTGCCAGCACTGGCGTTCCTGGCGGCGCCGGAAGGGTTCGACGAGCTGCCGCGGGTCAAGCGCGAAGATGCGATTGCGAATGCACAGGTCGAGCTTCCGGCCGAGGTAGCCGCTCAATTGAACGTCATGGAGCGGGAGGGGAGACAGCGCGTCGGCAACCGGGCGCCGGGGCTGGCCGAGCAGCCGAACATCGCCGTCGCGTTCGGAGGGTTTGCGGCATGACGTCCCGGCCAGCAGGCCGAGAAAACCGAGGGCGTCGCGGCGGCTGATCTTCTGCAAGCCTCACTCTACCACCGCATCGGCGAATCGCAGCGGTCGGTGTTGGCGGGCAACAGCCGGAAGCGGTGGCGCCTGGCGAAGCGGCTCACGCAGCAGAAGCTCTGGGTGTCGTTAGGACGTCAAGATGCCGGATTTAACCAGCACGTGACCCGTCCGGTTTCATTAGGCTGCTCTCCGTTGAGTCTTCCTCTTGGGGAAGGGGGGAACAGCCGGCGTTGAAGTCCCAATGAACGAAATGGTCCGCGCTTTTGGAGAAGTGCACTTAGTGCCTATCGTAACATCTGCAGTCCGAACGTCGTGAACGGAACTACTGCGTTCTCCCCCCAGATTCATGGGTGGTTCCTGGCATTCCCAAGCGCCCCATGAGCTTCGCTCGTCGCCGGTGCACGGGTACTTCGCAGAATACTAGAGGGTTGATGCGGGTGCCACGCCGCCATCTGCTTTAGCCATACTTCGAGCGTGACGCCGGCAATGAAGAACCGGTCCCCGAAGGTATTCCCCACGGAAGCCTGCTTAATGGCATCCCGCCACTTCGGGCCCGTGGTGATTCCCAGTTGTGGCATCCGCGGGTTTTCGCAAAGGTAGTCCAGCCAGCCGGGCGACTGTGCGAGCCCTTCCACAAACGCCCAAGTGCCGAAGAGCTTGGTTCCCCGGCGCCTGACCAGCTCGGGGAGTATGCCCTTCAAGGCCCGTCGCTGAAGATGGCGATCGCAACGCGGCTGAACGCGCTGCTCACCCGGTACGGCGTACATGAACTCAAAGAACGGCCGGTACAGCAAGGGCTTTCGGATGTCGTAACCCACGTGGCTTCGAGCGCTTCCTGCCGACAGGGCGTGCGCCCACACAGAATCCCAGATCGCCTGTCGTCCTGGATAACGATCACGCGTAGCCACCTGGCGACGGCTCAGGCGGAAGATCTGCCACTTCTCCGCGTATTGCTCCTCCATCCATGGAGGGAGCGGCAGCCCATGATCCGGCTCGAACTGGTAGCCGTGCAGATGGGCGACAGCGGGACCGAGCACCGCGTGTCTCAGCAAAAAGGACACCGATCGCTTGTTGTAGTGATTGGCACTCCAGTCCCGCGTGGCGAGCAGGGCTTTCAGGGGGTGGCCTGCAAAGAGATGATCGACGAGATAAGCGGGTATTGTTCCTGGGCTCGCGCCAAGGACGGCATCGCCGCCGTGACCCGTCAGCACCGTTTTGACGTTGTGCTGCATGAAAAGGGCATCGAGCAGCCGGTGAGTCTTAACATAGAGGACGGCAGATGTGGGCTCACCCTGGAATTCGAACGAGTCCGGCAGCTCCGCAAAAGGAAGCGCCTCCGCCGCATCCACCGTATACCAGGGGACCGGATACCGATCGATGACCGCCCGTGCCCAATGCTGCTCATCACCCTGCGGAGACCCTGGGGAGATGAACGAGTAAGCGCCGATATTGCTCAACCCGAGCTTACCAGCGACCGACAGGACGCTCGAGGAGTCGAGGCCACCCGAGAGCGAAACCCAGTTCGTTCCCGCGGGGTTGACAGTGGCGCGCAGGGCGGCCTCCAGCAGGGATCTGAACTGCTCTTCGTACTCGCTGTCATTCCGGAGTCGTACCGGGGCGACCTTGGCGAGATCCCATGCTCTGAAGCATCGGTATGCGTCCTTGGACCATGTGAGACTCATGCCTGGCAACAGCCGCTGGATTGACACAAACGGCGTTCGCGCCGTTGTGAGGTAGCCGCGCGCAAGGTAGGTGGCGACGTATTCGTCGTCCAGGTCACGTCGAGGCGTTGTCTCC
>JBEKLJ010000237.1:0-4848 GCA_050010255.1 Bryobacteraceae bacterium
CGATCTTCTCACACGCCTTCGGCTGCGGCTTGCGGGAGGCCGGCATCTTCTGCGTTGCGCTCGGGGTGAGTCCTCGATCCGTAACGGACCTGCGGGCTCACCCCGTCGCGCGCCTTGAATCTACCGGCCTCGCGCGGCGCCTCGCTTCGAACGGTGTGAGAAGATCAGGCTAGGCCTCGGCTACAATCAGGCTATGTGGGCCGGATTCCTCCTGCTGCTGGCCGCCTCGGCCCCGGCCGACGCCAAGCTCCAGCGCATCCTCGCCCGGGTTTCCGAGGAAGCCGACGTGTTCCGCGCCAGCGCGCCCAAGATCCTGGCTCAGGAGAAGCTGGTCCAGCGCTCGCTCCAGCGGCCCCGGCGCTTCCGCCCCCGGCTGGGCACCGCGGCCGTCGGGCCGCCTCCCCCACGATACCGCAGCCGCGAGATCATCTCCGAATACGGTTTTGGCAGCTTCAGGGAGGCGCCCGGCGCGCTGCACGAGTTCCGGCAGGTCATCTCGGTGGATGGCCGGCAGGTGGCCTCCCGGGCGAAGGCCCGCCGCACCCTGGTCGCCGGCCTGCAGTCCCAAGACGACGGGCTGAGGAAGCGAATGCTGGAGGATTTCGAGAAGCACGGGCTGGTTGGCGCCGCGACTGATTTCGGGCAGGTGCTGCTGCTGTTCACCCGGCGCCGCCTGGAAGAGTACGCCTTCTCCGGTGCCGGCGGGGGCCAGATCGGCGCTGACCGCGCCACCATCCTCAGCTTCAGGCAGACCAGCGGCTCCGGGTCGCTGCTCATCTTCGAGAGCCGCCACGCCATTCACCAACCGCTGGAGGGCCAGCTCTGGGTGCGGGAGGACGATGGGATGCCGCTTCGCGTCGTCCTGAGCTCAACGCGCCAGGATGGGGAGAGGACCATCCGGGACGAGGCCAGGGTGGATTACGTCATGACGCCGCTCGGCTACCTGGCGCCGGCCTCGATTGTGCACCGGGCGATGGTGGGCGGCGGCCTCCTGGTCGAGAACCAGTTCGAGTACTCGGCCTTTCACATGTTCAAGACCGACACGGACATACGGTTCCGCGGGGAGGTGGGCCCGAGCCCGAAGAAGAAGTGATCCTGGCAGCCCTGGCAGGCTGCGCTGTCCAGGCGGCGCCAGCCGCGCCGGCAGCCAGGCCGCCGTGGTGTTCCAGCCCGCTTTTCTCACCACGACCGTGGCGAGGCGCGGTGAGAGGGCCGCAGATCCCCCGCGCTCCACTATCATGGTTCTGGAGGAGATCTACACCATGAGACCCGTTCCAGCAGACCAGCAGCAGGGACTCGTCAGCCGGCTAATGAGAGCCTGCGGCGGCTCTCACTCGCCGGAGGTGCGCCGCAAGTACTTCCTCTCCGGCCCGCAGTGGGCCGCCGCCTATCAGGGCCAGGCGCTGTTCCACGCCCCCACGCGCGAGGCCAGCGGATTCGAAGACGTCATCCGCCAGTACGCCGAAATCGGCGTGGGCTACTGGACGACGCACGACACCGACGTCGTACCGACCGGGGCGCTCGGCAATGAAGAGCAATGGGCCATCGTCGAGCGGATCAAGAAGGCGCTCGCCGAGAATGGCATGAAATGCTCGATGGTGACGACCGAGACCTTCTACCACGCCATCTGGGCCGACAGCCCGGCGGCGCAGTCGCCCGAGGTGCGGGAGTACGCGAAGTTCCGGCTGAGCAACACGGTGCAGATCGGCCATGAGCTGGGCGCGCAATTCGCCGTCTACTGGCCCGGCTCGCTGGGCTACTACGTCCAGGGCGCCATCGACGAGACCGAGACGCTGCGCTGGTATGCCGAGGGGCTGAACGCCGCCTGCGAGGCCGACATCGAAATCGCCGGGCGCCGCGGCCGCCCGACGCTCAAGCACTGCCTGGAGGCCAAGCCGTTCGAGCCGCAAGCCGAGATCCTGCTGCCCACCAGCGATGCCATGCTGGGATTCATCGGTTCCGGCCTGCTGACGCACCCGGAGATGGTCGGGCTGAACCCCGAGTACCTGCACGAGCTGATGTGGGGCGGCGCGCCGCGGGCCGCGCTGGCCCGGGCGCTGCTGGCGGGCAAGTTGTGGCACTTCGATGTCAACGACGGCTACCGGCTGAAGCACGACGTGGATATCGGTGTTGGCCTGGTGAACCCGCTGGACTGGCTCAACGTCCTGGTGCTGCTGCGCAGCCACGGATACAACGGGCCGTTCAACCTCGACTTCAAGCCTCCGCGTACCACCAGCGACTTCGGCGTGTGGGAGGTCAGCTTCCCCACGGCGGTGGACCGGTTCATCACGCTTTGGGAGATGGCCGGCGAAGTCATCGAGGACCCGATTATCAAGGAAGCCACCGCGGCCCTCAAAGCCGGTGGCGGCGCGGCGGACCCGCGCGACGTCGAAGCCATAGTCGCGGCCAACCGTGAGCTGCTGACGCTACACGAGCTGATCGCCCACCGCCTGGTGCAGATCCTGCTCGGGCTGCACCGCGGGCGCATCGTCGTGCCGGTTTCCTGAAGCGCCGCCGGCGGCCAGCCCGCGTCCTCGCCGACAACGGGCAGGAGTCATCATGACGCTTGGCCGGACATTGATCGCTACCGGAGCCATCTTCGTCCTGGCTGGCCTTCTACTTACGCTGGGGGCTCGCCTGCCGCTGCGGCTGGGTCGGCTGCCGGGCGACATCCTCATTCGGGGCCGGAACTCCGTTTTCTACTTCCCGCTAGCCACCTGCCTCCTGCTGAGCCTGGCGCTGTCCGGGGTAATGTGGCTTCTGAACCGGCGTTAAGGGCGAGTTGGGGTTTTGGTACTCATGGTACTTCTACGACTGAAAAGTACCTCGTCACGCGGAATGAATCTGCAAATAGATGTTGCAGAATGCTTGAATTAGCGTGCAACTCTGGCTAAACTGGAACTGATCCTGTACGTCCCCGGGGGGAGTACTGGTGTAGGGTGTGTAAGCTGGGCGCACCCTCCGCGGGGCGTATCTCGAATGGTGGCGCATTCGAGGGTGTAGGAATCTGGAGTCTCCAAGGGATGTCTTTGGGTCTGCTCACGCGGAAAGCATCGCGCACGCCGCCTGAGGTGGCGGACGCGGTCTTCCGGTCCTATGTCGAGACATCCGAACTGGTGTGTCAGCTTGGCAGCGTCGACGAGGCCGCCACGCTGCTTTCCAAGGCGGTCGCGACAGCACATGAGGCTTGGGGGGACGATCCGCGGCTGGCGCTCGCGCTCAACCGGCTGGGCGTTCTCCGCTGCCGGCAGGGGCGGCACAGCGAGTCCGAGCGGCTGCTGAAGCGGGCGGTCGCCGTGCTGGAGCGGGCGTGCGGCCCTTCTGCCCCGGATCTGGCCATGGTCCTGACCAACCTGGGGATTCTCTACCGGCTGATCGGCAGGCACGAGCAGACCCGGGCCGTCCTGGAGCGCGCGGTGAGGATCGCAGAGCTTTCCGTCGGGCCCACGGACCTGAGCGTGGCCTGGACGCTGGATGTTCTGGGAGACGTTGAGGCGCTCGAAGGCAACGTGGCCGTCGCCATGTTCCACTACCGCCGTGCGCTGGGCATCAAGGAGGCTGCGCTCGGGGCGGACCACGGGGATGTCGCCGTTACTGCGGGCAAGCTGGGCGAACTCTACCTGCATGAGGGCCGCTACAACGAGGCCGAGAGGCACTTGGTTCGGGTGATTGGCATCCGGGAGCGGAGAGTCGGCTGGAACCACCCGGCCATGGCAAAGCCGCTGGCCCGCCTCGGCCACCTTTACGCTCGCCAGGGCAAGCACGGGCGGGCCGAGCAGATCGTGCGCTATGCGCTCACTCTGCAGGCCCATGCGCTTCCTTGCGATCACCCGGACATCTTCGCAAGCCTGAAGGAGCTTTCGGAGATCTACCGTGGGTTGGGCCGGTACGCCGCCGCCGACGAGGTCTGGAAGCTGGCCCTGGGCCTCGCGGACGGGACCGAGGATCGCCAGCAGATCGTCCCGTTCGAATTCCCGCACCCGCCGCGGATCTCTGGCGAGGGCTCCCCGGCGTTCGAGGTCGGCGGAGCAGGCTGAGACCCGCTCACCTGACCGGCCCGATCTTCTCCAGCGGCCAGTAGACGAACACGGCCTTACCGTAAATGCAGTAGCGCGGAACCAGGCCCCAGTTGCGGCTGTCGTTGGAGGAGTTGCGATGGTCGCCGAGCACAAAGTAGTGGTCGGTATCGACCCTGCGCGGCGCCATCGACAGGGCGTCGCGGTACTGGTCTGGGAGGTAGTCCTCCTGGATCGGTTTGCCGTTGACGCTGACCACGCCGCGGTCGATTGCCACTACTTCACCGGGCAACCCGATCACCCGCTTGATGTAGGACTTGCTCTGATCCCCGGGATACCAGAAGACCACCAGATCCCCCCGCTCGATCTCGCCGATGCCGAGGCGATAGATGAACTTGTTGACGAAGATGCGCTCCTGGTCCGCCAGCCCCGGCAACATGCTGGTGCCCTCGACGCGGACGGGCTGGTAGATGAAGACGATCACGACGCCGGCGATGGCAATCGAGATAGCTAGGTCGCGTGCCCAGGCCAGCACCGTCGCGAACGGCCGGTGCCGCGGCCGGGGCAGCGGGTCGCGGGGGGCGTCATCTTCCGTCATGGTTTGGCCGGAGCCGGCTCGGCGAACTCATTATCCCGCTTTTCTCACCACGACCGTAGCGAGGCGCGATGAGAGGGCCGCAGCAGGTTGTTGGTGAGAAATGCGGGATATCTGACGGCCGAATGAGATCCGGCGTTCCAGCCGCGCTCCCGGGTGGCCGGGAAGAGGCCGGCGCGTGCGCGTCGCGCCGCGCACGCTGCACGGTCTACCGTTTCTTTCTGGTGATTGTGACCG
>JBEKLJ010000238.1:0-6908 GCA_050010255.1 Bryobacteraceae bacterium
CCAGGCCCGCCCACGCCAACTCGCGGTCCATCGACGGCATCCTCGAGGCCAGGTGCTTCTTGTAGACCGGTGTGCCGCGCAGGGCCTCGAGCTTGATTCCGGCCAGCATCACCGTGTCGGCCGGCACCAGCGAGGCCAGGGCGGGATCGATGCGGCCGCCGCCCGGGCGCGAGCAGCCGGCGAGAACCACGAGAGCCAGAAGGACCAGGGGGGTGACTCGATTGCGCATGGGTTCTACACTACATCGTGGCGGGGCGGCCCGCAACGGTTCGCCGTGCCGCCGCTATACTGGGGCGGATGGAGACCGGGCTGGACCGCACCTTCCTCGTCTTCTCGGCCAAGAAGCTGGAGCAGCTTGCCGCGCGCATCGAGGACTGCCTGGGCCGCCTCAACGCCGAGCAGGCCTGGCAGCGTGGCGGCCAGAACCAGAACGCCATCGGCAACCTGGTCCTGCATTTGTGCGGGAACGTGCGGCAGTGGATCATTGCGGGCGTGAGCGGCGCGGCGGACATCCGTCAGCGCGACGCCGAGTTCGCCGCGCGCCAGGGCGCCTCGCCTCGGGATCTGGCCGCCGGGCTCGCGGTGACCGTCCGCGAGGCCTCGGCGGTCCTGGAGGGGCTGTCTCAGGCGCGCCTGGCCGAGCGCGTCTCAATCCAAGGCTACGAGGTCACGGTGCTGGAGGCCGTCTACACGGCGGTCGAGCACTTCTCCGGGCACACCGGCCAGATCATTTTCGCCACCAAGCTCTTGACCGGCGAGGACTTGGGCTACTATGCTCACTTGAGCCGGCCCGCGCACGGCGAGCGGATACCGTAAGATTCGGATATCCGAATCTCTTGTCTGGCGGCGCTCGAGACCGCCTATAATGGTGCGGTTACCAAGCGGGGGTGTGAATGGGCGCAGTCGCTATCGACACCTCACTGAGTAGGCCCGTTGGCTTCTACGAAGCCTACGTCGGCAAGAAGTTTGTGATGGCGGTGACCGGCGTCATGCTGGTCGCGTATATCTTTGGCCACCTGGCCGGCAACTTGCAGATCTTCATCCCGCCGAAGATCGTCAGCGGCCAGGCGGTCTACCAGATCAACACTTACGCGCGGCTGCTCCATTCGAGCGAGGCCCTGCTGTGGGCGGTGCGGACGGTGCTGATCGCCGCGGTGGCCCTGCACGTCTGGTCCGCGTTCCTGCTGTGGCTGATGAAGCAGCGGGCGCGGCCGCAGGATTACATCAAGAAGGACGACGTCGGTGTGACGTATGCCTCGCGCACCATGGTATGGAGCGGACCTATCATCGCGGCGTTCGTGATCTTTCACATCCTGCACCTCACCGCGGGCAGCGCGGGACTGGGCTATCAGGGTCCGGTGACGGGCGCCGGCGGCTCCGAGCAGTTCTTCGCCTACCAGAACCTGGTGCGAGGGTTCCGCCACGTGCCGGTCGCGATCGGATACATGGTTGCGGTGGGGCTGCTTTCGCTGCACCTGTACCACGGCATCTGGAGCATGTTTCAGTCGGCCGGCGTCAGCCACCCAAAGTGGATGTCGAGGCTTAAGCTGGCCTCCCACGTCATCGCCTGGCTAATCGCGGCGGGTTACATTTCGATTCCTGTCGCCGTGCTGGCCCGGGTGGTCGGAAGCGAGGTGCCGTAATGGAGCTGAATTCTAAGAGCCCTTCCGGCCCGATCGAGACGGCCTGGAGCCGGCGCAAGTTCGAGTTGAAGCTGGTTAGCCCGGCCAACAAGCGGAAGTACCAGATCATCGTGGTTGGCTCGGGGCTGGCCGGCGCCTCCGCGGCGGCCTCGCTGGGCGAGCTGGGCTACGAGGTGCTCTGCTTCTGCTTCCAGGATTCACCCCGCCGGGCCCACTCGATCGCCGCGCAGGGCGGCATCAACGCGGCCAAGAACTACGACAACGACGGCGACAGCGTCTACCGCCTGTTTTATGACACGGTGAAGGGCGGCGACTTCCGCGCGCGCGAGTACAACGTCTACCGGCTGGCCGAGATCAGCCTGAACATCATCGACCAGTGTGTGGCGCAGGGGGTGCCGTTCGCCCGCGAGTACGCCGGCTATCTGGATAACCGCTCCTTCGGCGGCGCCCAGGTCTCCCGCACCTTCTACGCGCGCAGCCAGACCGGCCAGCAGCTCCTGCTGGGCGCCTACCAGGCCCTCCAGCGGCAGGTGGCCGCGGGGCAGGTCCGGATGCTCCCGCGCCACGAGATGCTGGCCACCGGAGGCTACGGCAACGTCTTCTATCTCTCGACCAACGCCAAGGGGTGCAACGCCACGGCGATCTGGCGCTCGTACAAGCGCGGCGCGCTGTTCGCCAACCCGTGCTTCACGCAGATCCATCCGACCTGCATCCCGGTGACGGGGGAATACCAGTCGAAGCTGACGCTGATGAGCGAGTCGCTGCGCAACGACGGCCGCATCTGGGTGCCGGCGAAGGAAGGCGACCCGCGCCCGCCCGACCAAATCCCCGAGGCCGAGCGCGACTACTTCCTGGAGCGGAAGTACCCCAGCTACGGCAACCTGGCGCCGCGCGACATCGCCTCGCGCGCGGCCAAGGCCGTCTGCGACGAGGGGCGCGGTGTGGGCCCCGGCGGTCAGGGCGTGTACCTGGATTTCAGCGAGGCTTTCGAGCGGCTGGGCCGCCGGGCCCTGGACGAGCGCTACGGGAACCTCTTCGAGATGTACGAGCTGATCACCGGAGAGAACCCCTATCACCTCCCCATGCGCATCTATCCGGCCAGCCACTACACCATGGGCGGGTTGTGGGTGGACTACAACCTCATGAGCACGATCCCGGGCCTCTACGTGATGGGCGAGGCCAACTTCTCCGACCACGGCGCCAACCGGTTGGGCGCCAGTGCGCTCATGCAAGGGCTGGCGGATGGCTATTTCATCCAGCCCTATACCATCGGCGACTACCTGGCCAGCGAGAAGCTGGATAAGGTTGATGCCAGCCACGGGGCGTTTGGCGAGGTCGAAGGCGAGGTGCGCGCGAACATCCAGCGCCTCCTGGGCGTCCGGGGGACCCGCTCCGTGGATTCGTTCCACCGCGAGCTGGGCAAACTCGTCTGGGAGTACTGCGGCATGGCCCGCAATGCCGCGGGCCTGCGGCACGCGCTGGAGCAGATTCCCGAGCTGCGCGAACGGTTCTGGCGCGAGGTGCGCGTCACCGGCGAGGAGGGCGATTTCAACCAGCAGCTCGAGAAGGCGGGCCGACTGGCCGACTTCTTCGAGCTGGCCGAGCTGATGTGCGTGGATGCGCTGGACCGCAACGAGTCCTGCGGCGGCCATTTCCGCGAGGAATACCAGACGCCTGACGGCGAGGCGCTGCGCAACGACGCCGAGTACAACTACGTGGCCGCCTGGGAGTTCCGTGGCCCGGGCAACGCACCCGTTCTGCACAAGGAACCGCTGGCGTTCGACTACGTCAAGCCGGCGCAACGGAGCTACAAATGAACCTCACCCTCTGGGTCTGGCGGCAGAAGAACGCGCGAAACCGCGGCCGCATGGTGCGCTACGAGGCCACCGACATCAGCGAGCACATGTCGTTTCTGGAGATGCTGGACGTCGTCAACGAGGGCCTGATCGGGCGGGGAGAGGAGCCGATCGCTTTCGACAACGACTGCCGCGAGGGCATCTGCGGCATGTGCGGCTGCATGGTCAACGGCCGGGCGCACGGCCCGCTCAAGGGCGTCACCCTGTGCCAGCTTCACATGCGCCACTTCAAGGACGGCGACGCGGTGTATCTTGAGCCCTGGCGCGCCCGCGCTTTCCCGGTGGTGAAGGACCTGGTGGTGGACCGCGGCGCTCTGGACCGCATCATCACCGCCGGCGGCTACATCTCCGTCTCGACCGGAAGCGCGCCCGAGGCGAACTCGATCCCCGTGCCGAGGGAGAAGGCCGAGCGCGCCATGGACGCGGCGGCCTGCATCGGCTGCGGCGCCTGCGTGGCGCAGTGCCCCAACGCCTCCGCCGCGCTGTTTACCGGCGCCAAGATCGCCCACCTCGGCCTGCTCCCTCACGGCGAGCTCGAGCGCGACGGCCGCGCCAGGGCCATGGTGGCGCAGATGACCCGCGAGGCCTTCGGCCAATGCACCAACATCGGCGAGTGCGAGGTGGTCTGTCCCAAGCGGATCCAGCTCGAGGTGATCGCGCGCATGCACCACGATTACCTCGCCGCCAGCCTCTTCCGGCGCGACAGCGAGGCCGCCGTCGAAGCCGAGCCGGCCGCGCAACGGTAGGGCCGGCGCGTGATCACGCTGCGCATCACGGATGCGGGTCTCGAGGCCGTGAAGCGGGTGGAGCGGACGGTGGCGGACGCCATGCGCGACCGCCTGGGCCGCATGGAGATTTGAACGACTTCTGCGAGGAGGCGAAATGGAGCGCTGTGATGGGAAGTGGCAGGGTATTGGCATCGCCGCCCTGCGTTGGATCGTGGGTGTGGTGTTTCTGGTTCACGGCAGCCAGAAGCTGTTTGTGTACGGTTTCCACGGCTTCGCTCAGTTCCTGGTCGGGACGGGCATTCCGCTGGCGAGCGTGGCGGCCGTCGTAGTGACGCTGGTGGAGTTCCTCGGCGGGATCGCGCTGATCCTGGGCGCGCTGACGCGCTGGGCGGCGGCGCTGCTGGCGATCAACATGGCCGTCGCCGTGCTCGCCGTCCACGCCAAGCACGGCTTCTTCCTGCCGGCGGGCTATGAGTACGCGCTGACGCTCCTGGTGGCGAACCTCAGCCTGGTGCTGGCCGGCGGGGGCGTGTGCGCGCTGGATAACCTGTTCTGCCGGGCACGGGCGCCTCAATCCGAAGCGGGGCCGAACGCCGCCTGAGGGGCGCGCCGCAAGCCGCAGCCGAAGGCGTGTGAGAAGGTCGGGCTAGAGCTGGTTTGAAACTGGTAGGCGCGGCTGGACTCGAACCAGCGACCCTCGGCTTAGAAGGCCGATGCTCTATCCACCTGAGCTACGCGCCCGGCCTTGGTTTGATTGTAGGACACGCCGCGGGCCGCGGGCCAGAGAGCCAGGGGCCGGCTGGCGGAGCTGGCTGGCCCGGCGGCTAGCGCGCAGCGGCTAGGTCCACTCAGTTCCTCAGAATTCCTGCCGATATGTTCTACGGAACCTGTTCATGCGGTTGAGCTCTGCGCGCGTTCGGAAGGTGATGCTCTTGGCCTGCGCCGCGGCAGTGACTGTCGCGGCGGCGGCGGCCTTTGTTGTGGCGCGGCTGAACCGCCCGCCCAAGCTGCTCCAGACCGTCGCCGAGATCCGGCAGCTTTCGCCGGCTGAGTGTCGCCGCGGGCTCCCCGCGCGGCTCCGCGGCGTTGTGCTCTACATCAACGTCGACAACCCCGATGGCTTCTTCTTGCAGGACTCGACTGCGGCCGTGCGAGTGGATCTGCCGCAAGCGGACCGGACTCTGGGTCGAGATCAGGTGGTCGAGGTCGAAGGGATCACGGCGTACGCGGACGGCGCGCCGGTAATTCGCGCCTCATCCACCCACCCGTACGGGATGGGCCGCGTGCCGCTGCCCAAGCCCGTGACCGCCCACGACATCGTTAGCGGCCGGTGGCAACACCAGTACGTCGAATTCCCGGTCACGGTGCGCGCCTTCACCGTGGACAGCGACCTGGAGACGGCGTTGGACCTGGAAAGCGGCGGCGTGCGCGTGCTCGCCATCCCGGCGGCGCTCATCGACCCCGAGCTGCTGCTGCTGGTTAACCAAAGCGGCCGCGTCGGCGGAATTGTCGAGAACCGTTACAGCCTGACCGGCGCGCTGATCCAGGCCCGCATTCAGATGACTAGGAGCTCGGACCTGATCGGGTCGCTTGGAGTTCCGGTATCCCATGAGCCGCCCGCCGGTCTGCCGACACTGACACGAGTCGAGCAGATCGACGCGCTGCTGCCTGGCCCGATCCCGGCCTACCGGGTTCACCTGCGCGGCGTGGTCACATTCGTCGATCCGGCGTCGTGGTTCCTCTTCGTTCAGGATGAGACCGCCGGAGTCTACGTCATGGTCCTACCGGATCTGCCGCCCAACCTGACGGCGGGGATGGAGGTCGAGGTGCGCGGGCGCGCCTCGATCGGACGATTTGCGCCCATCATCGCCGACCCCAAGGTGATCATCCTGGGTCCGGGCCAGTTCCCGATTCCGAAGCGGCTGCCGGAGGATGAGATCATCGCCGGCCGGTTCGACAGCGAATGGGTGGAAGTAGAGGGCATTGTGCGCCGGGTTGAAGGGCCTCAGTACGGACGTGCTGATCTCGTCCTGGCTACGGGCAGCGAGCGTCTCAGCGTGCGCTTGCCCTGGCCGCACACGCGTGCGCTGCCGCTCGATCTGGTGGACGCCAGGGTGCGCGTGCACGGCGTCTACGGGGTCCTGTCGAACCAGTTGCGGCAGCTCACCGGCATCCAGATCCTGGTGCCCGGGTGGGAGCACGTGAGCGTGATCGAACGCGCGCCCCACGGCCCGGCCGGCCTCCGCCCGCAGCCGATTCACGGCCTTTTGCAGTACTCCGCAACCGCTTCCCTCCGGCACCGGTTCAAGATCAGCGGCGCGGTGACCTACGCCTCAGCGGACACGGTGTTCATTCAAGATGCGACCGGCGGCCTGATGGTGCGAACCGCGGGCGGCCCGCGGGTGCGGGTGGGCGATCGCGTCGAGGCGCTGGGCTTCATCTCGGCGCCCACTCTGAGCCCGGTGCTCGAGGATGCCGTTCTGCGGGTGACCGGCCGGGAGGCCCTGGAACCGCGGGAAATCACCGCAGCCGACGCCGCCGCCGGCCTGTGCCGCGACCACCTGGTCCGCATCGAGAGCCTGGTGCTGGACACGGCCGCGAGCCTCAGCGACTACACGCTCGTGCTCCAGGCCGAGAAGCTCGTCTTCAACGCCCTGCAGTCGGGTGTGGGAGGGGCTGGG
>JBEKLJ010000239.1:0-4799 GCA_050010255.1 Bryobacteraceae bacterium
GAGGTGTCCACGTGAGCGCGAATCGATTCACGGGTCAACTCCAGGCCCGGCAAAATGACGATCGCGGCAACCAGGCTCGCGACCAGGGCCGCCACGGCGAACGAGACGATGGCGGGCCGCCAGGCGCGCGGCTTGCGCGCGACCGCGAGGCCGGCGACGATTGCCAGCGTCGCCAGGCCGTACAGAGTGGTCTGGAAGTGGCCGGCCAGCCCCATCAGGCCCGCGCTGGCGCCGGCGAGCGCGGCGTACTTGAGCCGGTCGCCCTCGAGCGATCGCAGGAAGGCCAGCAGCAGCCACGGCAGCCAGGCGGCGCCCTGGAACATGCCGACATGCGAACTGTGCCCCGTGAAGAAGCCCGAAAGCGCATAGAGCAGGGCTACCCCCAGCGCAGCGGGCGCCGATCGGAGCAGAAAGACGCCCAGCAAGTACGCACCCGCCGCCGCGATCAGCGCGTGCAGTGCGATCTCGAGCTCGATCGCCTGCGGCGTAATACCGGCCAGGAAAAACGGCCAATTCAGCGGATACCACGCACCGACCTGCGGGTCGGCCAGAAAAGGGAAGCCGCAGTACACGTACGGCGTCCAGAACGGCAGCTGGCCCTCGCGTACATGATCCGCGAAGTACTTCTGCGGACTGTAGTGTACGTCGACCGCGTCCCACTGAATGCTTGTTCCCGCGGACGCGAGCGGCCTCCAGTAAAAGAGGGCCACGGCGAGCAGCAGCACGGCGAGCGGCCACCAGCGGGGCAGCACTGCTCCAGGCGCAACCTGCGGCACGGGAGCGCCGGCGCGAGGGCTGATCCTCGCAGCTTGGGTTTTGCGCTTCTTGCGACCCATTGGGAAACGAGCAGAATAGCACAGGCTCGAATCTGCTCCTGGAGAGGTCCCCCGCCAGTCGCGCGCTGCCGGGCGGGTTATGATTCCAGGATGGCCAAGCGAAAGAGGCGCTTTGGCAAGGTTGCCGCCGCCGGCGCCATGCCGCCCGCCGGGCCGGCTTGGGCCGGGCGTCTCTGGAAGCTCCTGACCGCTCACCCCATCCGCGTGTGTTCGGTGCTGGTCCTCGTGGCTTCGGCCCGGATCGTCGCGACCTATGTGGTGTTCAATCACACCATCGATGAGCCGGCCCATATAGCCTGCGGCCTCGAATGGCTCCAGAAGCACACCTACACGCTCGAACCGCAACACCCGCCGCTGGCGCGCATTGCGAGCGCCATTGGCCCCTACCTGGATGGGGCGCGGCTGCCGAACACCTTCTCCATCTACCACGCGGGCGCGGTTGCGCTCTATTCTGCTGAAGACTACGGCCGCAGGCTGGCCCTGTCGCGCCTCGGCATTCTGCCGTTCTTCTGGCTGGCGAGCGCATTTGTGTTTCTTTGGGCGCGCCGCTCCGGCGGAAACGGGCTGGCGATCCTGGCCGTGTTTCTGTTCACCTCGCTGCCGGCGGTGCTAGCACATGCCGGGTTGGCCACCACGGATATGGCCCCGACGGCGTTTACGATTGGCGCCTTCTACGCGGCCCTCGTGTTCGCCGAGCGGCCGGGATTCAGAAGCGGTCTCCTGCTTGGGATTCTTTCGGCCCTGGCGGTGCTCTCCAAGTTCTCCGCGCTCGCGTTTGTGCCTGTCACGGTGGGGGCGATGGCTGTGGTGCACCTCGCGGTCGAACGGCCCGGGGTTCGCGCGCTGCTGTCTCACATCCGGCGCTGGGTACTTCCGCTCGCCGCGGCCGCTGTCGTCGCAGCGCTGATGGTCTGGGCGGCATACAGGTTTTCCTTCGGACCAGCACATTTCAAAACGCCAAACTGGGCGAGCCTGAGGGTGCCTGCCCCGGAGTTCTTCCAAGGCATTGGCGACGCGCAGGCCCATCTCGACAAGGGCCATCCGGCGTACCTGCTGGGGCAGCGCAGCCAGACGGGCTGGTGGTACTACTACTTCGTTCTTCTGGCGGTGAAGACCCCCGTCGCGTTCCTGCTTCTGCTCGCCATTGGCATGTTTGTGTGGCTGCGGCGCGTACCGAAGTTCTGGCCCCCAGTCGTCTTCACCGCTGCCCTGCTTGTTTTTTCCGCCTTCAACCGCATCAACATCGGGCTCCGCCATCTCTTGCCGGTGTATGGAGGGCTGTCGCTACTGGCGGCGTTTGGCGCGCTGGAGTGTGTTCGTGGGCGCAGGAGATGGGCTGTTGTCACGGGCGCTGTGCTGCTCGCCTGGGCTGGGCTCGCCTCGGTGCTGGCGCATCCCGACTACCTGGCCTACATGAACGAGTTCACCGGAGACGCTCCCGAACAGATCCTTGCGGATTCCGATCTGGACTGGGGCCAGGACATGAACCGGTTGGGCCGCAGGCTGCAGGAAGTTGGCGCCACGCGGGTGTCATTTGCACCCTTTATCCTCGCCGACTATGCCAGACACGGTCTCCCGCCCGTCACGCCGTCGCATCCTCAATACCCCGCGTCCGGTTGGAACGCGGTGAGCATCACGGTTTGGAAAGTCACCCGGCTGGGGTTGTATGACGAACATCCGGAAGTCCGCCTCTGGCCGGATCTCGTGAGACGCCAGGAACGGGTCGGGAAATCCATGCTGCTTTACTATTTCCCGCCAGCTTCGCCGCCCGGCGGCGGCTAGCCCAGCCTAATACCGCAGCGTCTTCTCGATCTGCTGCGCGATGTCCTCCGCCTGCGGCAGGATCTCGTTCTCGAGCTGCGGGTTGTACCCGACCCAGGTATCCAGGGCGCCGACGCGGGCCACGGGCGCGTCCAGCGCGTCGAACAACTCGGCGGCGATGCGGGCGGCGATCTCGGCGCCGTAGCCCCAGGAGAGGCAGTCCTCGTGCGCGACCAGGACGCGGCTGGTCTTCCGCACGCTGCGCTCGATGGCCGCCCAGTCGTAAGGCGCCAGCGTGCGCAAGTCGATGATCTCGACGCTGACGCCGGGGCTCTGCCGCTCGATAATGGAGGCGGCCTGAAGCGATTTCTGCACCAGCGCGCCGTAAGTGAGGATGGTGAGGTCACGGCCGCCCTTGACCACATTGGCGCGGCCGAAGGGTATCAGGAAGTCCGGGCCGGGGTGGGGCGAACGGTTGTAGGTCTCGCGGTAGAGCCGCTTGTGCTCGAGGAACAGCACGGGGTCGTCGGCGCGCAATGCCGTGCGTAGCAGGCCGCAAGCGTCCAGCGCATTCGAGGGGAAGACGACCCTCAGGCCAGGGATGTGGGTGAAGGCGACCTCGCCGCACTGGCTGTGGTAGATGGAGCCGCCAGTCAGATACCCGCCGATGGCCACCCGCACCACCACCGGGCAGGAGAACCCGCCGTTGGAGCGCCAGCGCAGAGTGGCCAGCTCGTTGCGGACCTGCATCATCGCGGGCCAGATGTAATCGAAGAACTGGATCTCCGGGACGGGCTTCAGGCCGCGTGTGGCCATGCCGATGGCGCGCCCGACGATGGCGGCCTCGGCGATGGGCGTGTTGAAGCAGCGCTGGGAGCCGAACTGGATTTGCAGGCCGTGGGTGGCCTTGAAGACGCCACCCTTCCCCTTGCACTCCTTCAGGTTTTCCTGGCGGCTGCAATCGGCCACGTCCTCGCCAAACACAACCAGGTTCGGGTTGCGGCGCATCTCCTCGGCCAGCGTGAGGTTGATCTCGTCCACCATGGTGCGGGGCTCGCCGGAGAACTGCGGCGCGCTCGAGAACGCCTCCGAAGTGGGATCGACCTGGTCCGAGTAGAGGCGCAGGAGGGCGGAGCCGCGCGCGGGCGGCTCGGCGCGCAGGGCGGCCTCGGTGGCCTCCTGGATCTCCACGTCAACGTCATGCAGCAGGACCTGAAGCGCGTAGCGGTCCAGCACGCCTTCCGAGACCAGCCACTCGGGGAAGTTCACGATCGGGTCGCGGGCGGCCTCGGCGGCGCGCTCGGCCTCGGTCTTGTAGAGCCGCTCGTCGTCGGAAAGCGAATGCGAATAGGGCCGGGTGCAGCGGGCGCGCACCAGCGCGGGGCCCTTCCCGGACCGGCAGTATTCGGCCGCCCGGCGCATGGCCTCATGGGACGCCAGGAAATCGCAGCCATCCACCTCCTGGATGAAGAGGCCGGGGAAGCCGCTCACCAGCCGGGCGATGTTTCCTCCGGCGGTCTGCTTCTCGACGGGAACGGAGATCGCGTAGCCGTTGTCCTCGATGAGGAACAGAACCGGCAGGCGCTCCAGGCAGGCGGCGTTCAGGGCTTCCCAGAACTCGCCTTCGCTGGTGGCGCCCTCGCCGGCCGAGGCTAGCACCACGGCGTCGGAGCTGGGATCGAGATGGCGATTCGCCTCGGCGCAGCCGACCGCCTGGAGAAACTGCGTGCCGGTGGGCGAGGAGGCGCTGACGATGTGCAACTGCGGGGCGCTCCAGTGCGAGGGCATCTGCCGGCCGGCGGAGGCCGCGTCGGCGGCGGCGCCAACGGCCGAGAGCAGCATCTGGGCGGGCGTGATGCCGAGCGCCAGCGCCAGCGCGCGGTCGCGGTAGTAGAGATAGAACCAGTCGTGGGCGGGCCGCAGCGCCATGCCGGCGGCGGCGCAAATGGCCTCGTGTCCCGCCCCGCCGATCTGGAAGAAGATCCGGTTCTGGCGCTTGAGCAGGATCTCGCGGTCGTCCAGCCGCCGCGAGGTGTGCATGAGGCGAAAAGCCCGGATGAGGTCTTCCGGCTCCAGCCCCGCGAACCGGTCCAGGTCGGTGGCGCCCTGTGTCTTGGGGCGCGTGGCCATAGGCGGGCCCTCCTCCCGTACCAAGTGTAAACGACAACCGCAACCTCTGACCCGGCTGGCCGGCCGGAGGGC
>JBEKLJ010000240.1:0-4773 GCA_050010255.1 Bryobacteraceae bacterium
GTTGCGCTCGGGGTGAGTCCTCGACGTACTGTTCAAGTACGCCTGCGGGCTCACCCCGTCGCGCGCCTTGAATCTGCCGGCCTCGCGCGGCGCCTCGCTTCGAACGGTGTGAGAAGATCGGGTTAGCCGGAGACCTGAGGTGGACGAGCAGCGTCCCCTCTAGAGCGAGGTTCAGACTGAAATGCTGAAGCTGGCAGCTCTGCTATGGACGATCGCGGCGGTGGCGGCGCCTGCCGACAAGGCTCCTCCGACGGCGAAGGCGGCCGACGCCCGGGTGACGATCACGGCCACGCTCCACCTGGGCAAAGAGGCCGTGCGCGAACAGATCGGCTCGGACCTGGGCGGCTATTTCATTCTGGTGGATGTGAACGTGGCGCCGATGGGGGGCGAGCCGCTGACGGTGAACCGGGACGACTTCCTGCTGCGGAGCTTCAAGGACGGGCAGAAATCGCAGCCGTTCGCGCCGTCACAGATTGCGGGGCGGGACGCGCTGGTGGTGAGCTCGGCCCCGGGGGGCGGCGTGATGACGCAGCGTGGCGGGCCGACATGGGGCGGCATGGGCGGGCCTCCAATGCGCATTCCGGGATCGGACGTAGGCGTGGGAACCGCCCCCTCGGACACCACGGCAAGTGCAACCGTCCGGACCGGCGGGATCGAGAAGGAAGACCCGGTGCTGGCGGTGCTCAAGAAGAAGGCGCTGCCGGAGAGAGAGACTAGGGAACCGCTGTCCGGGTTGCTGTACTTTTCGCTGGAGGGGAAGTACAAGCCCAAGGACCTGGTGCTCGAATACAACAGCCCAGCCGGCCGGCTGCGGCTGAAGTTCCACTAGCCCGATCTTCTCATAGCGCGGCATAGCCGCAACCAAACCGCCTGAAAATCGTCGCGCCGCAATAAGAAACTGCAGGATAGTAGTACACCGTTCGAAGCGAGGCGGCGCGCGATAGGGCCGCATCTACTGCGCTAGCAGAAAGTGTCCGGAAGCACGGGCGCAGGCCCAACGCCTGCACGTCCACCTCGAGCGATTAAGCGCTACTTCGGACCGGGAGCCGGAACCGCCGAGCGCGGGAGAGTGTCGAGGAACAGGTACCGCACGCGGCGATCGTCGGGCGCGGCCTTCGACTGCACGTTCAGGTGCATGACCTGGTAGCCGTCCTGAGCGCGATAGACCGGCCACTGAGGCAGGCCCGGGCCGTTGGGATCGCCGGTCTTCGCGAAGTTCGTCCAGTAATCGGCCATGAGCTCGGAAACCTGCCGGTCCTCGGGCTGCCACGGGAGGTTCTTGGAAGGTAGGGCCATGAAGACGTACTCGATCTCGCCGGCGTGCGGAGCGGCCGGTTCGGGGAGCGGCAGGTTGCGCTCGAAGTGGTAGCGGTACACGGGGACGCCCGGGGTTTGGGCGTGTGCTTCGATCCATTTCCAGGTCCCGAAAGCTATGAAGTTGTCTCCGGCGATGTCCGCGGCCGAGCGCTTGGCCTCGGCGTCGGTGGCGGCGGGGAACAGCGTCAGGAACGCATCGGCTCTGTCCCCGTACCGCTCGCGGGCGCGCGTGATGAAGTTCTGGGCGGTCGGCGGCAGATCGCCGAAAAAGGCCCGGTAGTTACCCTCGTCGGTGTTCCACCCCGCGAGCAGCGCGACCCGGTTCTGCTTGCCGGCGGCGTAGATGGCTTCCACCGACTCGGGCAGGAACCAGCCGTCGACATCCGGTATGAACCACACGCCCGGCTTCCGTGAGGCTTCGAGAATCTGCTCGGCTGGCAGAGCGCGCAACTTCTCGAGGGAAGAGGTTCCGAAGGCCGCCTCGGCGAACTTGACGTCCGCCTGCTCGGCCTCGGCGCGCGGCCGCGGCCCGATCCCGGCGCGGAAGAATGCGCCGCTCTCACCGATGGCGCGCTGGAACAGGCCGCTAGCCCGCGGGGAGGCCACCAGGCCGCTCACCGACAAGGAGCCGGCCGATTCACCGAAGATCGTTACGTTCTCCGGGTCGCCGCCGAAAAGGGCGATGTTGTCGTGCACCCACTGGAGCGCGGCCAATTGGTCGAGAAGGCCGTAATTGCCGGTCGCGTTGTGCGGGGATTCCTTGGCCGCCTCGGGATGCGAGAAAAAGCCGAACATGCCGAGGCGGTAGTTGCAGCTCACCACCACCACGCCCTTGGTGGAGAGGTTCCCGCCGTCCTGGCGCGGCTCGGAACTGCCGCCTGCCATGAAGCCCCCGCCATAGATCCAGAACATGACCGGCAGCTTGACCTTGTCCGGCGAGCTGCCGGCGAACGCGGCCTCGGGCGCCCACACGTTGAGGTAGAGGCAGTCCTCGCTGGGGCCGTTGTCGCGGAAGATCATGTCGTCGAAGACGCGCCCCTGAGAGCAGCGCGCTCCGAATTCGGCGGCGCTTCTGACGCCGGTCCAGGCCGGCGCGGGCTGCGGCGCTTTCCACCGCAGCGGCCCGACCGGCGGCGCGGCGAAAGGGATGCCCTTGAACGAGCGGACTCCGTTATCCGGGCTGACGATGCCCTCCAGGACGCCGTTCGGCGTGCGGACCTGGACTGTACGCGATGGTTGTGCTGGCACGGGGTGGGCCCCCAGCGCGATGGCGAAGAGAATGAGAGTATGGCGCTGCATCGGTTCCTCGATGTTCCATCATAGCCGTCTGAAAGGGGCTTGTGGCTCCGGCCCTACTCTGAGGCTGGCATCTGGCCGCCGAGCCGTCCGCCGCAGCGCGTTCTACAATGAATGGCATGCCGGAACAGCCCGAGCAAGACAGGCCCTCGGCCAGCTTCGAGGCGAGCCTGGAGGAGCTGGAACGAGTGGTGAAGGAGCTCGAGGGCGGCGACCTGCCGCTCGAACGCGCTCTGGAACTCTACGAGCGCGGCGTCCTATTGAGCGAGAGCTGCCGCAAGCAGCTCGAGGAAGCCGAAACCCGCGTCGAGATCCTCACCAAGAGGAACAACCGCATCCAGCCCGAACCTTTCCGGCCCGAGAAGGCATGACTTTCCGCGACTACCTGAAGCAGGAAGCCAGGTTCGTCGATGCCGAGCTGGACCGCCTGGTCCCGCCCGAGACCTCGCCCCCCGCGACCATCCATCGCGCCATGCGCTACAGCCTTTTCGCCGGGGGCAAGCGCATCCGTCCCATTCTGTGCCTGGAGGCCGCGCGCGCCGTCTCGGATGCCGCGCCCGCCGTCGAGCGGGCCGCCTGCGCTTTGGAGATGGTCCACACCTACTCGCTGATCCACGACGACCTGCCGGCTCTGGATAACGACGATTTCCGCCGCGGCCGCCCCACCTGCCACAAGCAGTTCGGCGAAGCCATGGCGATCCTGGCCGGGGACGCCCTGCTGACGCTCGCCTTCCAGGTGCTCTCGCGGATGCCCGGCCCGGATGGCCGCGGGGCGCTGCTGGTCGAGGAACTTGCGACCGCCGCGGGCACGCCTGGCGGCATGGTCGCCGGCCAGGTCGAGGATCTGGAAGGGGAAGGGAAGACGGCCACGGCGGAGCTGCTCGAGGCCATCCACCACGCCAAGACCGGCGCCCTTCTCGTGGCCAGCGTGCGCCTGGGCGCCATCTGCGCCGGCGCCGCCGCGCCGCAGCTCGCCGCGCTCACCCGCTACGGCCGGCATGTCGGCCTGGCCTTCCAGATCGTCGACGACGTGCTCGATGTGGAGCAGTCCTCCGCAGCGCTCGGCAAAACTGCCGGCAAGGACGCCCAGCAGAAGAAGATCACCTTCCCGGCGGTATACGGTCTGGAAGCCTCCAAGCGCATGGCGGAGGAGGAGCGCCGGGGCGCGCATGCCGCCCTGGAGGTTTTCGGCGAGCGCGCCGGCCGCCTGCGGGAGCTGGCCGACTTCATCGTCCAGCGCTCGGCATGACGCGCGCCGCCCGGCAACGTCTGGACCAGTTGCTGGTCGAGCGCGGGCTGGCCGAGTCGCGCGCCAAGGCCCAGGCGCTGATTCTGGCAGGGCAGGTGCTCCTGGAGGGGCGGAGGGCGGACAAGCCCGGCCACACCGCCCCGGTTGAGGCCCGCCTTGAGGTGCTCGCACCGCCCAAGTACGTGGGCCGCGGCGGGCTGAAGCTGGAGGCCGCCTTGGATCACTTCCACATCGACGTGCACGGCCGTGTCTGCCTGGACGTCGGCGCCTCCACCGGCGGCTTCACCGACTGCCTGCTCCAGCACGGCGCGCGGCGCGTCTACGCCGTGGACGTCGGCGCGGGGCAGCTCGACTGGAAACTGCGGGGCGACGAGCGCGTCGTCCTCCGCGAGGGCCTCAACGCCCGCCATCTGCGCTTCGAAGACATCGGCGAGCGCGCCGACCTGGCCACCATCGACGTCAGCTTCATCTCGGTCACGCTCATCCTGCCCGCCGTGGTGCCGATCCTGAAGGAAACGGGCGAGATGGTTATACTTGTTAAACCGCAGTTCGAGGTGGGGCGCGGCCAGGTCGGCAAGGGCGGCATCGTGCGCGATGCCGCGCTGCACGAGCGGACCTGCGCGCGCGTGGCGGAGGCGGCCGGCGGGTTTGGATTCCTCACCGGCGTGATCGAAAGCCCCATCCGGGGCGCGGAAGGGAACCGGGAGTTCCTGCTCTATGCGCGACATTAAAACCGTCGGGATCATCTCGAAACCGCACGCGCAGCAGGCGCAGGCCATCCTGCCCGGCCTGATCGACTGGCTGCGGGCGCGTGGCGTCGCCGTGCGCTATGACGAAGCCACGGCGGAACACTTGGGCGTCCGTGACGGCCTCCCCCGGGGCGAAGTTTGCGAGGGCTGCGACCTGCTGAT
>JBEKLJ010000241.1:0-4771 GCA_050010255.1 Bryobacteraceae bacterium
CGCAACGCCCGGATCGGATCGATCAGGGACGCACGTCGCGCCGGGATGTAGCAGGCCGCCATCGTAATCAGTACCAATGCAACCGGAACCACTGCGTAGGTGATCGGGTTCGGCGCGCCCAGACCGACCAGGCCGGCCGTGAGCAGGCGCGCCACGCCGAAGCTGATCGCGCCACCCGCCAGCACCCCGCCCAGCACCAGCGCCAGACCCTGCCGTAGCACCATCTTCACCACTTCCGCCTTGCTCGCCCCGATGGCCATGCGAATCCCGATCTCCTGCGTGCGCCGGCTCACGGAGTAGGCGATCAGGCCGTAAAGCCCGACCAGCGCTAGGGTCAATCCGAGCAACCCCATCGTCGCCACCATCTGCGTGAGCATCACCACGACGGAAATGGCGCGCTGCTCGTAGAAGCTCGAAAACGTCCTTACGTTATAGATGGGCTGGTTCGGGTCGAGGCCGCGCACCGCCTCGCGCAGGGGCGCAGCCATCGCGGCAGGATCGCCCGCGGTCTCGACAATCAGGCTCATGCGCGAGCTCTGGTCCTGCGCAAAGGGAAGGTAGAGATACTGTATCGGGGGTTCGGCGATGAACCAGTATTTGTTGGTCTTCGTCAGGCCCACCACCTCGACCCAAGGCCCCTGGCTGTCGTTCAGCCGGAACCGTCTTCCGATCGGATCCTGTCTGGGCCAGTAGGTTCTCGCAAACTCCTCGTTCACCACCGCGACGCGCCGCGCGCCGGCCCGGTCGTCGGCCGTGAATCCCCGCCCGCGGATAATCGCAGTCTTCATCGTGTCGAAAAAGTGTTCATCGACGACCGCCGTCCCGATCGCCGCCGACTCAGCTCCCCTGGGGAACTGATACCCCTCGGGGACCACCGTCTTAACGACGCCGTTCGGCGAGAACGGAATGTAACAGCTCATCGCCACCGACCGCACGCCCGCGAGCGCCCGGGCACGGTCCCCGATTTCGCGGTAGAACACGCGCGTCTGCTCGTCCGTGTAGCGCACCAGCGCGGTGTCGAATTCCATCGTCAGACGATGGTCCGTGCGGAAGCCGGGATCGAGCACCAGCGTCTTGCGGGCCGCATCCACCAGCACCCCGGCAGCCACTAGCAGGGCCATCGACAACGCCACCTGAGAGATGACCAGGGCATTGCGCCCGATGGTGCGCCGCTTTCCCGGCGAGCCCTGGTCGCCCGCCTTCAAGGCCGGGACGAGTTCTGTCCTGGTGCAATGCAATGCCGGCGCCAGGCCGAACAACAACGCGGTGAGGAGGGCGGCAAAGAAGCTGAACAGGAGCACGCGATGGTCGAGTTGGACGCCGATCACCACGGGCAGATCGGTCGGAATCTGGATCCGCTGGAGAAACCGGATCCCCGCATACGCAAACACGATCCCCAGCAGGCCGCCCAGGAGGGCGAGCATCACGCTCTCGAGCAGCAGTTGCCGGATCAACCGCAGACGGCCGGCGCCGAGCGCCAGCCGAATCGCGATCTCGCGCGAGCGGGAACGCGCCCGGGCCAGCAGCAGGTTCGCGACGTTGGCGCAGGCAATGATCAGCACCAGGGCGACCAGCCCCATCAGGAACACCGCCATCACCGCGTCATACACGTACTCTTGGTACCGCGCCTGGATCTCGGTCTTCACGGCGGCGATCCGGTCGCGGTTCTCCTCCGGGTACTGCTGTTGCAGCCCCTTCCACAACGCCGCCAGCTCGGCTTGCGCGGTCCGCATGGATGTGCCCGGCCGGAGACGCGCTTTCACCGTAAGCCCGTGGTCGCCGCGTCTTTCGAGCGGGTCGCCCGGGGATGCGTCGAGCCGCTGCTTCATCATGAGCGGCACGTACATAGCCGGGCGAACGTACCGCTCGATGCCTGTGAACTTCTCGGGCGCAACACCCACCACCGTGAAATCGATGCCGTTGATCCGGATGGTCTGGCCGATTGCCGACCGGGACGCGGCGAACTGGGTCTTCCAGAACTGGTGTCCCAGCACAACCACGGCATCGCGCCCGGGCACTTGCCCCTCATCGCGGCGGAAACCACGCCCGAGCGTGGGTTCCACGCCCAGCACCTGGAAGAAGTTGCCGCTCACGAACACGCCCATGCGCATCTGGGCGGCGTCCCTGGCCGAGGTGGCCACGCCCCAGGTTGAGAACGTGAATGCCACCACGCCGTCAAACGATCGCAGCTTGTCCCGAAGATCGCGGTAGTTGGGGTAGGAGACGCCGCCATGGGGACTGTCGGGCGGGGCGGTGCTGAGCGTGACCACCGCGCCCGGGTCACGGATGGGCAGCGGCCGCAACAGAAGAGCATCGGCGAGACTAAAGACAGCGCTGTTCGCTCCGATACCCAGCCCGAGAGAGAGAGCGGCTATCGCGGTAAATCCCGGGTTCCTCACAAACATCCGGTAGGCGTGGCGGATGTCTTGAAGGACCATACCAGTCAGTACGCGGAGCCGGGCGTACTTGTTCCGGACGTGCACTGCCTCTTTTCCCGCCTGTCCCTTACCGGACCGCGTTTCGAGTGCCAGGGGTGCAGCATGTCTGACTTGAACTTGGAAGCCACCGTCTCCGATGGGGAGGCTTTCGAGGAGCTTCCCGCCGACAGGCGGACGCGCAGGCCGACCTCGACGCGCTCCGGCTCGCGTCGGAGCCGCGCTCCCTCTCCGCTGATAGCTGGAAGCTGGTAGCTGGTAGCTGGAAGCTGAAAGCTGGTAGCTGGTAGCTGGAAGCTTAGTGTTTCAAGCCGCGCGCCCTAGCGCGTTCACGTTCATTCACGTTCATTCACGGCCCATATTCCCCGCTGCTGGCTTGGGTGTCTCCTTCATCAACGTCGGCAACGAGACCCTCGACTATGCTAGCTTCTTAGCTGGAATGCGACTTTCGCCTGGGTTGAGGATCGGTGTCCTGATCGCCGCCATCTGCTTGTGTGTGCAAGGGCAAAACACGCAAAGCAAGGACGCGCGAATCGAAGCGAAGGGCATGCCGCCTAGAGCGACTCCGGCCGATTATCAGGCCCAGGCTCAGGCAGGCACGGTGACGGTTGCGGCCGAGTTCGAGGGGCACTCGATCCCCACCCTGCAAGGGACCCTGTCCACGGAAGACTATGTGGTGATCGAAACGGGGTTGTTCGGCTCGCCGGGTGCGCGGATCAAGCTATCCGCCGACGACTTTACGCTCCGCATCAACGGGAAGAAGACAACCTTGCCCAGCCGGCCATACGGGTTGGTGGTCGGGTCCGTCAGAGATCCTGAGTGGGAGCCGCCTGTGCCAGCCGCATCGAAGTCGAAAACCAGCTTCGGCGGCGGCGGGAAGGGTGAGCAGGGTGAGGCCAACGCGCCGCCCGCACCGGTCCAGATCCCGATAGGGGTACAACGCGCGATGGCACAGCGCGTTCAAAAGGCCTCGCTTCCGGAAGGCGACCGCACCCTTCCCCAGGCAGGACTGATTTTCTTCCAGTACCGCGGCAAGACCCAGAGCATCCATTCGATCGAGCTGATTTACGCCGGTCCCGCCGGAAAAGCCACCCTGACGCTCCAGCCATAGCGAAAGGCGGCCGAACGCCGGCCTAGCCCGATCTTCTCACACCGTTCGAAGCGAGGCGCCGCGCGAGGCCGGTAGATTCAAGGCGTGCGAAGGTCGGCGCCCGCAGGTCCGTACAAAAACCGGGGCCAGACTACCACTTTTCGCGCTCCGAACTCGCTGAAGACAATGGACTCGCTCAAGCGAAAAGTGGCTGTCTGTACCCGGTTTTTGTGTGGACGCCGGCCGAGCGCAACTTGAGAAGATGCCGGCCTCCCGCAAGCCGCAGCCGAAGGCGTGTGAGAAGATCGGGCTAGATACGAGCCGACTTGGCGTTCCTAGCCCCGGCGCGGCGCAAGCCTAACCGCCGAAGACCTCGATACGCTCAGGCACCGGACCTTCGACGGTCGCGGCTCTCTTTTGGTGCTCTCCGCTGATCGCTGAAAGCTGATAGCTGGAAGCTGAGGGCTTCAGCCCATTCACGTTCATTCACGGCCCATTCTCCCCACCGTCCGCTACAAGCAAAAAGCCCAGGTCCAAAGGCCTGGGCTTCTTGCTTTGTCTATCCGGGCGACGTCCTACTCTCCCACACACTTGCGCGTGCAGTACCATCGGGGCTGAGAGGCTTAACTGCCGTGTTCGGGATGGGAACGGGTGTGACCCCCTCGCTACGATCACCCAAAAAGATCGCCTGGCTTCCGCCATGAGCCGCGAGCCTCAACTCTGACAGCTGGTAGCTGGTAGCTCAGAGCTGAGAGCTGGCGGCTGATGGCGGAAGGCCATCTGCCTGAATATTGACGGGCGCCACGAACTGTTGTAGCTCTGCCTGGCCGGCGGCGCTTTCGCGCCGTCCGCGCCAATGGTAGATCTTATGGTCAAGCCTTTCGGGCTATTAGTAACGGTAAGCTCAACGCATTACTGCGCTTCCACATCCGTCCTATCAAACTGGTAGTCTTCCAGTGCCCTTATTGCCTTACGGCAGGGAGATCTCATCTTGAGGGAGGCTTCGCGCTTATATGCTTTCAGCGCTTATCCTGACCGAACTTCGCTACCCAGCTATGCCACTGGCGTGACAACTGGATCACAAGAGGTTCGTCCACCCCGGTCCTCTCGTACTAAGGGCAGCTCCCCTCAAATCTCCTACGCCCACCACAGATAGGGACCGAACTGTCTCGCGACGTTCTGAACCCAGCTCACGTACCGCTTTAATAGGCGAACAGCCTAACCCTTGGGAGCTTCTACACCCCCA
>JBEKLJ010000242.1:0-4767 GCA_050010255.1 Bryobacteraceae bacterium
CACCTTCCGCGGCGCCCCCGTGGCGACGGTCGTGGGCGGCAAGATAGTGTGGCGTCGCGAAGGGAACTAACACATGGCTCATTACGAGATTCCGGCTGCGCCCCGGCGCCGCGTCGGGCTGGTCCTGCTCTTCGGTGTCGCGCTCCTGATCCTTCTGGGCGCGCGCGCCGCCGCCAATACGATCATCGATTACCACTGGTGGCGCGAAATGGGCCAGGTGCCGACCTGGCTCAGCCTGCTGGCCTACCGGATCGGGCCTTTCGCCGCCGCGACGCTCGTGCTGTTTCTCGTGCTGTTCGCCGCGCACGCCCGTGGGATGAAGTTCGGAGGCGTGGCCCTGGGCCGCTACCCCGCTTACGCCAGGATCTCCACGGTCGTGTTGTTTCTGATCGCCCTGATGCTGGCAGCGACGTTGATCGACACCTGGACGGTCGTGCGCTACTTCGGCGGCTTGGGCCTGCCCGCCGAGGCCACCGCCTGGCGGGACCCGGTTTTCAGTCACCCCCTCAAGTTCTACCTGTTCGATTTGCCCTTCTACCGCCTGCTGCTGCGCTTCTTGCTGACGCTCATCGTGGCCGCCGCGGTCGTCTACTGGATGGCCGGGCGCCTGTGGCAGTTGCGCGACCTGTTCGACCCCAACCGCGGCGGCGACGCCGTCGGCATCGACCCTCGCGTGCTGTTCTCCGGCGCCCTGGAGTCGCGCTTCCTGCGCAGGCTGGCGGCCGTGTTCTTGGTCGCGCTTGCGGCCTCGTTCTTCCTCGCTCGCTACGAGATGCTATGGAACGACCACGGGTTCCTGGTGGGCATCGATTGGCTCGACGAGAACGTCGCGCTGCCGTTCCAGTGGCTGCTGATTGCCACCTGCGCCGGCTGCGCCGTGGTGGTGGCGCTGGGACGGTGGCGCTGGGCCCTGCTGCTGGCAGTGATGCTGGCGGGCAAGGCGATCGTGCCCGCCGTGGTGGGGGGACTCTACGTCCGCCCCAACGAGATCTCCATCGAGAAGCCCTATATCAAGCGCCATATCCTGGCCACACGCACAGCCTTCGCCTTCGACCGGGGCCTCAAGGAGGTCGCGTCCAACGCCCGGATGGGATCGCGCTTCGATCCCGCTCGAAACCAGGCCGTCCTGGGCAACGTGCGGCTGTGGGACTGGCAGGCGTTCCACGACACGGTGACGCAGATCCAGGCGCTGCGGCCGTACTACCGCTTCGCCGACACCGACGTGGACCGCTACATCATCGACGGGCAGCTCCGGCAGTTGCTCATAACGCCGCGCGAGCTGGACATCGAGCTGCTGCCGGAAGCCGCCCGCAGCCGCTGGCCCAATACCCATTTCGTTTACACCCACGGCTTCGGGCTGGTGGTCGCCGAGGCGAACCGCATCACCACGGACGGCTTGCCGCTGCTGTTCATTCAGGACGCTCCGCCGGTGGTCAGGACACCGAGCCTGAAGCTCACGCGCCCCGAGCTGTACTACAGCGAGGTGCAGCACGAGCCGGTGTTCGTTCACACGGCGCAGCCCGAGTTCAACTACCCGGCGGGCGCCGACAACGTCTTCTCACGCTACCAGGGCAAGGGCGGGTTCCCGATCTCCTCCCTGGGCATGCGGCTGGCGGCGGCCATCTCGCAGGCGGACCCCAACATTTTGCTCACCGGCTACCTCACCGGCGAGAGCCGCATGATGATCCGGCGCAACGTGCGGGAGCGGGTGCAAACCCTGGCCGGGTTCCTGGTCTGGGAGACGGACCCGTACCTGGTGCTCACCGAGGCGGGCCGGCTGGTCTGGATGATCGACGGGTACACGACCTCGGAAGCGCACCCCTACTCGCGCCTCGTCGATCTGGGCGATCTAGGCTCGGTGAACTACATGCGGAATGCCGTCAAGGCCACCGTGGACGCCTACGACGGCGAGACGCACATCTACATTTTCGACGGCTCGGACCCCATCATCCGCGCTTACCAGCACCTCTTCCCGAAGCTGTTCCAGCCGTTCTCCGAGATGCCGGCGGACCTGCGCGCGCACGCCCGCTACCCGGAGGCGTTCTTCCGCGTGCAGGCCGAGGTCTACCGCACCTTCCATATGCTCGATCCGCAGGCCTTCTATAACCGCGAGGACGTATGGGACGTCGCCCGCACCGTTCGCACGCAGAGCGGGAAACCCGAGCCCATGTCGCCCA
This sequence comes from Bryobacteraceae bacterium, assembly GCA_050010255.1. GTDB lineage: Bacteria > Acidobacteriota > Terriglobia > Bryobacterales > Bryobacteraceae > JBEKLJ01. The sequence continues at coordinate 2,178 of JBEKLJ010000242.1, forward strand.
CCTACGTGGTCGCCAGCCCGCCGGGCGAGGACCGGGCCGAGTTTCTGTTGATCCTTCCCTTCACCCCGCGCAGCAAGGACAACCTGATCGGGCTGATGGTGGCCCGCTGCGACGGCGAGCACCTGGGCGAAATGACCGTGCTTCAGCTCTCCAAGCAGGAGCTCATCTTCGGTCCCATGCAGATCGAGGCGCGCATCAACCAGGACCAGACCATCTCCAAGGACCTGACGCTGTGGGGCCAGCAGGGCTCTACCGTAGTGCGCGGCCAGATGCTGGTGCTGCCCATCGAACAGACCTTCCTGTACGCGGAGCCGCTTTACATCCAGGCGGCCGAGGCGCGCATGCCGCAGCTCAAGAAGGTGGCCCTGGCTCTGGGTAACCTGCTCATCTACACGGATACCTACGATCAGGCGCTGGCCCAGCTCAGCTCGGCGCTCCAGGGAACCGCGCTCGAGGCGCCGCCATCCGCGGCCGGCCCCTCGCCGCCCAACGCGCCCCGGCTTGCGCCGCCGGGCGCCGATCCGCGCCTGGAATCCGTCCGAAACCACTTCCGCCGGTATCGCGAGTTAGCCGCGCAAGGCCGCTGGGCGGAGGCGGGGAAGGAACTCGAGGCGGTCGACGCCGAACTCAGCCGCAGATAGCCCGAAGACCGGGCCAGCCGAAAACGGGGCCAGGCTCCGCTGTCCCAAGCGGCGATGTTTGCCGCGCGTGGACAGCGCTGCCTGTACCCGTTTTCCCACCTGAGTAATGCCCGCCTCCGCGGCGCAGGCGCCCAGCCGCGCGGTTAGCGCCGGCGTCAGCCGCCCCGCCGCGCGGTTGGCACCCGTGGCGGCGGGCCGCCTGCTCTTCGTATGCTAGTATCTTCAGCTTGAGGTTATCGATGACACGCACTCAACTTGTGCCGGAGCTGGCCCAGATCTCCAAAGGAATCCGCCGCCACATCATCCAGATGCTCACGGCGGCCAAGTCTGGCCATCCCGGCGGCTCACTTTCGGCCGTGGAGATCCTGGTGACTCTCTACTGGGACGTCATGCGCCATGACCCGGCCAACCCCGGCTGGCCGGATCGCGACCGCTTCATCCTTTCCAAGGGCCACGCCGCGCCGGTGCTATACGCTGTCCTGGCCGAGTGGGGCTACACGCCCCTGGAGACGCTGAACACCTTGCGCCAGCTCGGCTCCATCTACCAGGGGCATCCCGATAGGCGCTTCATCCCGGTGCTGGAGGCCTCGGCCGGGTCGCTGGGCGAGGGCCTCTCGATCGCCATGGGCATGGGCCTGGCCGCGCGCTGGGACCGGCGGCCCACGCGCGTCTACTGCCTGCTGGGCGACGGCGAGATCCAGGAGGGCCAGATCTGGGAGGCCGCCATGTTCGGCGCTTTCCACAAGATCGATAACGTCCTCGCCATCGTGGACTACAACCGCATCCAGCTCGACGGCTTCATCAAAGACATCATGGAGATCGAGCCGCTGCTCCCGAAATGGCGGAGCTTCGGCTGGCACGCCATCGAAGTAGACGGCCACGACATCGCCGCGCTCCAGCGCGCCTTCGCCGAGGCGGCCGAGGTGAAGGGCAAGCCCACCGTGCTGATCGCGCACACCATCAAGGGCAAGGGCGTGTCGTTCATGGAAAACAACCCCAAGTACCACGGCGTGGCGCCGACCAGGGACGAGATGGAGCTGGCGCTGAAGGAGCTGGCGTGATGGACGTCAATACCAAGTTCGAACTCAAACTCGGGATGGCCACCCGCGAGGCCTTCGGCCGGACTCTGGTCGAGCTCGGGCGCGAGGACCCCAACATCTGCGCCGTGGATGCCGACCTGTCGAAGTCCACCATGACCCACTTCTTCGCCAAGGAGTTCCCGGACCGCTTCGTCTCCTGCGGCATCGCCGAGGCGAACATGGTCGGCGTGGCCGCGGGCCTGGCCGCCAGCGGCAAGATCCCCTTCGCCGCCAGCTTCTCCTGCTTCGTCATGAACAAGGGCTTCGAGCAGCTCCGCGTGGCCGTGGCCTACCCGCACGCGAACGTGAAGATCGTCGGAACCCACAGCGGCATCTCGATCGGCGAGGACGGCCCATCGCAGATGAGCATCGAGGAGACCGGCCTGGCCTGCTCGCTGCCGGGCTTCGTGGTGCTGGCGCCCGCCGACGAGGTCGCCGCCGCCGCTCTGGTCCGCGCGGCGGCCAAGCATGTCGGCCCGGTGTTCATTCGCACCGGCCGGCCCAAGGTTCCCGTCGTCTACTCGCCGGGCCAGAAATTTGAGATCGGCAACGCCATCCAGCTCATCGACGGCCGGGACGTCACCATCGTGGCCAACGGCCTGATGGTCGCCGAGGCCATCCGGGCTCAGGCGATGCTGGCTTCCGAAGGCGTGTCGGTCCGCGTGCTCGACATGCATACCGTCAAGCCGCTCGACTTCGCGGCCATCCGCCGCGCCGCCGAGGAAACCGGCGCCATCGTGGTGGCCGAAGAGCACCTGGTCGACGCCGGGCTGGGCGTGCGCGTCGCTCAGGCGGTCACCGAAACCCGGCCCTGCCCGATGGAGTTCCTCGGGCTGACACGCTACGCCGAGTCTGGCTCCCCCGATGGCC